>NZ_JBSFHN010000033.1:50816-98361 GCF_053597115.1 Streptomyces sp. NPDC001515
CGCCGGGCTGTACCCCATCCCGTTGACCGCCATCTGCTGGGCCGCCACCGAACGCACGGACGTCATCCCGCCGCCCCCACCGCCGGCGCTGCCCCCGCTCGACCCGCCGACGCCGCCCTGCACCGGGATGAGCGCCGCGTCCATCCCGCCCTGGACCCAGGCCCGCAGCGCCGACCCCGGGCACTGGGTCGACTGCCCGGAGAGCCCGCTGTGCCAGGTCTTCTCCAGGGTGCGGCCCGTGCGGCGGTTCGCCTCCAGGTACAGGGCGCGCAGCGCCGAGAGGGCGCGCGGGGTGGCGTCCCCGTCGTACCCGATGAAGCAGGCGCCGATGTGGGTCGTGTTGTGCCCCGTGGCGTGCGCCCCGACCACGTCCCAGCCGCGCCCTTCGAAGATCCGGCCGTCGTGGTCGACGAGGAAGTTGTAGCCGATGTCCGACCAGCCGTTGGAATCCATGTGGTAGTTCTGGATCTGACGGACCGTCTGGGACGTGGGCCCCGCCGAGTAGTGCACGGTGAAGCCGGTGCGCGCGGACGGGTCGACCCGGGTGACCTCCCTCGGCGGCCGGGCACCCCATTCGCTGCGGCTGTAGAAGAAGAGGGACTGGCCCGGCTTGGGCGGCAGCGGCAGTTCCTCGTCGCCGCCCCCGCCCGGCGGGGGCGCGTAGAACGCTCCGCTCTGGACGTACGGGTAGAGCTTTCCGGGGCACTCGGTGTTGAAGACGTCCCGATGGCCCAGAACCTGGTAGCCGGCCTGGCCGTTCGCCCGCAGCCAGGCGACCATGTCGCGGATGGTGCTGATCATCTCGCCGTGGACGTCGTCCTCCAGCCCCATCATCCCGCAGACGGCGAAGTAGTTCTGGTTGGCTCCGGGGGTCTTGGTCCCGTTGGCGGCGGACCGGACCCTGCTGCCCCGGCCCTCGAAGGCGATGCCGTGGTTGCAGACGAGATAGCTGTACGCGATGTCGTCGTACACGTCGTCGTTGGACCAGAACGGCGGGTACATGTGCTCGTTCTGGATGTCCCGCATGTGCGCGTAGCAGTCGTCGTGGTGGCTCTGGGCCTGCTTGCCCGGACCCAGGTGGTGGATGATCGTTCCTCCCAGCCAGGGGGAGAAGGAATCCGTCTCGGGCTTCTTGCGGGGCTTGGCGCCCCATTCCTCGCGGCTGACGATGGTGACCATGGGACTGGTTCTCTCCGTACGCGTTCGGCGTATGGGGCGGGCTGACGGGGGCGGAGGGGAGGCGGCGTGCGGTCTCAGACCGCGCCGATCACGCCCCCGTCCTCGCGGCGGACGGCGATCGTGGCCGAGCGGGGGCGGCCGTGGCGGGCGCGGTCCGGCCAGTCGCTGACCGCCGCCGGGTTCGCGGCGGTGGGGGCGCCCCATGCCGCGGTCGCCGAACCCGGGTGCTGGATGTTGACGAAGAGGGTGCGCCCGTCGGGAGTGCTGCTCACCCCGGTGACCTCGGCGCCGCGCGGCGCGGTGAGGAAGCGGCTGACCCGTCCGGTACGGGGGTCGGCGGCCAGGAGCGCGTTGTTGCCCAGGGCGGCGTGGCCGCGCTCGGCGCGGTTCAGCGCGTCGGCCGAGATGCCGGTGCTGATCCAGAGCTGTCCCGCGCTGCCGAACGCCAGCCCCTTCGGTGCCGCGAACTGTCCGTACGCGTCGGCCCGGACCTCGGGGTCGAGCGCGGGGTCGCCGCCGAGCAGGAAGACGTCCCAGTGGAAGCCCGTCCCGGTGCCGGTCTCCTCCTGCCAGCGCACGATGTGGCCGTACGGGTTGGCGTCGCGGGGCCCCACCGCGTGGGAGTGGCCGCCCGAGCCGTTGGCGAGGGCGCAGTGCACGGTGCCGTCGACCGGGCTGACGGCGATCTGCTGCGGCCGGTCCATGCGGGTGGCACCGAGCGCGTCGGCGGCCTCGCGGGCCCTCAGGACGACATCGGCCTGGTCCTTCCAGCCGAGCGCGGTGGTGAGCGCCGCCCGGCCGTGGACGAGCGGCAGCCACTCCCCCGTGCCGTCCTCGTGGAACCGGGCGACGTGCAGGACGCCGTGGTCCAGCGGGCTGCGGCCCCGGGCCCGGACGCTCTTCCAGGGGCTGTCGCCGACGAACTTGTAGAGGTAGCCGCCGTCCTGGTCGTCGCCGCTGTAGACGACGACGCGTCCGTCGCGGGTCTCGCCGGCCGCCGCCGAGGAGTGGTTGAAGCGGCCCAGCGCGGTCCGCTTGACCGGGGTCGTTCCGGCGGGGTCGGAGGTGTCCACCTCGACGATCCAGCCGTAGCGGTGCGGCTCGTTGGGGGTCGCGGCGAGGTCGAAGCGGGGCGCGGCGGTGTGCCAGCGGTGTCCGTGGCCCCGTGCGCTCAGCCCGTAGCGGCGCTGGGTGGCGGTGGGCCGCCAGGACGGGTCCTCGGTGCCGAACCAGCCGTTGGCGTTCTCCTCGCAGGAGAGGAACGAGCCCCAGGGGGTCACCCCGTGACCGGTGTTGCTCAGGGTGCCGACGGGGGCCTCCCCGGTCCGCAGGGCCGGGTGCGCGGAGGTCAGGGGGCCCGAGAAGACCACCGGGGTGGTGCCGGTGATCCGGGCTGCGGACCCCGGCCCCGCCGGGGCCCAGCTGCCGTCTGCCCGCCGGCGGATCGGCAGCGCGGTGACGCCCTGCGCGGCGAGGCCCTTCGCGACCTGCTCGGCGGACACCGTACGGTCGCCGGCGCGGCCGCCCGCGTACTGAAGGACGGGGTCCACCGACTCGTGGTTGATCAGGAGCGTGCCCCGCCGCGAGGCGCCGGTGCCCCGGCCGGACGGGAGGAAGGCGAGCCCGCTGTGGTGGGAGCCGATCTGGGCGGCCTGTTCGGCGGCGGTGTTCGTCCCGTCGCGCCGCCAGGCGGGGCCGCCCCGTGCGGAGAGCGGGGCGCCCCACGGGGCGAGGACCTGGACGCGGTGGCCGGCGGGCACGGTGACGCGGTCGGCCGAGTTCGCCGCCACGGGCACGAAGCCCGGGCCGGCCGTCCCGGTTCCGGTGCGGGCGAGGGCCGTCGCACCGCCGGAGAGCGCGACCTGGGCGGCGACGAGGGCACCGGTCACCAGCAGGTTCCGGCGGCTCATCCGGGCGGTCACCAGATCCTGGAAGTCCCGGGCACCGGAGGGGGCGGCGTGTGCGGCCGGGCGGCTGTCGTCCGACATGTGTCTCCTTGGTGCCGCCGTGCGGGCACGGCGGCGTGTGAAGGGCTGGGGAGCCGCACCCCCGGCGGGACCCGTCGCCCGGACGGTGCCGGGCACGCGGACCGGTCCGTTCGCGACGGACGGTCCGAGGTCGTGGGGTGCGGGACCCGAATGTAGGTCAGCCGGGGCGCGATCCCGCCGGCCCGCCGTCCCAGGGACGGTCCCCCGTGTCCCGTCCGGCCGTGGGACGCGCGCATACGACGGGGCCGGCGCCCCCGGGGAGGCGCCGGCCCCGGCTGGTTGGGATGCGCGATCAGGGCAGTTGGACGGCGCCCTCCGGGGCGCACTGCCGCTGCTTCTCCTTGGGGATCACTCCGCACACGCTCATGGAGGCGAGCGGGGCCTCCTCGGACACGGCGAGCATCTTGGTGTACGAGTCGTGCTCGAAGCGGATCAGGGCTTCCAGTTCATTGCCCCGGGCGTCCCGGATGGTCACCTTGTCACCGACGGCGCCGCCCTCGATCCGCCCCCAGACCGCCTGGCAGGCGGCGCTGTACCGGAGCTGGATGTGCATGCCGCGCAGGAAGGTGCTCTTCACCGTCTCGGCGTCCCACTGGCACTCCATGGCCTGCGGATCGTTGCGGATGCAGGTGTCGGACGTGCACTTGACCTGGATGTCCCCGGCCCCGGGCACGAGGTCGGTGCCCTCGTCGTCCGCCCCCGCGCCGCGCGTCCCGCCCGCCGAGGTGTCCGCGCCGTGCGCCGCGTCGGTGACCAGGGGCAGGACCACGCCGGTCGCGACGGAGCCCATCAGCGCTCCGGCCGCGATGTATCCGATCACGGCGGACCTGCGCCGCCACGTGGACCGCCGGGGGGATCCCCCGGCGTCCGTCGCGGCGCTCCGCTCCGCGGGCTCCGCCGTCACGGTTCTCACGGGCTGCGCGGTCTTGGGCCGTGCGGCCGTGCCCGGCTCCTCCACCGGTGCGGCGGCCGGGGCCGGTGCGGTCGGTGCGGTGCCGCCCGCCGGGACGGCGGTCGCCTCGGCCAGCAGTCCGAGCAGCGGCTCGGGGTCCGTTCCGGCCACGGCCGCGAGCTGCTCGACGGCGACGGTGGTCGGCAACTGCTTGCCGTTCAGGAAGCGTTCCCACGACGAACGGCTGTAGTGCGTCCGGTCGGCCAGCCCGCCGAAGCTGAGCTGCGACACCTCCTTGATCCGCCGCATCTCCGCGCTGAGCCGTGCGTGCGCCGACGCGGCGGCGTCGGCGGCCTTCTTCTGGTTCGACATGGAAGAGCCCCCCTCAGTCCTGTGCCCGCCCACCCGAGTTCCCCAAGTCGAGTGGCGCGAGGGACAGAATATGCGGCGCGGGAGACGGTCCCGAACCGGACCGGCCGGGGCCGGAACGCGTACGGCCGCGCAGGTCGGCGGCCCCGGACCGGGCCCCTGCCGTCAAGGGCGCCTCCCATCTGGGGTGCGTCGCCCGCGCGAGCGGCCGGGACGCGTCCCAGGGACGCCGCCCGTCCTGCGAGGGATGCCGGGGACGGCCGCCTTCGGAGGAGTGAATCCGGCGAAACCGGGATAGAGAAGTGCAGTTGGCGCCAGGATGGATCCATGAGCAATCACAGCGAAGGGCCGTTCGGACAGCCGGTCGTGGTGCGGATCCCGGTGGAACCGGTCGAGGCCGCGATCGAGGCGGACGCCCTGGACGCGGCGGTCCGGCACGAATCCCTGGCCGTGCGCGGCCCCTTGTTCGGTGTGGCGACACAGTGTCCGGCGGACGGCGCCCGGTGGCGGGTCGCCGTCCCGATCATCCACGGCTGCCCGCAACAGGCCCGCGACAGCCTCAACTCGCTGCTGTGGTTCCGCGCGAAGGACGACGCGAAGGACGTGGCCGAGCGACGCGGACTACTGGCGGCGGTCTCCCGCCTGGAGCGGGAGTACGTGAACGAGCTGACCGTGCTCGACACCCGCTTCCGCGTGGTCAGGGCCGAGGAGTACGCGGGCATGGACGGCAGCGGCAACATCGAGCTGCCCCGCCCGACCGACCCCGATCCCCTGGACGACGACTGGGAGCCCGGGGTCAGCGACCCGCTCGACGTGGACCTCGTCCTGGACATGGACGCGCCCATCTCCCCGCTCCAGGCGGCCGAGCGGCTGGCGATGCGTTCCCTCGCCTACACCGGGACGCGGTTCCCCGCGGCCGTGCGCGGCGATTCGGCGCGGGCCGTGGAGACCCACCCCGACGTGCTGCTGCTGCCCGCCTCGTTCATCGTCGTCGAACGGTCGGGAAAGAAGAACTGGCGGCCGGGCGGCAGCCTCCACACCACCGCCCACGCCGCACGGAGCGCGCTCTACCACAGCCTGACCTGGATGGAGCCGCGCCTGCTCGGCCTGATCCCCTTCGACGCGCCGGCCGGCGTGGACGCGTACAGCGTGATCGCCGAGGGCGACAGTCCCGTGGCGGACCGGCTGGCGGAGTTCACCGAGGCCGCAGACCGGCTGCGCGCCGGCCGTCTCAACGAGGTCGAGGCACGCGGCACGACGTACCGGATCGTCCGCTCCCGGCGGCTCCTGCGCTGGGGCCCCGAGGGCCCGGAGGGCCCCCGCCCGTCCGACGTCAACACCCAGACCCCGATGGCGATGCACCCGCCCCTGGACGAGAACGGCGTCATCCAGCCCGAGGCCGAGTAGACCCGCCCGTCGGCTCCGCTCCCGTACCGGCCGGGAAGCGGAGCCGGCCGTTCGACGCCCGGCCGTCGCGTCGGCGTCCCGTCGGGGACGGCGAACCGTCCCGCCCCGTGGCCTCGACGATTGGCGATTCAACAACCCCCTGGTGTAGAAAGCCCCGTCGATCAATCATGATCACGTCGCTGAACATCTCATTCGGGGGAATGACCATGTCTTCAAATCGCCGTGTTCTCAGCGCGATAGCGCTGATCGCCGCCCTGAGCGGTGTGGCCGCCTGCGGCCCCGACGACACCGACGCCGCAGGCACGACCGGAGGCGCCGACACCAGCGCCTCGCCCGCGGCCGAGGACTCCGGATCACCGGACGCGGACAGCAACGGCGGCAGCGCACCGGCCGCCGACGCGGACGGAGCGGGCGAGAACTGCGGGAAGCCGCCGGTCCTGCCCGAGGGGCACCTCCGCGTCAAGGTGGAACTGATGCGGGACGCCGCCGGCTTCGAAGCCGCCGTCGCCACGCCCCACTGCACACCGAACGACTGGATCTACGGGGCCGAGAAGGGCACCGAGACCCGGCACTACGTCCTCCCGGACACCGTCAAGGCCGATCTGGCCCTGGCCGACGGCCCCGGCATGTGGAAGCGCGTCGACCACGATCAACTGGCGCTCCACATCGACCGCTGCCTCGCCGAGGAGCTGGGGACCAGCATCAAGGGCTACCCCAAGGTGGAACCCCCGTTCGGCTGCTTCGGCAGCATCTACGAGATCACGCGCGACGCGCAGGGGAACGTGGCCACGATGAAGGAGATCTGGAGCGTCTGACCGACGCCGGACCCCGGCGCCCGGAGCGTCCGACCAGCGCTCCGGGCCCCGGCGGCTGCCCGTGCTCCGCCGACCGGCGAACCTGCCCTACCGGCGGTCGGCCTCTCGGGGGCGCGGGCCGGGGCACCCCTCTCCGTATGCCACTTCGCGGCCCCGCGGAGACGGACGACGACCTCGATCCGGTCGCGTCGGCGCACTCACCCCGGCGTCCGCCGAGCCCGCCGCACCTCGCGGTGGACCGCCCAGACATCGGCCACGGGTCCGAGGTGGGCCAGCTTGTCCGGGTTGAGGACGGAGCGGACCATGTGGACCTGCCCGTCCCGCACATCCAGGGCGAAGACGTCCAGCACGTTCCCCTCGCCGTCGTGGAAGAGCGCCCCGGGCTGGCCGTTGACCGTACGCGGCGTGCACGTGATGCCCACCCGCGTCATCGCGGGACGGGCGGCGGCCAGCAGACGCGCGACCTTCTCGGCACCGGCGACGGCCCGGGCCAACTGCGGCGCCTTGCCGCCCCCGTCGCCGACGAGCTGGACATCGGCGGAGAGCATCGTCCGCAGCCCGTCCATGTCCCCCTGCGCCATCGCGTCGAAGAACCGCCGCGCCAGCTCGTCCCGCTTCTCCCGGTCCACGTCGAACCGGGGGCGGCCCTCGTCCATGTGCCGGCGTGCCCGGACGAGCAGTTGCCGGCAGGCCGCCGGTGAACGGTCCACCGCCGCGGCGACGTCGTCGAAGCCGAAGGCGAAGACCTCCCGCAGCACGAAGACCGAGCGCTCCAGCGGACTGAGCCGTTCCAGGAGCAGCAGCGCCGCCATCGACACGGAGTCGGTCAGCTCCGCCGCGCGCGCCGGGTCCTCGTACGGATCGTCGAGCAACGGCTCCGGCAGCCAGGGCCCGACGTATGCCTCGCGCCGCACCCGCGCGGACCGCAGGACGTCGACCGAGATCCGGGTCACCGTGGTCGCCAGGTACGCCTTGACGGAGTCCGGCCGCGTGGACGAGGTGGCGTAGCGCAGCCAGGTCTCCTGCACGGCGTCCTCCGCCTCGCTGACGCTGCCCAGCATCCGGTACGCGATCGAGAACAGCAGAGGTCTCAGATCCTCGAACTCCTCGGCCCTGTCCACGCCCTGCTCCCCCATGTGTCCGCATCCCTCGTGCGGGTCCCGGTGCCGGGCCCCGCTTTCGGATCATGGCATTTCCCGCCCTGGGCTGCGGCGATTCCGCAGAAGCCCATGGCATTTCCTGTCCTGGGCTGCGGCGATTCCACGGAAGCCGCCCGCCGGCGGCCCGCCCCGTTCTGCTCCGCCCCGTTCTGCCGCGATGTGACGCGCGTCTCCTCCGATCCCGGCCCGGCCGTGTCACAGAACCGGCCACTGCCTCGTCCCGGGTCCAGAAGACACCGAGCAGGGAGTTGTCCATGAACATCGAGCAGAGGATCACCGCCGGAGCGCCGGCAGCCGTCCGCCTCGTGCACAGCTCCACGATGTCCGTTCCCCGCGAGAAGCCGGCCTCGGCCGACGCGTCCGAGCGGCGGGCGAGGGACTTCAGCCCCCGGCGCCCTCAAGGCCACCGGCCGCGTCGACGTGTTCGCCGCGGCCGGCCTGATCCTCCACGCACTCCTCGGCAACGCCCCCGCCCAGGTCCCGCGCGCGGCCTGCGGCCTCGCCGCCCTGCTCGTCCGCGCCGCCGCGACGCGACCGCTCAGGGACGAGCGGGCCCCGATCACCGGCGGCGTCGCCTGCCCGCCCCTGGCCGCGTTCACCGCCCGGGGCCGCTTCGGCCCGCCCCCTTCACCGGCTGAGCCGACGCCTCGTCCCGCCCCGTTCCCCTCATCACCTCGCACAGGAGGACCCCGCCATGGAAACGCTCCGCTACATCTTCCTCGTCTTCCACCTCTTCGGCTTCGCCGCGATCCTCGGCGGCATCTTCTACCAGTTGCGGGGCAAGGACCCCGTGACCGGCGACTACATGGTGACCAGCGCGGTCGTCCAGCTGGTCACCGGCATCGGCCTCGTCTGGACCCGCCTCGACCTCGACCTGCCCGTCCCGCACGCCAAGATGGCCGTGAAACTCGGCCTCGACGTCCTCGTGGCTCTCATCGCCCTGATCGGCATGCGCACCAGAGCGGCCTGGGCCTTCTACGCGGTGGCCACGGTCACGGCCGCCGCGGTGGTGGTGGCCGTGGTGTGGAAGTAGCGATGCGTCGAACCGCATTGCCCTGCAGTGCAGTTCGCCTGGCCGGCAGGCCGGGGTGCGCAAGCGCCCGTCTGTCCTACGTGGTGGACAGGGGCATCGTCCGGGTGAGGCAGCGCCCGTAGCGGACGTCGCCCCTCAGCCCGGTGCCGGCGCCCGGCCCCACCGGCAACGCCCACCGGCCTGCGCGGCTACCGCCCGGCAGGCCCGGGCTCCGAGCGGGGTGTCGCGCTGATCGACGGACGGGCGGCGCTCAGTTCCGCGCAGGACGCGGACGCTGCACGACCCGTCACCAAAACGATCAAGGGGCGGTTTCGGATGTCTCCGAAACCGCCCCTGATCTGCGACTTCCTCCAGTCGGAACGACAGGATTCGAACCTGCGACCCGCCGCCCCGTTCATCCCGCCGACCACGTATGCGGCGGTGCTCGCCTCGGCGGCCGGCCTGGCTCTGGCCTCGACGGGGGTACCGGCCCGGGTCGCGCTGCGCCGGCATGCGGCCGAAGCGGTGGCCGGAGGCGAGTGAGGTGCGTCGCTCGACCCACCCCGTTGCCACGGTGGGAGAAGTGATGGGGCCGGGAGTACTCCGACAGTACAGATCGCTCGGAGCGCGACTCGGCCGACGCGAGGGACATGGGATCCGCAGCGCGGAGCGATCGCCGGGGAGCCGGTTCAGGTGAACGCTGTGCGGCCGGCGCGCGTGCCGGCCGCACACCGTCCCATCGATGACGCTTCGGCTGTTCGAGGGGCGGTGCGCGGCGCCTTCGGCGGCGTAGGGATGCGCGGGTGCCCGATGTGTGGACGATGGGGAAGAAGGGGCTCGCGAGCCGTGGTCGCCCAGCGGCTCCAGCGAAGGCTGGAAGAGCTCTCATCCATGCGGGTCACAAGGTGGCGGGGCTGCCGCGCGAGCACGGGAGACTTTCATGCCGGTCTGTACCACCCGCGACGGTGTCGAGATCTTCTACAAGGACTGGGGTCGGGGGCGCCCCGTGGTCTTCATCCACGGCTGGCCGCTCAACGGCGACGCCTGGCAGGACCAGCTGAAGGCCGTGGCCGACGCGGGGTACCGCGGCATCGCCCACGACCGGCGCGGTCACGGCCGGTCGACACCGGTGTACGACGGATACGACTTCGACACCTTCGCCGATGACCTGAACGATCTGATCACGCAGCTCGACCTGCGCGACGTCACGCTGGTCGCGCACTCGATGGGCGGCGGCGAACTGGCCCGGTACATCGGCCGACACGGCACCGATCGCATCAAGTCCGCCGTGCTGCTGTCGGCGGTCCCGCCCCTGATGCTCCAGGGGGCGGACAATCCGGAGGGCGTGCCGCAGAGCGTCTTCGACGACATCAAGAACGGCATCCTGGCCGAGCGCTCGCAGTTCTGGAAGGACACGGCCGTCGGGTTCTTCGGCGCGAACCGGGAGGGGAACAAGGTCACCCAGGGCAACAAGGACGCCTTCTGGTACATGGCCATGGCGCAGACCATCGAGGGCGGCGTGGACTGCGTGGATGCGTTCGCCTCGACGGACTTCCACGAGGACCTGAAGAAGTTCGACGTACCGACCCTGGTGGTGCACGGCGACGACGACCAGGTCGTCCCGATCGACGCGACCGGCCGCAAGTCGGCGAAACTCATCCCGAACGCCACCCTCAAGGTCTACGAGGGCGGTTCCCACGGCATCGCGCTGGTGCCGGGCGACAAGGAGAAGTTCAACAAGGACCTGCTGGACTTCCTCAGGAGCTGACCGGGTCCGTCCGTCCGGTGACCCACCTCCGCCGGCAGCCGACGGAGGTGGGAGCTTGTGAGTGAACGGTCGTTCCGGCGGTACCCATCACGCCGGTCGGGAACGTGAAGGCAGGCACACATGAGTGGTCTTTCCCCGGGCTTCCACGGCCTTACGCACCGATTCGGGGAGCGGCTTCCGCCGGGGCAGTACCCGACGGATTCATTTCCCGTTCTCTCGGCCGGGCCGACTCCACAGATCAGCACCGAGGACTGGTCCTTCACGGTCACGGCGGAGGACGGGCGGACCCGTCGCTGGGACTGGGGCGCCATGACGGCGCTCCCCCAGGAGGACGTGACCGTCGACATCCACTGCGTCACCCGGTGGTCGAAGTTCGACACCGCGTGGCGCGGTGTGTCGCTGGACGCCTTCCTCGCCGGTGTGGAGAGCACGGCGGACTTCGCCGTGGCCCGCAGCGAGGGCGGCTACACCACCAACCTGCCCCTCGACGACCTGCTGGAAGGCAAGGCGTGGCTCGTCCACACCTTCGACGGGTCCCCGCTGTCCCCCGAACACGGCGGGCCCGTCCGCCTGCTGGTTCCGCACCTGTATTTCTGGAAGTCCGCGAAGTGGGTCACCGGGCTCACTCTCACCCAGCAGGACGAACCGGGCTTCTGGGAATCCGTGGGGTACCACAACTACGGCGATCCCTGGCGCGAGCAGCGGGGCTGGAGCGACTGACCCGTGAGTGCATGGTGGAGGGCCCGCCTCGTCGGGCGGGACGATCAGTCCCCGACGGGCCGCTCACTGCGGTTCCACGTCCCCCAGTGGCCCGGCCACCTCGCCGGTCAGCATGTGGACGTACGGCTGAGCGCGGACGACGGCTACCAGGCCGTACGCAGTTACTCCCTGGCCGCGCCCACGATGGGGACCGACATCGAGCTGGGCGTGCAGGCCGTCCCGGGCGGCGAGGTCTCCCCCTACCTCGCACGGGACCTTCCGGTCGGTGCCGAGGTCGAGGTGATGGGCCCACTGGGCGGGTGGTTCGTCTGGCGGGCCGAGCAGACCGACCCGGTGCTGCTGGTGGCGGGAGGCTGCGGCATCGTGCCCCTGATGGCCATGATGCGCGCCCACCGTGTGACGGGATCCGCCGCGCCGATGGGGCTGCTCTATTCGGTCCGCGACCCCGATCAGGTCTGGTACCGCGACGAACTCATGCCGGACACCGACTCGCCCCCGGCCTCGCGCATCGTCTTCACCCGCCGCGTGCCGACCGGCTCGTCCCGGCCTCCGGGTCGGATCACCGCCGACGATCTACTGCCGCCGGGGCGGTCCGCGCGCGATTCAGTTCTGTGCTTCGTCTGCGGCCCCACCGGCTTCGTGGAGCACGCCACCGATCTCCTCGTCCGCGTCGGCTTCGCCCCCGAGCGCATCCGCGCCGAGCGCTTCGGCTGACCGCCGTCTTCGTAGCTGCCGCGTGCAGCCCCTGCCCCTGGAGCACACGTGACCTCCCCCTCACCTCGTGACGGCAACGCTCTTGCCGGGCCCCTGTCACAGATCTTCGCCGTGGATCCGACGATCGCCCGGCGGCGCTGCCCCCACTGCGGGCTGACCGGTTCGCTTGCGCAACTGCGCGTCTACGGGCCAAATCCCGGGCTCACCGGGCGCTGCCCCGGCTGTGAGGCGCTGGCTCTTCGCCTGGTCGAACAGCCCGGACACCTCTGGTTGCAACTGGGCGACGGGAAGGGGGCGTTCCGGTTCCCCCGTCTCTGACAGACAGGTGCGCGCGTTCTCCGACAGCTCGGTCACCGGATTCGTGCGCGGGCCCCTGGCCCGGACGGCACTCTCCCGGTGAAGCCCGACGCGCCCGGCCCGGTCTCGTCGCAGCCCGCTCATGAGCCCGGAGCCGGGACCTGTGACGACCGCGCCGGTCGGCGCACGCACACAGTCCCCGCCGAATATTCCTTCCCCCTCTCCTCGCCAGAAAGGTCTCCCCGTGCACGAAGAGCGCGTACCAGCCGACATGAAGTCGCTGCCCGACAATACGGACCCGGCGGCCGAGGGCTGCCCCGTGCAGCAGGCCGCCGCCGACCCGATGAAGGGCGACGGCATCCGGCAGTGGTGGCCGAACCGTCTCAATCTCGAAGTCCTGCGCCGGCACGAGCGCAACAGCGATCCCTACGGCGAAGGGTTCGACTATGCCGAAGCCTTCGGCGCACTCGATCTGGAAGCGGTCAAGAACGACATCGCGCACACGCTGACGACGTCCCAGGCCTGGTGGCCCGCCGACTTCGGTCACTATGGACCGTTCATCATCCGGATGGCGTGGCACCTGTCGGGCACCTACCGGGCGACCGACGGCCGCGCAGGCAACGGCGCCGGCCTGCAGCGCTTCGCCCCGGTCGGCAGCTGGCCGGACAACGTCAACCTGGACAAGGCCCGTCGGCTGCTGTGGCCGGTGAAGCAGAAGTACGGGCGGGCCCTGTCCTGGGCCGACCTCATGGTGCTCTCCGGCAACGTCGCTCTGGAATCGATGGGCCTGGACACGGTCGGATTCGGCGGCGGCCGGGAAGAGGTCTGGGGCCCCGACGAAGCCGTCTACTGGGGCCCGGAGACGAACTGGCTCACTGACGAACGGCACAAGGACGACGGCGAACTGTTCACCCCGCTGGCCGCCGACACCATGGGCCTGATCTACGTCAACCCCGAGGGCCCTCGGGGAAACCCCGATCCGATGGCGTCGGCCACCGACATCCGCGAGACCTTTGCCCGCATGGCGATGAACGACGAAGAGACCGTCGCCCTGTGCGCCGGCGGTCACACCTTCGGCAAGACTCACGGCGCCTCCGGTACCGACAGACTCGGCCCCGAACCCGAAGCGGCTCCGATCGAACAGCAGGGCCTCGGCTGGAAGAGCACTTTCGGGTCCGGCACCGGCAACGACACCACCACCAGTGGCCTTGAAGTGATCTGGACCGATACCCCGACCCGCTGGGACAACCGCTACTTCGAGATCCTCCTCGGGTACGAGTGGGAACTCACCACCAGTCCGGGCGGTGCCCACCAGTGGCGCCCCCAGAACGGTGCCGGAGAAGGCACCGTGCCCGACCCCCACGATCCCACGGCTCGGCGTACTCCGGCCATGCTCACCACCGACGTGGCGATGCGTGTGGACCCCGACTACGCCCGTATCTGCCGCCGATTCCTCGATCACCCCGACGAGTTCACCGACGCCTTCGCCCGCGCCTGGTTCAAGCTGACCCACCGCGACATGGGCCCCGTCACCCGATATCTGGGGCCGGAGGTACCCTCGGAGCACCTGCTGTGGCAGGACCCCCTCCCCGATCCCGTGGATGCCCCGCTCGACGACACCGCCGTCGAGGAGCTGAAATCCATGATCCTGGCGTCGGCCCTGCCGGTCGCCGATCTCGTGTGGCTGGCATGGGCGTCCGCATCCACCTTCCGGCGCAGCGACAAGCGAGGCGGTGCGAACGGTGCCCGCATCCGGCTGGAGCCCATGAACGGCTGGAGCGTCAACGAGCCGTACCGGTTGACGTCCCTGCTGGCACAGCTGGAGCACCTCCGTGAGACGTTCAACTCGTCCCGGCCCGCGGGCCACGGCGTCTCCACGGCCGACCTCATCGTCCTGGCCGGCACGACGGCAGTCGAAAAGGCCGCCGCCGACGCCGGCCACGAGCTCCGGGTCGCCTTCACCCCCGGCCGGGTCGACGCCACCCAGGACCAGACCGACGTCGACGGCCTCGCCTTTCTGGAACCGGCTGCCGACGGCTTCCGCAATCACCTGGGCAAGGACGACACTCTTCCGGCCGAGTACCGTCTCGTCGACAGGGCGGACCTGCTCGGTCTCACCCCGAGGGAGATGACCGTTCTGGTGGGTGGTCTGCGTGTTCTCGGCGCCACGTACCAGAAGTCGGCCATGGGCGTCCTCACCGACACCCCCGGTGCCCTGACCAACGACTTCTTCGCCAATTTGCTCGACCCGAAACTGACCTGGACCCCTACCGACCACGATCCGGAGATTTTCGAAGGCGTGGACACCGCGACCGGCAAACAGCGCTGGACGGGCAGCCGCACCGACCTCGTCTTCGGCTCCAACGCCGAACTCCGTGCCATCGCCGAGATCTACGCCTCCGACGACGGGAAACACCAGTTCCTTCAGGGCTTCGCAGCCGCCTGGACCAAAGTGATGGACCTGGACCGCTTCGACCTCCGCCACCACAGCGTGTAACACCTCCGCTCGCGCTGCCGGGACCGGGACCAGGCACGACCGCCCCCACCCGGACCCGGCGCGCGCCAACGTCACGCACGCCGCCCTCTCCCGACGTGCGGCGAAGGAATGTCTGACGAGTGCTCCTTCGGTTGGTTCGCGGAGCCGGTGGACCAGGGGGCCAGGCGACTCCGCCCAGTAGCGGTCGGCGAGTTCGTCGAACCTGGTCCCCGAGGCCGCTGGTTCGATCCGGCTACAAAGCGGCGTCTGCCCCTGTCCGGGGGAAGGCCGACGAGGACAAGGCGCACGAGTGGCTCAGTCCATCATCGAGGCAGCTGAGGCAGGGCTGCCTTCGTCGCTCGCCACAATGAAGCGCGCCGAATACGGCAACGCGATCAGGGAACTTGCCCTGCGTGGCTTGGAGTTGCAAACACTCGACCCCTACCTGTCAGGCTGGCGGATGCGTGCCGTGCCCGCCGTGGGCCACGTCGCGGTCGCAGCGTCGGGGCCATCGACACCACCCAGTGAATCTGGACCGTGCGGCGTCAGACCACACTCGGTGGACTGACCGACAAGGGGACCAAGGGCATGCGGGCCCGCAAGGTTCCCATCATCGAGGAGATCCGTCCCCTCGTCGCCCAGCGCATCCTGTCCGCCGGCCGCGACCCGGACGCCCGCCTGTTCACCGGCCCGCGCGGCGGACGCATCTCCACCGCCGTGCTGCGCGACGCCACCCACTGGGACGACGTCGTCACCGAGCTCGGCTACGAGCGCCTGCGCCACCACGACCTCCGACACACCGGCCTGACCTGGTTCGCCGACGCCGGGGTCCACGTACACATCCTCCGCAGAATCGCCGGCCACGGTTCACTGACCACCACCCAGCGCTACCTTCACCCGGATGTCCACAAAATCACGGCAGCCGGGGCGGCGCTCTCCGCCCGCCTCAGCGCGCTGCGCGCACCACGCTCGCTGCCGAGTCCCATCGTCATGACCCGCTGACCTGGTCAAGGACGCCGGACCTCCAGTTGGTCCCCAACTGGTCCCCAAAAATGATCAAGGGCCGACTTCGGATGTCTCCGAAACCGGCCCTGATCTACGACTGTCTCCAGTCGGGACGACAGGATTTGAACCTGCGACCCCTTGACCCCCAGTCAAGTGCGCTACCAAGCTGCGCCACGTCCCGATGCCCGTCTGACCTGGGGTTTCCCCCTGGCTGAACGCGCATGAGAACAATACCGCACTCCACAGGGTGGTCACGAACGCATTCACCGCTTGACCTCAAGCGCACTTGATGTCAGACGCTCGGCGCATGACGAACACGATCACCGCGCCGGCGTCCGGATACCGCGACCTGCCCCGGCTGATGAGCCTGATGACCGGCGACGAGAAGCACGGGCCCGCGGCCACCTCCACGCTGGATGCCCTGTGGGTGCTGTACGACCGGGTGCTGCGGGTCACACCGGAGACCGCGGACGCGCCCGGCCGGGACCGTTTTCTGCTGTCGAAGGGGCACGGCCCGATGGCGTACTACGCGGTGCTGGCGGCGCGGGGCTTCTTCGAGGAGGGGGTGCTGGCGGGGTTCGGTTCGTACGAGTCGCCGCTCGGGCACCATCCCGACCGGATGCTGGTGCCGGGGGTCGAGATCGGCAGCGGGTCTCTGGGGCACGGGCTTCCGCTCGCCGTGGGGAGCGTGCTGGGGCTGCGGGCCCAGGGGCTGCGCGAGCCCCGGGTCTGGGTGCTGACCGGGGACGCGGAGCTGGACGAGGGCAGCAATCACGAGGCGATCGCCTACGCAGGCCCGGCCGGGCTCGACCAGTTGCACACCGTGGTGATCGACAACGCCTCGGCGACGTACGGACGCCCCGGCGGGATCGCCGAGCGGTTCGCCACGGCGGGCTGGTCGGTCGACTCGGTGGACGGGCGGGACCACGAGGCGTTGTACGCCGCCTTCACCGCGCCGCACCCCGGACGGCCACGGGCCGTCGTCGCCCGGGTCGCTCCCAAGCGCTGATCCTCGCTCCTCGCCCTTCCGCCGAACCCGCCGCCCCCTCACCCGCCCCTTTTCGGACCGAGAAGAAGGACCTCTGCCATGGACACGATGCGTGACCGGTTCATCGCCACCACCACCCGGCTGCTCGACGAGGACCCGCGCCTGGCGCTCGTCCTCGCGGAGGTCAGCCGGGACGGATTCGCCCGCGCCGAGCGGGACCACCCCGACCGGGTCGTCAATGTCGGCATCCGGGAGCAGTTGCTGATCGGGGCCGGGGCCGGGATGGCCCTCACGGGGATGCGGCCCGTCGTGCACACCTTCGCGAGCTTCCTGGTGGAGCGGCCGTTCGAGCAGGTGAAGCTGGACTTCGGGCACCAGGGCGTCGGCGGGGTGCTGGTGAGCGCCGGGGCCTCGTACGACTGGCCGGCCGGCGGGTTCACGCACATGGCGCCCGGCGATGTGGCGCTCATGGACACCCTGGACGGCTGGACCGTTCACGTACCGGGCCACCCGGACGAGGCGGAGACGCTGCTGAGGGAGGCGGTGGCCGGAGACGGGCGGGTGTACGTGCGGCTCTCGGTCCAGTCCAACGGCCGGGCGCGGCCGGTGGGCGGCACGGGCCGGTTCGCCACCGTGCGCGAGGGCGGGCGGGGTGTGGTCGTGGCGGTGGGACCGATGCTCGACCCTGTGCTCGCCGCCGCCGAGGGACTGGACACGACCGTGCTGTACGCGACGACCGTCCGCCCGTTCGACGCACGGAGCCTGCGGCAGGCGGTGGCCGGGCAGGACGCGGCCGATGTCGTGATCGTGGAGCCGTATCTCGCGGGTACCTCGACGGGTGCGGCCAATGACGCGCTCGCCGCCGTCCCCCACCGGGTCCTGGGGCTGGGCGTGGCCCGGGAGGAGCTGCGCCGCTACGGGCGGATGGACGAGCACCTCGCCGCCCACGGACTGGACCCGCGCGGCCTGCGGCAGCGGATCGGCGCCTTCCTCGGCGGGGAGTGAGGGACTCCGGGGCGGGGCGGGGGTCCGCCGGGCCGCAGGGGACGGTCCGCCGGGCCGCAGGGAGGGTCAGATCCCGAGGAGGGTGTCCTCCCGCCGGTCGAGGTGGCGGACCAGCTCCTGGGCCAGGGACTTGATGGTGTCGAGCCCGGCCCGCCCCCAGGGGCGGGGCACGATGTCGACGGCGCAGACGGCCCCGAGAGCGAGGCCGGTGCGGTCGATGAGCGGCGCCCCGAGGTAGGAGCGGATGCCTATGTCGTCGACGACCGGGTTCCCGGCGAATCGCGGGTAGTCGCAGACGTCCTCCAGGACGAGGGCCTTGCGGCGGACGACGACATGGGGGCAGTAGCCGTGGTCGAGGGCGACGAACCGCCCGCTCCCGGCGGCCGCCGCCCCCAGGTCGGAGCCCCTGCGGGTGCCGGCCGGGGTGTGCAGTCCGGCCCAGAACTGGCGGTTCCCGTCGATGAAGTTGACCATCGAGAACGGCACCTCGGTCACTTCGGCCACCCGGTCGGCGAAGGCGTCGAAGGTCTCGAAGGTGCCGTCGGGCCGTTCGCCCAGATCGAGGCTGCGCAGCCGCTGGGTACGGACCCGGGCGTCGCTGTCGACGGGTGTCAGCAGCAGGCGCCCCAGGGCGTGCGGCGTCGTCACCGGGGTGCCCCGTAGCTTCCGTGACCGGAGAGCGGGGCCGCGGCGTCGGTGGCGTTGATCAGGTGCTGGACGAGGGTGACGAGCGCTCCGGTGCCCGAGCTGGCGATCCGGGCGTCGCAGAGCACGACCGGTACCTCGGGTGCCAGATCGAGGGCGGCCCGCACCTCCTCGGGGCCGTAGCGGAAGGCGCCGTCGAACTCGTTGACCGCGACGATGAAGCCGATGCCGCGCCGTTCGAAGAAGTCGACGGCGGCGAAGCACTCCTCCAGTCGCCGCGTGTCGGCGATGACGACGGCGCCGAGCGCGCCCTGGGAGAGCTCGTCCCACATGAACCAGAAGCGCTCCTGGCCCGGTGTGCCGAACAAATAGAGCACATGCTGTTCGTCCAGCGTGATCCGGCCGAAGTCCATCGCCACCGTCGTGGAGGTCTTGGACTCGATGCCTTCGAGGCTGTCCGTGGCGGCGCTGACCTGGGTCAGCAGCTCCTCCGTACTGAGCGGCGCGATCTCGCTGACCGCGCCGACGAAGGTCGTCTTGCCGACGCCGAAGCCGCCGGCCACCAGCACCTTGAGCGCGACCGGGAAGCCCTCGGGCGTCGCCGGTGGCTGGGCGTGGTGCGCGTATCCGTAGGCGTCGCCGCCGCCGTACCGGGGGTCCCCCGGTGGATTCGCGTAGCCGCCGGGGTCCCCCGGTGGGTCGGCGTAGCCGCCCGGAGCCGGTGCGTCCGCGTAGCCGACATGTCCGGGGCTCGCCGTCCCCGCGTACGGGGCGGATCCGTCGAAGCCGTCAGAGCTGTCGTCGTAAGCCATCGAGCACTGCCTCCAGCAGGGATCGGTCGGTGGGCATGTCATGGAAGGCGGGCGGGTGGGCGGTCACCGCACCGCAGTCGACCAGGTCTGAGAGGAGGACCTTGGTGACCACGGCGGGCAGTCGCAGATGGGCGGCGATCTCGGCCACCGAGGTGGGGCCGCCGCACAGGCCGAGCGCCACGGAGTGCTCGGGACCCAGATGGGTCTGCGGGACGGTGCCGGTGGCGCGGATCAGGGAGAGCAGGTCGAGCACGGTGGTGGGACGGGTACGGCCGTTGCTGACCGTGTAGGGGCGGATGAGGCGGCCTGCCGCATCGTCGAGCAACGGCCCGTCCTGCGTGGTCGGCATGGTCACAGCCCCGGGACGCCCGGCGCCCCGGCCGCTTGTCTCGTCGGGGTCATCAGATAGGGCCGGACGCTCTTGACCAGCATGGTCATCTCGTAGCCGAGGACGGCGGCGTCGGCGTTGCGGCCGGCGAGCACGGCGAGACAGGTGCCGGAGCCGGCCGTGGCCACGAACAGGAGTGTCGAATCGAGTTCCACCACCACCTGGCGGACCTCGCCGTTGTCGCCGAACCGGGCCCCGGCGCTGCGGCCGAGTGAGTACAGGCCCGCGGCCAGCGCCGCCATGTGGTCGGCGCTGTCGGCGTCCAGGCCGTGCAGGGATTTCACCAGCCCGTCGGCCGAGAGGAGGACCGCGCTGCGGGTGTACGGCACGCGCTGGACGAGCCCGCTCAGCAGCCAGTCGAGGTCCGAGACCTGGCCGGACGGCATTTCGGTGGCCATGGTGCATCTACTCCTTGGTGGTGTTCGCGTGGGCGTCGAGTGGGTCGTGGTCGCCGGGGTACGGGCCGGGCCGGAAGAGCCTCACCGGAGCGGCGCCGCGGACCGGGAGCGGTTCCAGGGGCCCCCGGGACGCGGCAGGTGTTCCCGCGCCCGGTCCGGCGGGCAGTCCCGGGGCGCCGTCCGGGCGGAAACCGGCACCGTCCCCGGCCGGCTCGCCCTCGGCGTCGGTGTCGAACTCGGTCTCGGCCCGTGCCTCGGCCAGATCGATGCCGCGCCGGAAGGCCGCCACCAGCCCGGGGTCGTGCAGGCTGGGCTCCTCCTCGGTACGCGGCGCCGGCGCCTCCCTGAGCTGCGGGACCAGGTTCTCCTGGGTGGACCGGCGGGGCAGCTGGGGGCGGGCCGCCGTGCCGGGCCCGGCACCGCTGTCCTGCGGAAGCGGGGGAACGGCGTCCTCACCGTGGCGGGCCCCGGCGGCATCGGCGGGCCGGTCGAGGCGCTCGGCACGCATCGGCAGCGGTGGGGCCTCCCCCTGCGGGGCCCGGGGCGGCTGCGCCGCCGGCGCCGTCGCCCGCTGCGGGCGCGGCTGCTGGTCGGGTACGTAGGCACGGTGCTCCGGGCCGGGGGCGGGCACCGGTGCGGGCGCCTGGGCCTGCGGTGCGCGGTGGGTCCCGGTGTCGTCCTGGGGGGCGGGGCGGTGGGCGGGCCCGAGCGGCGGCGCGGGTGCGCCGCCGGACTCGCCGGAGGCGTCCTCGTCGGCGCCGAGCAGCGTCTGCGGCAGCACGAGCACGGCCTGCGTGCCGCCGTAGATGTTGCTCTGCAGCCGTACGACGATGCCGTGCCGGCGGGCCAGGGAGGCGACCACGAACAAGCCGATGCGGCCGTCCTGAAGGAGCCGGGCGACATTGACCTGGTCGGGGTCGGCGAGCAGGGCGTTCATCCGCTTCTGCTCGTTGCCGGGCATGCCCAGTCCCCGGTCCTCGACCTCCAGGGCGAGTCCCGCGGTGACGCGCTGGGCGCGGAGCAGGACCTGGGTCTGCGGTGCGGAGAACACCGTGGCGTTCTCGACCAGTTCGGCGAGCAGGTGGATCACGTCGGCGACGGCGTGGCCGCGCAGGGTCCCGTCGATCGGGGGCACGAGCTTCACCCGGGGGTACTGCTCGACCTCGGCGATCGCGGAGCGCAGCACCTCGGTCATGGTGACGGGGTTGCTCCACTGCCGGCGGGAGACGGCGCCGCCGAGCACGGCCAGGTTCTCCGCGTGCCGGCGGATGCGGGTGGCCAGGTGGTCGACGTGGAAGAGCCCCTTGAGCAGGTCGGGGTCCTCGACCTCGTGCTCCAGCTCGTCCAGCAGCTGGATCTCGCGGTGCACCAGCGACTGGAGCCGGCGGGCGAGGTTGACGAAGACCTCGACCTTCTGGTCCTCGCCGCTGGGTTCGGCGAGCCGGGACGCCTCCACCACGGCGGCCACGGCGCCCTCCTGCTGGCGGCCCAGTTCCTGGGCCAGCAGTGCGAAGGGGTCGCCTCCGGGCGCGGCCTGGTGCGGGGCGCGCCGGGCGGGCACGGGTTCGCCATTGCGGAGCTGTTCCACCACCTGCTGGAGGTCGGCCTGGTTCTGGACGCTGGCCCGGCGCAGGGCGAGACAGCGGCCCAGCACGGTGGTGGCGACCCGGTTGGCCGCCAGGAACGCGGCGACCATCGCGGCGAGGACGAGCCCGCCGGCGGCGCCGTACGCCGTCCAGAGCTCCCGGGTCGGCCGTACGCCGCCGGCGCGGGCGGTGAAGATCACCGCGCCGGCGCCGGCCAGGGTCGCGGCGACGGCCGGCAGGACGGCGGTCCGCAGGAGTTGAGGGCGTATGCGCGCCTCGGGGGACGGCCGGGCGGCTCGGGGCCGGGCCGCGGCCGAGTGGGAACGGGGACCCGGTCGGCCGTGCCGCCCGCCCTCTCGTCGTTCCGGTCGCGCGTCGGGTGCGCGAAGTTGAGACATCAGCGTCCTCGGTACGTGGGACACCAGGAATCGGCATTCATGTGGTGCCACCTACGGTGGTCGGTCATTCACCGGTCATCGGCCTGGCAGGCTCGGAGAATATGAGCCCACCGTTGATCACCGGCCACACACGGTAGTCGCCTCGTACGCGGGCGTGGCGGGCAGTTGTGGAACTTGCCCGCCATCCGTCCCGCTCTGGTATGACCGCTCGCACTGAAGACCTATTTCTCCGATGGTCCGTTCGCCCGGCGGGCCGTGGAGGGGCGCGCCCCCGGGACCCGGCGGAGAGCGGTGGCCCGACGGAGGAGGAACGCGGCAAGCCCCCTCGGTCACGGCCGAGGGGGCTTGCTTCGCGCGGGCCTGCCGGTGGGTGCGCCCACCGGGGCGGGGGTCAGGGCTGTGCGGCCCCCGCACGGTCCTGGTCGGGAGCGGTGACGGCCTCGGCCGGAGCGGTCAGCGGCACATGGACCGGGGGCCAGTTGCCCCAGCCGGGCGCCGGTTCGGCGGCGACGGCGCGCCACCACGGCTCGACGGCGGGCGGGTCGGCGGGTTCGAAGGGCTGTCCCGGATGCGGGGCGGCCATCGTCACCCCGGCGAACTGGGTGGCCCGCATCGACCACTCGGCCGGTTCGGCCCAGGGGTGCAGGGCGAGGTTGAACGTGCCCCAGTGGATCGGCAGCATGACGCCCGCCGACGCGTCGTCGCCCTGGAGGTCGAGGTGGGCCCGGACGCCCTCGTCGGGGCTCATGTGGATGTCCGGCCAGGCCCCGGGCTCGGGCTCGCTGTCGGTCCGGTCCTTGGGCCAGAACTGGCTGTACGCGCCGATCTGGATCATGGTCGCGTCGAAGGGCCCGTGCGCGGCGCCGATCTCCCGGAATCCGGGGAAGTAGCCCGTGTCGCCGCTGTGGTAGATCCGGTGCTCGGGGCCGGCGACGACCCAGGAGGCCCACAGGGTGTGCTGCTGGTTGCGCAGGCCCCGGCCGCAGAAGTGGCGGGCCGGGGTGGCGGTCAGGGTGATGTCGTGGACGGTAGCGGACTCGTTCCAGTCGAGTTCGTGGATACGGTCCGGGGCGACGCCCCAGTGCTCCAGATGGGCGCCGACGCCGAGCGGGACGGCGAAGACGGTGCCGGTGCCCGCCAGGGTGCGGATGGACGGCAGGTCCAGGTGGTCGTAGTGGTCGTGGGAGATCACGACGACGTCGACCGCGCCGAGCGCGCCCAGTGGCAGCGGCGCGGGGTGCACCCGCTTGGGCCCCGCGAACGGGAAGGGCGAACAGCGCTCGCCCCAGACCGGGTCGAAGAGCACCCGTCGGCCGTCGATCTCGGCGAGGACGCTGGAATGCCCCATCCAGGTGAGCCGGAGGCCGGAGGCGGGGGGTTCGGCGAGATCGGCGAGGGTCGTCGCGTGCACGGGAACGGTCCCGGTCGGCGTCCTGAGGACCCGCTCCTCCTTGCGGAAGAAGACCTTCGCGAAGTCGAGCGGGGAGCCGGAGGGTCTGATCCGCGCCCCCACCGGGTTCTGGAAGACGCCGTCGGCGAAGTTCGGGGAGCGGCGGATGCGCTCCATGCGGGCGCCGTCCGGGTCGGCTCCGAAGGCGGCGGGGCGCAGGGCGCGCAGCCGGGTGCGGAACGCAAGGGGGTCAGCGCCGGTCACAAGGGTCTCCTGGGGCGTCGGTGTCGTTCTCAATTATGGGCAGGGCGTACGGCTGTGCGAGCCCGGAGCGGCCATCGGGAGGCAGCTACGGAGGGTTCAGGCACGCGGCTGCCCGTACACGTGCTCGACGCGCAGGCGCACCACGAGGCGGCGGTCCCTGACCATCGCGGCGCGGTAGTCGTCCCAGTCGGGGTGCTCGCCCTGGACGTCGCGGTAGAGCGTGATCAGTTCCTCCACGGTGGCGTCGTCGGGCCGGGCGGCGACCGGGGTGAGGTCGGCGGTGCCGTCCACGACCGTCCAGGCCCAGCGATCGGCGCTGGTCACGTGGTAGCTCGCGCGAGGGTCCCGCAGGAGGTTGCGCGTCTTGGCGCGGTCCGCCGTGACCGAGACGCGGACCAGGTGCTCGTCGGGGTAGTAGAAGTGGTTCACATTGGACAGCTGCGGTCTGCCGTCCTTCCTCAGCGTGACCAGGACGCCCCCGTCCTCCTCTCCGACCAGCCGCAGCAGCGCTTCCCGGTGTGCGTCGATTCCCGTCATGCCCGGTCCAACGTACGGCCCTCGCGCAGGATTCCGCTGCGGGCGGCCCGGCGGCCCCGGGCGCACGGTTCCGGCCACTTCGCGCACCGCCCCCGGCGCCATGTCACATCCGGCGGCCCCCGCCCGTCCCCTCCGTGAGAGCACTTCCGGGCGCCGGCGCCCCGCCGCGCCGCCCGGGACCGAACCGCACCGCACCGCATCGCACCGAAGGAGACCGGTCATGACCGCCCGTATCTCGCTCGACCCGCCCCGCAGCCTCCTGTTCCGCGCCGTCTCGTGGTACTCGAAGCGGACGTACGGAAAGGTCATGGACCCGCTGCGGGCCGGCGCCCACCACACCGGAGTGCTGTGGGCCAACTCCCGGTACGAGATGTCCGTGGCCCGCTGGAAGAAGCTGGACCCGCGGCTCTCGGCGCTGGCCGTGATGGGGGCGGCGGCCACCGTGGGCTGCGCCTGGTGCATGGACTTCGGGTACTGGCTGCACCACAACGAGGGCATGGACCCGCGCAAGCTCACCGACGTGCCCGCCTGGCACGACAGCGATGCCTACACACCGCTGGAGCGGGACGTCCTGGCGTACGCGGAGGGCATGTCCGTCACGCCGCCGCAGGTGGAGGACGACCTGGTGGAGCGGTTGCGCGTCGCGGTCGGCGAGTCCGCGCTGGTGGAGCTGACGGCGGTGATCGCGGTGGAGAACATGCGGGCGCGGACCAATGACGCCCTCGGGATCGCCAGTCAGGGTTTCAAGGACCGGTGCGAGGTGCCGCCGCCCGCCGCCGGGCGCGACACCGGGGCCGCCGCGGGGTGACCCCGGGCGGGGCTGTCCGGCCATGATCGGCCGGGCGGGCCCCGGGCCTCGTTGACAGGGCGGCCCCGCCTCCTGATACTGACTGGCGATTCAGTAGAAGTACGTCGGCCGGCATCGGGGGCGGTGGGTCCGCACCCCTTGGACCACGGCGCCGCCCCGAGCCCGGCCCGCTCGCCGTGACCGAGGAGTCCCCACCGATGACCACACGCCCGGCCTCCCCTCCCGCCCCGTTGATCTCGCTGACCTGGACGGACCACGTCACCGGCCGCCAGGGGCACCTGGTCGTCGACCGGCTGGTGCGCGGGGTCTCCAGCGGGGGGCTGCGGATGCGGGCCGGCTGCACGCTGAAGGAGGTGGCCGGGCTCGCCCGGGGCATGACCATGAAGGAGGCCCTGCACTTCGACGCGGACCGGCCGAACGCCCGCTACATACCTCTCGGCGGCGCCAAGGGCGGCATCGACTGCGACCCCCGCGACCCCGCCGCGTACGGCGTCCTGGTCCGCTATCTGCGCGCGGTCCGGCCCTACGTCGAGCACGTCTGGACGACCGGTGAGGACCTGGGCCTCACCCAGGACCTGGTCGACCGGGCCGCCGCCGAGGCCGGGCTGGTCTCCACCGTCCAGGCGGTCTACCCGCTCCTCGACGACGAGGCCGCCGCCCGCAAGCGGCTGGCCGACGCCTTCGCCGTCGAGGTGGACGGCATCGGCCTCGACGAACTGGTCGGCGGCTGCGGGGTCGCCGAATCGGCGCTCGCCGCACTGGACGGGGCCGGGGTCGCCCACACCGACGCACGCGTGGCGCTCCAGGGCCTCGGCACCATGGGCGGGGCGACCGCCCGCTTCCTGTCCCGGGCCGGGCTGCGCGTGGTGGCCGTCGCCGATGTGAAGGGCACCCTCGCCAACCCGGACGGGCTCGACGTCGAGGCGCTGCTGGCCGCCCGGGACGCCCACGGCACCGTGGACCGCGCCGCCCTGCGTCCCGGCGACCGGGAACTGCCCGCCGACGCCTGGCTGGACAGCGACGCGGACATCCTGGTCCCGGCCGCGGTCTCCTACGCCATCGACCTGACCAACCAGGCCGCCGTCAAGGCCCGTTGGGTGGTCGAGGCCGCCAACATGCCGGTCCTTGCGGAAGCGGAGGAACGGCTCACCGCGCGGGGGATCACCGTCCTGCCCGATGTCGTGGTGAACTCCTGCACCAACGCCTGGTGGTGGTGGACCCTGTTCGGGGACATCGGCCCCGACGCCGACGAGGCGTTCGCCCACGTCCGGCACGCCATGCGGGACCTGGTCGGCCTCGTCCTGGAGCGCGCCGAGCGGGACCGCTGCACCCCCCGCGCGGCGGCCCACGCCGTGGTGGCCGACCGGCTCCCGGTGATCGCCGACCGCTACGGCTGGTACCGCTGAGCCGGGCCCGTCTCCCTCGGCGCCCGACCGGCCCCCTCCCCCGCCGCCGGTATTCGTTAGGGTGACGGCGTGGCAAGAGTGCGGTTGGGAGTGGCGGAGCGACGCGAGGAACTGCTGCGCGCCGCCGTCGAACAGATCGAGGTACGGGGCGTGGCGGCGGTGCGCATCGCCGATGTGGCCTCCGTGCTCGGTGTGAGCAACGCCCTCGTCCTGTACCACTTCTCCACCAAGGAGAAGCTGGTCGCCGCCGCGTTCGCCCACGCCGCCGAGGCCGATCTCGCCCATCTGCGCAAGCTGCTGAGCCGGCGCACCACCGCCGTCCGCCGGCTGCGCGCCGCCGTGCGGTGGTACGCGCCGACGGGGCAGGCCAAGGGCTGGCGGCTGTGGATCGAGGGCTGGGCGGCCTCGCTGCGCGATCCGGCGCTACGCAATGTGGCGGGCGATCTCGACCAGCAGTGGAAGGCGGAGCTGGCCGAGGTCATCGAGGAGGGCGCGGCGGCGGGCGAGTTCCACTGCGACGACCCGATGTCGGTGGCCTGGAAGCTGACCGCGCTGCTGGACGGTCTGGCGGTGCAGATGACCTCGTACGCCGGTCCGCTGTCCCGGGCCACCATGCTGGAGTGGGCCGAGGAGGCGCTCGCCCGGGAACTCGGCATCGACCACGCCGCGCTGACGGCCTGACGGCTCCTCCCTTCCCCCCCTCCTCGCCTTCCGCGCCCCGCCCAGCCCAGCGCTCGTCAGGTCTGGCGCAGCGGCGCGTAGTCCTCGCCCCGGAGACCGAAGGTCCACGCCACTCCCTCCTTCGCGGTCCGGGTCCTCGGGGGGACCCGCAGCCAGTACGTGCGATACGTCCCGTCGGGCTCGGGTGTGGAGTTGACGACCTCGACCATCGCCACGTCCTCGTCCCCGGCGAGCGCGATCCGCCAGAGCACCCCGGTCTCGTCGCGGTGGACCGGTTCGGCGCCGGACTCCGTGAGGTAGCGGTCGTAGCCGTAGAACTCCAGCATCACGCGGCGCAGCTCCGCGTTCTCCTCCGCGCGGATCCGTTCGGGCGTCAGCGCGGCCAGCTCGGCCAGGAACGCGGCGGGCACCGGCATGCCCCGCCAGGCGTACAGGGCGAAGCCGTCCCGGTAGGCCAGGGCCGGTCCGTCGCCCCGGTCCAGGCGGCCCGCCTCGTCCCGGTGGAGTGCCTCGGGGCGTTCGGTGAGCACCACGGCCCGCTCGTAGGGCCACCACCATCCGGCGTTCCGCGCGACGGCGGCCAGCCCTTCGAGGCGCTCGCCCCGGCCGTCGAACGCGGCGAGCCAGGCCGCGTCGTGCTGGCCGAGGACGGCGTCGAGCAGCACGAGGCGCACATCGGTCTCGTCCTCCGGGCGGGCGGCGAGGTCGGCGACGACGCCCGCCCGTATCCGGTCGGCGAGGGCCGCCGTGCTCTCCCAGAGCTGGGCCCCGGTGGCCGACCAGAGCGCCGACCAGCCGGCCGGGCCCAGCTCGTCGTACATCCGGCGCCGCTCCTGCGCCCAGGGGCGGGTCCGTACGTCGTCACGGACCGAGCGCCCCGCGTCGGCCAGCTTCTCCACCGCCTCCACGGCGGCCCTGGGCGAATCGGCCCAGACGAACTCCTCCGGCTCGGCCAGCCCCGCCAGCCGGTAGGCGAGGCGCACCCCGTCCTCGGCCGCCGCCCGGTCCGCCGCGCCCGTCGCCGCCGCCACGGCCCGCCATGAGTCCACGTACTGCATCGGTTTCCCCGTCCCCTGTTCCCGTATCCCTGACATCCGTGTGTGCGCCCGCCGTGCCGTCCGCCGCTCAGTCCGCGACGACGCGGACGGCCCCCGGCGCGTACTCCCGCTGGCGCACCACCCGGAACCAGCCCTGCGGCAGCGTGATCACCGCGTGCTCCTCGTGCACCACCCGCCCGCCGTCGGGGAGATGGAGCAGCATCGGGCCGAACACCCCGGCCTCCCGGATCAGCCGGCCCGGTCCGGGCACGGCGTGGGCGTGGCCGGTGACCTCGCCGAGCGCGAGGACCAGCCTGCCGCGCCCGTCGCGCAGTTCACCCGGCGCGTCCAGGAGGTGCGGGGGCACCGCGGACTCCTCCAGCGCCATGATCAGTACGTCGCCCTGCCGGTACACAGACCTCTCCCCTCCGTGGTGGCACCCGGTGTGCCGGCCACATCGAAAACGCTACGGCGGGGGTCTGACATTGATACTCGTAGCGGGTTCCGGTGGTCGTGGCTCAGGGTCTGACTGACGTCCTGCTGGGCTGTCCTGCGATTGTTCTGTCCGGCCGCCGGGATCCGTTCTCCATGGCTCCGGCCAGGTGGGTGGAACATGACCTGATAGGAGCTTGGCCAGAGGCCCCCTCAATGTCCTGTCTGACCCACCCGGCCGGCGTCACCTCCGGCCCGGAAGGCAGCTGACAGGATGACCATGACGATCACGCCCGCCACCGAACTGGATGCGGTGTTCGGCGGAGTGGACTCCCACGCGGACACGATCCACGTTGCTGTCATCACCGACCGGGGCGGCCACGTCGCCGACGCCGAGTTCCCCACTACGGCGGCCGGATACGCTGCGGCAATCGCGTTCCTGAACGCCCACGGCGCGGTGACCGCCATAGGCGTCGAGGGAACCTCCTCCTACGGCCTCGGCTTCACCCGGGCCGCCCGCCACACGGGCCTGACCGTGATCGAGGTCAACCGCCCAGACAAGGCCGAGCGGCGCCGGATCGGCAAGTCCGACCCCATCGACGCCTACGCAGCAGCCCGCGCCGCGCTGTCCGGCCGGGCATCTGTCATCCCCAAGGACGACACCGTCAGCGGCATACGCGCCCTCCACAACGCCGCCCGATCCGCCGTCAAAGCCCGCACCGCCACGTTGAACCAGATCGCGCACATCCTCATCACCGCCCCAGACGACATCCGCGTCAAGTACACCGCGCTGCGCGGCAAGACGCAGGTCGACGCCATCTCCCGGCTCCGTCCCACCGGCGACGGGCCGCGCGTCGCTCTCCTGACCGCGCTGAAGACCCTCGCCCGCCGGGTCCAGGCCCTGACCGCGGAACACGACACTCTCACCGCCGCCCTGGACACCGCCGCCACCGACAACAATCCCGGCCTGCGCGCCGCGTTCGGTGTCGGCCCCGACACCGCGGCCCAGCTCCTGGTCACCGCTGGCGGAAACCCCGACCGTCTGCGCACGGAGGCATCCTTCGCAGCGCTCTGCGGCGTCGCACCCGTCCCTGCCTCCAGCGGCAGGACCAACCGCCACCGCCTCTCCCGGGGCGGCGACCGCGGAGCGAACTCAGCCCTCTACCGCATCGCTCTCGTCCGCATGTCCAGCGACGCCCGCACCCGCGAGTATGTCGTTCGCCAGACCGCCGCCGGACGCACGAAGAAGGAGATCATCCGCCTGCTCAAGCGGGCGATCGCCCGGGAGATCTTCCGCTACCTGACCACACCGATCACCGTCCCGGACGTCTCCGACCTCCGGCCCGCACGCCAGGCCAAGAGCATCACCCTCACCACCGTCGCCGAGCACTTCGGCGTCTGGCCGGCGGTGATCTCCTGCATCGAACGCGGCACACGCCGCGACGACGACCTCGCCAACTCCTACCGAGACTGGCTCACCGCGGCCTGACCTCGGCCAACCCGTCAACTCCTTGATCCTGAGACGTGACGTCGGTGGATGATGGGGCGATGTTCGTCCGCACGGAGAGCCTGCCGCACCCCCCGCAGCAGCACATGACGGTTCGGGTTCACACCCCCATCGGGTCCGCCGTCGTGCTCTGGCACGGTGATCCGCGAGACGCCGACGGCCAGCACCTCATCGAATGGACCGTCGACGAGGACATCCACTGGGACCAGAACACCCGGGCGGCCTCTGCCGCCGAGCCGGCACTCCGGCAGGAAGGCGACCGGGTGATCATGAACGGCCGCCTCCACCTGATCGACGACGGCGCCGCCTACCTCCAGATGGGTCACTGGTCGGTGCTGTTCGATCTGGCATCACCCGTCCCCAGCGGCCTGCACGGTTCGTGGGTGCAGATCAGCGTGGGATCGGACAGTGTCGCCCTGCACCCCTACCAAACCTGACCGGGCCACCCTCAGGTTCTTGGCAACCCTTGACTGCCAATAGGAGCATCAATCGGTCGCGCCGTCCGTTCGGGGCGGGCCCGGTCGCGGCGTTGTCAGTGGGCCTTGATACACCTTGCGGACATCAATCCGACGTCGTCATCAGGAGATCAGGGCCATGTCCGATGCGGACCACCTGAACGAGTTGCTCGGCCTTCCGGCCGTCGATTTCCAGTCCGGTGCGGAGGGCGGGCCCCGGCCGGCCGCCGACGCCGCGGCCTGGCGCGTCTCGATCGACGCGTACGAGGACGAGCAGACCTGGGAGGAGGAGTTCACCGCGTTCCTGGACGAGGTGGACCCCGCCGGTGTCCGGGCGCTGATCATCGGGCAGTGGGGCGAGTCGTACGAGGAGAAGTCCTCGTATCCGATCGGGCTCGTCATCGCGGCGGCGGACCGGCTGACCTCGTTGGAAGCGGTGTTCGTCGGTGATCTGGTGCAGGAGGAGGCGGAGATCTCCTGGATCGAGCAGAGCGATGTCACCGCGCTGCTCACCGCCTTCCCCGCCCTGGTGGAGCTGGGCGTGCGCGGCGGTTCCGAGCTGGTCTTCCCGGCCACGAAGCACGAGCGGCTGAAGTCGCTGACCATCGAGACCGGCGGGCTGCCGAGGGAGGTGGTGCGCGGGGTGCTGGACAGCGAACTGCCCGCCCTGGAGCGTCTGGACCTGTGGCTCGGGGTCTCGGCCTACGGCGGCGACGCGGATGTGGCGGACCTGGCGCCGCTGCTGTCCGGGACGCGCTTCCCCGCCCTGCGCCATCTGGGGCTGCGCAACAGCGAGGTGCAGAACGAGATCGCCTCGGCCCTCGCCTCGGCCCCGGTCGTGGCGCGGCTGACGTCCCTCGACCTGTCCTGCGGTGTGCTCGGCGACGAGGGCGCGGCGGCGCTGCTGGAGGGCCAGCCGCTGACCCATCTCGACGCACTGGATCTGCACCACCACTTCCTCACCGAGCCGATGGAGCGGCGGGTCGTCGAGGCTCTGGAGCCGCACGGGGTGCGGGTGGACGTGTCGGAGCGGTGCGAGCCGTGGGGCGACCGCGGGGCGGCCGGCCGGTACGTCACGGTGTCGGAGTGATCGCGCTCCGGGGGCCCGTGTCCGGCCCGGCCGGGTGCCGGGGCGGCGGGTCCGCTCGTGGCGCGGCAGGGGCCTGACGTGCTCCGCTTCGCGGTGGTCGGCAATCCGGGGAGCCGCCGGGTGGAGCTGTTCGCGGCCGCCGTGCGGGCCGCGGGGCTGCCGCCGGTCCGCACGGTCCCGTGGCGCGATGTGCTAGCCGGGCGGGCGGAGTTCCTGCCCGGCGAGACCGTGCGCGTCGATTCTCCCGGGGAGGACGCGGAGGTCGAGCGGCTGCTGCGCGGGGTCGACGACCCGACACGGGTGGAGGGTTCCGCGCTCTGGTACGCGCGGTTCACCTCCGCCGTGCGGGACGTGGAGCGGGCGGCGACGGGTGCGGGGGCGCGGCTCGTGGACCGGGCGGCGGACATCGCCGTGCTGTTCGACAAGCGGCTGTGCCACGGCATCCTGGAGGCGGCGGGCGTCCCCGTCCCCGCCTCGCCGACGTCGGGCCCGGACGCGGACCCGGTGCGGGACTGGGCCGGTCTGCGCGCGCTGATGGCGGGCCACGGGATGCGGAGGGTGTTCGTGAAGCCCGCGCACGGCTCCTCCGCCTCCGGGGTGCTGGCCCTGGAGACGGCGGGCCCCGGCCGGGTGCGGGCGGCCACCTCGGTCGAGCGGGACGCGGCCGGCCGGCTCTTCAACTCGCTGCGGGTCCGCCACTGCACGACCGAGCGCGAGGTCGCCGCGCTGGTCGACGCGCTGGCGCCGGACGGTCTGCATGTCGAGCGCTGGCTGCCCAAGGCCGCCCTGCACGGCCGGGTCGCGGACCTCCGGGTCGTGGTGGTCGACGGCCGGGCCACCCACGCGGTCGTGCGCACCAGCCGTTCCCCCATGACCAATCTCCATCTCGGCGGCGCCCGCGGCGATCTGGACGAGGCGCGGGCACGCGTGGAGGCGGTGGCGGGGGGCGGCTGGGAGCGGGCGATGGCCGTCTGCGAACGGGCGGCGGCCGCGTTCCCCGGCACCCTGTGCGTCGGCGTGGATCTGCTGCCCTCGACCGGCTGGCGGCGCTTCGCCGTCGGTGAGGTCAACGCCTTCGGTGATCTGCTGCCCCGGCTGACGGGTCTGCCGGGCAGCGGCGCCGAGGGACTGGACACCTATGCGGCGCAGGTCGCCGCCGTACTGAACCGAACGAGGAACCACCGTGTCAGCGCACCGTCCTGAACCACCTTCCGGCACGACCGGCCCCGACATGGGCGAGGTCGTGGGCAGCCACGACCTCCTCCTCGTCACCCTGGACACCCTGCGGTACGACGTGGCGGCCGAGCTGGCCGCCGCCGGGCGCATCCCGCACTTGGCCCGCCATCTACCGGGCGGGGTCTGGGAGAAGCGCCACGCGCCGGGGAGCTTCACCTACGCCTCCCACCAGGCGATCTTCGCCGGATTCCTGCCCACGCCGGCCTCTCCCGGTCCGCACCCGAGGCTGTTCGCCGCCCGGTTCGCGGGCAGCGAGACCACGGCCGACGGGACCTTCGTCTTCGACACCCCCGATCTGGTCTCGGCGCTCGCCTCGATCGGCTACCGGACGGTGTGCATCGGCGGGGTGGGGTTCTTCACCAATCGGCCTCCGCTCGGTTCGGTGCTGCCGGGGCTCTTCCAGGAGGCCCACTGGGAGCCGGAGTTCGGGGTGGCCTCGCCGACCTCGTTCGAGGCCCAGGTGGCCCGTGCCGAGCAGGTCGTCGCCCAGCTGCCGGCCGACCGGAAGCTCTTCCTGTTCGTCAATGTGCCGGCGCTGCATCAGCCGAACTGGTTCCACCTCCCGGGGGCGACGCCCGAGGACGGCGACAGCCGTGCCACGCACGCGGCTGCCCTGGAGTACGTGGACGCCCACATCGGGCGGCTCTTCGCCGCGGTGAGCAGCCGGCGCCGCGCGTTCGCCATCGTCTGTTCCGACCACGGCACGGCCTACGGCGACGACGGCTTCACCGGTCACCGGCTCGGCCACGAGTCCGTCTGGACCGTTCCCTACGCGCACTTCTTCCTGGAACCGGGAGCCACCGCACGATGATCAGCCGGACCACCGCACGGCCGTACCAGAACTACGTGTACGCCTATCCGCACAAGACCGCGTACGAGGACCTGGAGGGGCACCCCGCAGGCCGGCCCGCGCTCGACGCGCTGTGGGCGGGCGAGAGCAAGGACGCGCTCTCGCTGTACGCGCACATACCCTTCTGCGAGGTCCGCTGCGGTTTCTGCAATCTCTTCACCCGGATCGGCGCGCCCGGCGAGCTGACCACCCGCTATCTCGACGCGCTGGACCGGCAGGCCACGGCGGTACGGGACGCGCTGGGCGACGCGGAGCCCGTGCGGTTCGCCGCCGCCGCGTTCGGCGGGGGGACGCCGACGTATCTGACGGCGGACGAGCTGGACCGCCTGTGCGACATCGCGGAGAAGCGGATGGGCGCCGATCTGCGGGCGATTCCGCTGTCCGTGGAGACCTCGCCGTCGACGGCGACGGCCGACCGGCTGGCCGTCCTCGCGGACCGGGGGACGACGCGGATCAGCATCGGGGTGCAGAGCTTCGTGGAGGAGGAGGCCAGGGCGGCGGTGCGCCCCCAGCGCCTGCGGGACGTGGAGCGGGCCCTCGACCTCATCCGCGCCACCCGCATCCCCGTGCTCAACATCGACCTGATCTACGGCATCGACGGCCAGACCGAGCGCAGCTGGCTCGGCTCGCTGGACACGGCCCTGCGGTGGCGCCCCGAGGAGCTGTACCTCTACCCGCTGTACGTCAGGCCCCTGACGGGCCTCGACAGAGGAGGGGCCGCCGGGGAGGCGGCCGCGGACCGGGAGTGGGACGGGCAGCGGCTGCGGCTGTACCGCGCCGGCCGCGACCACCTCCTGGAGCGCGGGTACGAGCAGGTGTCGATGCGGATGTTCCGCCGTGCCGACGCCCCGCGCGCGGAGGGCCCGGACGACTACGCGTGCCAGACCGACGGCATGATCGGTCTGGGCTGCGGGGCGCGTTCGTACACCTCGCGGCTGCACTACTCCTTCGACTACGCGGTGGAGATGCGCGAGGTGCGGTCCATCATCGACCGCTACACGGCCACCGAGGACTTCTCCCGGGCCGAGGTCGGACGGTACACCGACGGGGACGAGGCGCGGCGCCGCCATCTCCTCCAGTCGGTCCTCCAGGCGCAGGGCATGGAGCTGGCCGGGTACCGCGACCGGTTCGGCACCTCCCCGTACGAGGACTTCCCCCGGGAGCTGGCCCGCTTCGAGGAGCGGGGCTGGCTGGATCCGTCGGCTCCCGCGCGAGGGCTGCTGCGGCTGACGGCCGAGGGGCTGGCGTACTCGGACGCGCTGGGCCCCGAGCTGTTCTCCCCCGCCGTGCGGGCCGCGATGGCCGCGTACGAGACGAGGTGAGCGGGGCGTGGACCTGACGATCCTCTACCGGGGCCCGCTGGCCTCGTGCGACTACGACTGCCCGTACTGCCCGTTCGCCAAGCGGCATGACAGCCGGGAGCGGCTGCTCGCCGACCGGGCGGCGCTGGAGCGGTTCACCGCGTGGGTTGCGGAGCAGGACGGGGACCGGATCTCGGTGCTGTTCACCCCGTGGGGCGAGGGGCTGGTGCGGTCCTGGTACCGCCGGGCGATGACCGAGCTGGCCGGGCTGCCGCAGGTGCGCCGGGTGGCGATCCAGACGAATCTGAGCGGCCGGACGCGGTGGCTGGCCGAGGCCGGTGCGGCGGGCCGCGAGAAGATCGCGCTGTGGTGCACGTACCACCCGGGACAGACGCCGTACGAGCGGTTCCTGGGCCGCTGCGAGGAGCTGCGGGCCCTGGGGGTCCGGTACAGCGTGGGCGTGGTGGGGCTCGACGAGCACCTGGCCGAGGCGCGGCGGCTGCGCGCGGCGCTGCCCGAGGAGGTCTACCTCTGGATCAACGCCGCCGAGGGCGTGAGCTACACGGACGAGGAGGCCGGGCGGTGGACGGAGATCGACCCGCTGTTCCCCTACAGCCGTCATCCGCACCGCTCGGCCGGGCTGCCCTGCCGGACGGGTGAGTCGGTGATCTCGGTCGACGGCGACGGGACGGTGCGCCGCTGCCACTTCGTCCGCGCGGAGCTGGGCAATCTGTACGACGGGAGCTACCGGGCGGCGCTGCGGCCCCGGGCCTGTCCGCAGGCGGTGTGCGACTGCCACATCGGGTACGTCCATCTGGAGACGCTGCCCCTGTACGACGTCTTCGCGGGCGGGGTGCTGGAGCGCGTACCGGCGGTGCCGGTGTCCCGGCTGCTGCCGCTGTCCCCCGTCCCCCCGGCCGGGGTGCCGGCCCTGGGCGACTGAGGACAGCGGGGCCGGTCAGAGCGGCAGCAGATCGGGGCGCTTGGCCTCGACGTGGTCGCCCGAGGACTCGCCGCGCAGCCGCCGGCCGATCCACGGCACGAGGTATTCGCGCGCCCAGTGGATGTCGTCGCGGCGCACTTCGAGCGTGCCGCGCGGGTCCTGCGGCGGCCACGCCTGGTCCGGGTCGGCGGGCACCTCGTAGCCGAGGACCTGGGCGGCGCGCAGGGCGACCCGGGTGTGCCCCTCGGGCGAGAGGTGGAGCCGGTCGTTGTCCCAGGCACGCCGGTCCTGGACCGAGCGCAGCGACCACAGGTCGAGCACCGGGCAGTCGTAGCGGTCGGCGATGGCCCGCACATGGGCGGTGTACGTGGCGATCTTGCCGCGCAGATGGCGCAGGACCGGCACCCCGCGGGTGTCGAAGCCGGTGGTCACCATGACGGTGCCGACCGCTCCGGTCAGATCGGCGACCGCGCGCTCGAAGCGCTCGGCCACGTCGTCCGGGTCGGTTCCCGGCCGGATGATGTCGTTGCCGCCGGCGCAGAAGCTCACCAGATCGGGGGCGAGTTCCTTGGCGCGCGGCACCTGCTCCTCGACGATCTGGTCGAGGAGGCGTCCTCGTACGGCGAGATTGGCGTAGCGGAAGTTCCCGTGGGCCGTTCCGGGGTCCGGGAGCTGGTCCGCGAGGAGGACCGCGAAGCGGTCCGCCCAGCCGACGAAGGTTCCGTCGGGGCCGGGGTCGCCGACGCCCTCGGTGAAGCTGTCGCCAATCGCCGCGTACGACTCGATGGCGCCCTGTCGTCGTCCGGCGCCCTGCTTGATGTTGTTCGAATCGTCTGCCACAAGGGCATATCCTGCACCGCCGAATGTGACCTACGCGACCGTAATAAGGGGTTGACGGGTGGTGAGATAGACCACCCGGTCAGGTTTTGGTAAAGGGGGAATAAGCAGAGGGACGGTCGCGCCGCCGCGCACCGTCCCTCTACCTATTGCCGGGTCCGGTTCACCGGCCCCGTACCGCCTGGGGAATCAGACGTTGATCCCGTGCGACGCCAGGTAGGCGATCGGGTCGATGTCCGAGCCGTACTCCGGGCCCGTGCGGACCTCGAAGTGGAGGTGCGGGCCGGTGGCGTTGCCGGTCGAGCCGGAGAGGCCGACCTGCTGGCCCGCGGTCACGGTCTGGCCCGCCGAGACGGAGAGCGAGGACATGTGGCCGTACTGGGAGTAGTGGCCGTCGGCGTGCTTGATGACGACCTGGTTGCCGTACGCGCCGCCCCAGCCGGCGGTGACGACGGTGCCGGAGGTGATGGCCTTCACGCTGGTGCCGGTGGAGACGGGGAAGTCGATGCCGGTGTGGCTGCCGCTGGACCAGTTGGAGCCGGAGGCGCGGTAGGCGGTGGTGTGGTTGCCCGGGACCGGGTGGACATAACCGGAGCCGTTGCTCTGGGCGGCCGGGGCGGTGCTCTCCTGGGCGTCCGAGGAGCCGGAGGAGGCCGGGGCGGAGGCGGCGGGGGCCTTGGACTCGGCGGCGGCCGGGGCCTTCGCGGCGGGAGCCTTCGCGGTGGCGGACGCGCCGGCGGAGTGGCCCCAGCTCTTCGCACCGAGGGTCAGCTTCATGCCCGGGAAGATCAGGCTCGGGTTCTCGCCGACGACCTCGCGGTTGTCCTGGTACAGCTTCTGCCAGCCGCCCTTGACGTGGTGCTCGGCGGCGATCTTCGAGAGGTAGTCGCCGGAGACGACGGAGTACGTGGTGGCGCCGGCCTGCTGGGCGGCGGCCGGCTTGGCCGGGGTGGCGTGCGCGGCGACGGTCTTCGCGGCGGGAGCGGTCTGCTCCGCGGCGTTGGCACCGGTGGCACCGAGGAGCGGGAGCGCGATGACGGCTCCGCCGGCGCTGGCCACGACGACGCCGCGGGCGATGGTGCTGGACTTGGGACGGCGGTGCTTACCCGACATGGGCATGAAGGATTTCCTCTCCGGCGCCTGCGAGGTGAGCTGTCGGGTTCGGACTGGAGATGTCCGGTCGCGGCGGGCGCGACTTCACCCCGAGCCGTCCGGAATTCCGGACGGCGGCCTACCTGGTTCCCCCGCTCCTGCCACGCGGTGAGTGAGTGCGAATTCCGGTCGGCGGCAGGATTAGGCGGTCCGTCCGGATTGACATGGAACGTAAGCGAGCCGGGACGGCGGAAACAAGCCATCGCTTGCGCGGCGGATTCCCCGCCCGAATCCCGGCGCGGAATTCCGGTCACCCTCCGTGGATTACGGATCTTGGCTTTCCGCGAGGCGTCGGGGAATACCCCACGGGCGCGTCACCACACACCGTCACGGATATGATCCCGCTCACGAGGGCCGGACCATCTCCCGTGCAATCAGGGCACGTTCGACCATATGCACCAAATCGGACATGTCATGGCCACCGCCCCCGTCCGGGGCCCCCTGGCGCGCGACCGGGGCTCCGGGACGGCCCGCGCGGCGGCTTCGGGAAGCCGCGACGAGCGCCGGGAGAAGGCCGGAGGAGAAGGCCGGAGCCGAGATGATTGCCCGACGAAACAATGTCGTATCGTCACGGAAGTGAACGCTCCGGCGACCCGCGCCGGCGACCGAGCCTCCAGGAGTGAACGTGACGCAGCAGCTGCCGCAGACCCCGCCGACGGAGCCCGAGCTGACCGGGGTCCGCAACTTCCGCGACGTGGGCGGGCTCCCCACCACCGACGGGCGCAGGGTGCGTTTCGGGCGGCTCTACCGCAGCGGCCACCTGGCGAACGCCACCCCCGAGGACGCCGCCTTCCTCTCGGGCCTCGGCCTGCACACGGTCTTCGACTTCCGCAACGGCGCCGACCACAAGCTCGACGGGCTGGACGTGGAACTGCCGGGCGTGCGCAATGTGAGCATCCCGCTCAGCGACCCCGCCGACGGGGCCGAGTTCTGGCGGATGGTCCGCGACGGCGACATGGCGGAACTGCGGTCGATCCTGGCCGACGGCAAGGGCACCGACCGCATGATCGCCTCGTACCGCCGGATCATCCTGGAGCGCACCGCCGAGCACAGCCGGGTCCTGCACGCCCTGGCCGAGGACAGCGTTCCGGCGCTGATGCACTGCGCGGCCGGCAAGGACCGGGCGGGGCTCTCGATCGCCGTGGCCCTGCTCGCGGTCGGCGTCGAGCGCGACGCCATCGAGGCCGACTACCTCAAGTCCAACGACGCCCACCGCCGCTACCGGGTCCGCCGCAGCGACACCTCCCCCGCCGGAATGTCGCCCGAGGTGATGGAACTGCTCAATCCGCTCTTCGGGGCCCACCGCGACTACCTCGCCGCGGCCTTCGACACGATCGACTCCACCTGGGGCGGCACCGACCGCTACCTCGCGGACGGGCTGAAGCTCGCTCCGCGGACGCGCGAGCGGCTGCGCGAGCGGCTGCTCGACGGGATCTGATCCCGGCCACGGCGCCCCCGCCCGGCGGGGGCGCCCCGTTCGCTACTGGTTGTGCATCCCCACGGCGAACAGCAGATAGAGAAAGCCCGCGATGACGTGCCCGGCCACCAGGTAGGCGAAGAGCCTGATGACGAGCCCCCGGGGCATCTTCTTCTCCTGCGGGTCGCCGCTCCTGCTCCGCGCCGGGGTGAGCGGGTCGTAGTTCTCGGAATCCGACATGACGGTTCCTCTCTGCCGGCCCGGGGGCCGGTGGCGGGGCGGTGCCTCAGGCACGGTGGACGCCGCCGCCGAGACACAGCTCGGCGGCGGGGCTCTGCAGCAGGGTGTGGACGAAGAGCAGTTCGGCGCCCTCACGTCCCGTGGCCGTGATCCGGTGCGGGGTGAGCGAGTCGAAGTGCGCGCTGTCGCCGGGCGCGAGGTCGTGCGCGGATTCACCGAGGACCACCCGCAGGTGCCCGCTCCGGACGTACAGCCACTCCTCGCCGGGATGGACGCGCACCAGATCGCTCTGGGCCCCGTACGGAACGAGGACGCGCAGCGCCTGCATCGCCCGGCCCGACCCCCCGGCCTGCTGGTACGTCCAGCCGTCGGCCTCGGCGCCCTCGAACCTCCGGCCGCGCACGATCGCGTCACGTTCGGGGGGCATCTCGCCCAGCAGCTCGGAGACCGTCGTACCGTAGATCCTGGCCAGACCGAGCAGCATCGGCAGCGAGGGCTGGCGCCGGCCCGTTTCGAGCCGGGAGAGATGCGCGGGCGAGAGTCCGGCCCGCTGGGCGGCGCTCTCCAGGGTGAGACCACGACTGCGACGCAGATCGCGCAGACGGGGCGCGACCCCGGGCAGCTCGTCGGCCACCCCTCCTTCCGGAGGATTCATACTCCTATTGGGCCAGGAACTTTCCTGAGAGGCAAATTTCTTGCCTCCCAGGCAAATCCCTCGGCACGGCCGCGCCCGGTCAGCGGTTGGCGACCGCCTGCTTCACCAGGGTCCGCCCGAAGTCCCACATCAGACCGCCGCCGTTGTGCGCGTCGTCCATCACCGCGGTGAACGCGGTCACGAACCGGTCCACGTCCGCGTCGTCGATCACCAGCGGGGGAATCAGCTTGATCACTTCGAGGTGGTCGCCGGAGACCTGGGTCAGGATGCGGTGCTTCTGGAGCAGCGGGACGACCACCATCTGTGCGAAGAGCCCCTTGCGGGCGGCCTGGAGCATGGTCCAGCGGCTGCGCAGCTTCAGCGAGGACGGCCGGCCGAACTCGATGCCGATCATCAGCCCGCGTCCGCGCACCTCGTGCAGCAGCTCGTAGCGGCCGACGAGCGCGGCCAGCCGTTCGCGCAGCAGGTCCCCGGTCCGCCGGGCGTGGGCGACGGTCTCCTCGTCCTCCATCACCGTGAGCACGGCGAGACCGGCCGCCATCGCCTGGGCGTTGGACCCGAAGCTCGCGGAGTGGACCAGGACGCGGTCCATCGAGGAGTAGACCCGCTTGAAGATCCAGTCCTTGCCGAGGGTGGCCCCGACCGGCACGTAGCCGCCGGAGAGCGCCTTGGCGACACAGACCAGATCGGGCTCGACGCCCTCCTCGTGCTGGTACGCGTAGAAGTCGCCGGTCCGGCCGAGGCCGGTCTGCACCTCGTCGGCGATCAGGAGCGCCTTGTGCCGGTGCAGCAGCTCCTGGGCCTCGCGCAGGAAGCCCGGGGGTGCCGCGTGCACGCCCTTGCCCTGGATCGGTTCGACGACCAGGGCGGCGACGTCGCCGCGCTTCAGCTCGCGGCGCAGCGCGTCGAGATCGCCCAGCTCGATGGCGGTGTCGGGCAGCAGCGGGGCGAAGCCGTCGCGGAAGCCGGACTCCCCGTTGACCGAGAGGGAGCCGGTGGTCAGCCCGTGGAAGGCGTGGGCGCAGTAGAGGATCCTGGGCCGGCCGGTGGCGAACCGGGAGAACTTGAGCGCGGTCTCCACCGCCTCCGTACCGCTGTTGCCGAAGAAGACCCGGTCCAGGTGCGGGCTGTGTGTGAGGAGTTTCTCGGCCAGCAGGCCGGGCAGGGGCTGGCAGTCGAACCGGGTGAGGTCGGCGAGGGAGGCGTCCAGGACGTCGTGGAGCGCCCGGCGGACGACGGGGTGGTGGCGGCCGAGCCCCATCACGCCGAAGCCGGCCAGCATGTCCAGGTAGTCGTTGCCCTCCGCGTCCCAGAAGTGGGCGCCCTCGGCCCGCTCGTAGACCTTGTCGAAGCCGATGGTGTGCAGCATGCGCGGCAGCTGGTGGTTGAGGTGCTTGGTGTGCAGTTCGTAGCGTTCGGCGCCGCGCTCCGCGAGGAGCCGTGCCAGATCGAAGCCCTTGGGCCCCTCGTCGTTCATGCTCCGCTCCCCTGGTGACCGTGGTGCGGGGCGTCCCGCCCCGTCCCGTCCGCCGCGTCCCGGGCGGCCAGCGCCGCGCCGATCCGGCCGGCGATCTCGACCGGTGTGAGTCCGATGTCGGCCAGTACCTCGGACCGTTTGCCGTGGGCGAGGAACTGGTCGGGAATGCCGAAGGTGCGCAACGGTACGTCGACGCCGGCGTCCCGCAGCGCCAGGCCGACGGCGGAGCCGACGCCCGCGGCCCGGCTGTTGTCCTCGACGACCGCGACGAGCCGGTGCGCGGCGGCGAGCGGTGCCAGGGCCGGGTCGACCGGCTTGACCCAGCGGGGGTCGACGACGGTGCAGCGGATGCCGGCGCCGGTCAGCAGGTCGGCGGCCTGGAGGCAGACCGGGGCCATGACACCGACGGCGACCAGCAGGACGTCGGCGTCCTCCGCGCGGTGCAGGACGTCCATCCCGCCGATCCGGCCGACCGCCGGGACCGGCTCGCCGACGGATTCCTTGGGGAAGCGCACGAGGGTGGGGGCGTCGTCCACGGCCACCGCCTCGCGCAGTTCCTGGCGCAGCGTCACGGCGTCGCGCGGGGTGGCGATCCGCAGTCCGGGGACGACCTGGAGGATCGACATGTCCCACATGCCGTTGTGGGAGGCGCCGTCGGGGCCGGTGACCCCGGCCCGGTCCAGGACGAAGGTCACCCCGCACCCGTGCAGGGCGACGTCCATCAGCAGTTGGTCGAAGGCCCGGTTGAGGAAGGTCGCGTAGACGGCGACGACCGGGTGCAGTCCGCCCGTCGCCAGTCCGGCGGCGGTGACCGCGGCGTGCTGCTCGGCGATGCCGACGTCCCAGACGCGGTCGGGGAACGCCTCCGCGAACTTCGTCAGTCCGACGGGGTGCAGCATCGCCGCCGTGAGGGCGACGACGTCCGGCCGCTCGGCTCCGATGGCCGCGATCTCGTCCCCGAAGACCGAGGTCCAGGAGGGCCCGGGGGCCGGGGCGAGCGGCACACAGGTCAGCGGGTCCATCGCGCCGACGGTGTGGAAGCGGTCGGCGTCGTCCTCCAGCGCGGGGGCGTAGCCGCGCCCCTTCTCGGTGATGCAGTGGACCAGCACCGGACCGTGGAAGCGCTTGGCGCGCTGGAGCGCGGTCTCGACGGCCGCCGTGTCGTGGCCGTCGACCGGGCCGAGGTACTTGAGCCCGAGGTCCTCGAACATGCCCTGCGGGGCGAAGGTGTCCTTGAACCCCTTCTTGGCGCCGTGCAGCGATTCGTACAGCGGGCGGCCGACCACGGGGGTCTGCTGGAGCACGTTCTTTCCCCAGGAGAGGAAGCGCTCGTAGCCGTCGGTGGTGCGCAGGGTGGCGAGGTGGTCGGCCAGGCCGCCGATGGTCGGGGCGTAGGAGCGCTCGTTGTCGTTGACGACGACGATCAGCGGGCGGTCCTTGGCGGCGGCGATGTTGTTCAGCGCCTCCCAGGCCATGCCTCCGGTGAGCGCCCCGTCACCGATGACCGCGACGACGTGGTTCTCCCTGCCCAGCACCTCGTTGGCCTTGGCCAGGCCGTCGGCCCAGCCGAGGACGGTCGAGGCGTGCGAGTTCTCGATGACGTCGTGTTCGGACTCCTCGCGGGAGGGATAGCCCGACAGGCCGCCCTTGCCGCGCAGTTTGGAGAAGTCCTGGCGTCCGGTGAGCAGCTTGTGGACGTAGCTCTGGTGGCCCGTGTCCCAGAGGATCCGGTCCACGGGCGAGTCGAAGACCCGGTGCAGGGCGATGGAGAGTTCCACCACGCCGAGGTTGGGCCCCAGATGGCCCCCGGTCCTGGCCACCGCCCGGATGAGGAACGTCCGGATGTCCTCGGCCAGTTCGTCCAGCTGCGCTCCGCTCAGCGCCTTGAGATCGTGCGGCCCCCGGATGGACGGCAACAGCGACATTCCCGGGCCCCCTCTCTGCTCCTGTTTCCACACACGACGACGGCGGGACCCCCGTGAGGGGGTGCCCGCGCGTCCGTGACCCCGCCGGCCCGGCGCGTCGCGAGGGGCCGGGGCCGGCGGTTGCCCGGGATCCGGCGGGGCCGGTTCCCGGGCGGTCGTCACTTCAGCGGCTTCCGCCGACGGTCTCCCGTGCGGCCCGCAGGGACTCCTTGAGCGATCCCATGGTGGCGAGCACGGCGGTCGGCTCGTAGCCGCAGTGCGCCATGCAGTTGGCGCAGCGGGGATCCTTGCCCCGGCCGTACTTGTCCCAGTCGGTGTCCTCGATGAGCTGCCGGTACGTCGGCACATAGCCGTCGCTCATCAGGTAGCAGGGGCGCTGCCAGCCGAACAGGGAGTAGTTGGGGATGGCCCAGGCCGTGCAGGGGAAGTCCGCCTTGCCCTCCAGGAAGTCCAGGAAGAGCGGGGAGTGGTTGAGGCGCCAGCGGGTCCGGTTGCCGCCCGCGAAGGTCTTCCTGAACAGTTCGCGGGTCTGGTCGACGCCCAGGAAGTGCTCCTGGTCCGGTGCCTTCTCGTAGGCGTAGGCGGGCGAGATCATCATCTCGTCGACCTTGAGGTCGTCGTTGAGGTAGTTCAGGACCTCGATGATGGTCTGCGGGGTGTCGGTGTTGAAGAACGTGGAGTTGGTGGTGACCCGGAAGCCGCGGCTCTTGGCTTCCTTGATCGCCGCCACCGCCTCGTCGAAGACCCCTTCCTTGGCGACCGATTCGTCGTGCCGCTCGCGCAGTCCGTCGATGTGCACGGTGAAGGCGAAGTAAGGCGAGGGCGTGAACTTGTCGAGCTTCTTGCGCATCAGCATGGCGTTGGTGCAGAGGAAGACGTACTTCCTCCGCGCCACCAGCTGGCGCACGATTTCGTCGATCTGCGGGTGCATCAGGGGTTCGCCACCGGCGATGGACACCATCGGCGCGCCCGATTCGAGCACGGCGCCGACCGCCTGGGCCACCGGCATGCGCTGCTTGAGCACTCCGGCCGGATGCTGGATCTTCCCGCAGCCCTCGCAGGCGAGATTGCACGCGTACAAGGGCTCCAACTCGACAATCAGCGGAAACTTCTCCCGCCTTCGGAGCTTCTGTTCAATGAGGTACGTCGCAACCTTGATGGACTGACGGAGCGGCATGGCCATCTGGCTCACCTCCTGGGGAGCAGCAAAGATCGGTGCCATTCATAGAAAGCGGGAAGGACGGCACGAAGAACGCGGAATGCCGATATTCCACCGCGGACCGTGCCGATGCGGACGAGCTCGTGCTCCGGAGCGTCCACGACCACCCGTACGGCGGCAACCGGGCGCGGCCCGGACCGCAGCGCGGCGCTCAGGGTCGCGGCGGACTCCATGTCCACCGCGATCGCTCCGGTGGCCCGCAGCTCGGCCCGCTCGTGTCCGCGTACGACATGGGCGGAGCCGGTCAGCGGACCGGTGTGGACGGTGCGTCCGGGGACGGCCCTGGCCAGTGCCTCGGCCAGCACCTCCGTGCCCGTGCAGGTGACCGGCTGCCCGGCGGCCCGGGTCTCGTCGGCCACCACCAGATCGCCGGGGTGCATGCCGGGGGCGAGCCCGGCGCAGAACCCGGAGGCGATGACGGCGGCGCCGCGCGCCCGCTCGCCGTCGAGCGCCCGTGCGACGGCCGCCTCGGCGGCCCTGGGCCCCATGCCCGTACGCAGGACGGTGACCGGTCCGGGCGCCGAGCCCGCCCGGCCCCGGCCGCTGCGCAGGGCCAGTTGCTCGATGCCCAGCGCGCAGGCGACGAGCAGCGGGCCGGCGGGGACGGTCGCCCCCCGGGCATCGCCCATCAGGCCCCCTCGCGCAGCGGTGCCCGGCCGGCGAACGGGTCGCCGTGCACGTACCGTCCGAGCGCGGTCAGCGGGAAGACCTGCCGGTAGAGGTGGTAGTTGATGGAGAAGTCCCAGGGGAAGCCGGTCCCGGTGAAGTACGGCTCGTCCCACGAGCCGTCGGCCTGCTGGGTCTCCGTCAGCCAGGTGATGCCCCGGGCGACGGCGGTGGTGTCGCGCCGTCCGGCGGCGAGCAGGGCCAGCAGCGCCCAGGCGGTCTGGGAGGCGGTCGAGGCGCCGTGGCCGATCCACTTGTCCTCGGTGTACGAGCGCAGGTCCTCGCCCCAGCCGCCGTCGTCGTTCTGGACGGACTCCAGCCATCCGACCGCCCGGCGGACGGCCGGATGGGAGGCGGGCAGCCCGGCGGCGATCAGGGCGGGGACCACCGACCCGGTCCCGTACACGTAGTTGACGCCCCAGCGGCCGAACCAGCCTCCGCCCGCGTCCTGTTCGGCGAGCAGCCACTCGATGCCCCGGCGGGTGGCCGGGTGCCGGTTGTGGCCCTCGACGGCCAGCATCTCCACGACGTGGCCGGTGACATCGGCCGAGGGCGGGTCGATGACCTCACCGAAGTCGCAGAAGGGCAGGCGGTTGGGGAAGGCGCTGGTGTTGTCGGCGTCGAAGGCGCCCCAGGCGCCGTTGCGGGACTGCATGCCGACGTTCCAGCGCACTCCGCGCCGGATGGCGGCGTCCACCCGCGCCTGGTCGGGGTGGCGGACCCGGCGCAGGGCGAGGACCACCTCGGCCGTGTCGTCGATGTCCGGGTAGTTGTCGTTGTGGAACTCGAACGCCCAGCCGCCCGGGGCCAGTCGGGGTCTGCGTACGGACCAGTCCCCCGGTCTGCCGATCTCCTCGCCGAGCATCCAGTCGGCCGCCCTGACGAGCGCCGGGTGGTCGGGGGCGACCCCGGCGTCGGCCAGCGCGATGGTAGCGAGGCAGGTGTCCCAGACCGGGGACTGGCAGGCCTCGACCATGCGGGCGCCGTCCTCGCGCCACACCGCGAAGCGGTCCAGCGATTCCAGCCCGGCACGCATCACCGGGTGGTCGAGGTCGTAGCCCAGCAGGTGCAGGGCGATGACGGAGTACACGGCGGGCGGCTGGATCCCGCCCCAGCAGCCGTCGTTCTCCTGGCGTTCGATGATCCAGCGGGCCGCGGCGTTCATGGCGGCCTTGCGCAGCTTGCGCGGGGCGACGCGATGGTAGAGGTGCAGGGCCTTGTCGAGCCGCTGAAAAATCCCGTCCCAGCTGGTCGCGGGGGCCGGGCGGCGCGGCGGATTGGGGTCGGCCGGGTCGGTGTGCAGTTCGTCCAGGGCGAAGGGCGCGGGCCGCACCGGCCGTTTCGCGGAGACGACGGTGAGCGGCACGATGGTCTGGCGGGCCCAGCAGCCGAAGTCGTAGATGTTGAGCGGGACCCACTTCGGGAAGAACATCAGCTCGGGCGGCAGCTCGGGCAGGTCCTCCCATTTCCACCAGCCGAAGAGGGCCAGCCAGATCCGGGTGAAGACCCGGCTCGCGGCGATGCCGCCCTGTTCCCTGATCCATCCGGCGGCACGGGCCATGTGCGGGTCGTCCGGCCGGTCCCCGGCCAGACGCAGGGCCACGTACGCCTCGATGGTGGTGGAGAGTTCCCCGGGTCCGCCGTGGAAGGTGGCCCAGGTGCCGTCACCGAGTTGTTCCCCGCGGATGAAGAGCGCCGCGGCCCGGACGGTCTCGGGGTCCTGGATGCCCAGGAACTGACGGAGCAGCAGGTCCTCGGCGTCCATGGTGACGTTGGTGGCGAGGTCCCCCTTCCACCAGCCCTGCTCGTCCTGCCGGCCGAGGAGGTGCTCCACCGAGCGTTCCGCGGCCCGCCGCGCGGCGGCGAGGACGTCGTCCGCGGCGAGGGTTGATTCGGTTGTCGGCGCTCTCGTCGAAGATCCGCTCCGCATCATGGTCCAACGTCGCGACGTGGTAGCTCTGTTCCAGCAGGATCTCCTCGACGTCCGTGGAGGAGATC
>NZ_JBSFHN010000034.1:0-74686 GCF_053597115.1 Streptomyces sp. NPDC001515
CGTCCACACAGCCCGCAAAACCGACACCGCCACGTCCCGGAACAAGAAGCCGACGACCCCACGACCTCGCCGCACAGGTTAAAGATCAAGCTAGAGCGTGTGGTGAGAGGAGCGCCGTCCGCCGCCCGTCACATCTGGTGGCGGGCCAGCCAGTCGGTGTGCTGCGGGGAGACGATGCGCTCGGTCTCGAAGACCGCGCGCGGCCACTGCCGTTCGGTGAGCGTCGTCTCCATCGCCACCTGCATGGACTCCAGGTCCTTCTCCACCAGCGAGTGGGCCGAGATCAGCGGGTGGTGGCGGCGCATCTCGACCCAGGCGAGACAGGAGGCCGCCGCGGCGGAGACCACCCCGGTCAGGGCGAAGGACTGGCCGGCCGAGAAGGCCCTGAACAGCGAGAGCAGCAGCGCGAGCGCCGTCAGCGCGGCGATCGTCGACGACCAGACGAGCGTGGCCCGCCGGGACACCTCCTGGCGCCTGCGGTACCACGTGCGCTGCTCGATGAGCCGGTCGCGCACATAGGTCTCCTTGCGCACCGTGAATGCCTTGTCCCGCAACGCGCGCATGGAATCGGTGATCAGTCCGCCGGAATCCGCCGTGAGATCCCGGGGATCGGCCCACCCCACCTTCCGCAGCTCCTGGAGCCCCTCCTCCAGCCGGTTGGCGAACACGGCCTCGGGGTGCTGGGTGCCCGTATCGAAAGGTGAGCCATGCACGGAGTAGCGCCAGCACATCGATTTGATGAACTCCGCCGCGGACCGATTCAGTTGCCAATGCGACTTTGCTTTCCGCCGCGACGCCAGATACGTCGTCACCAGCACCCCCGCGTACGCCAACACCGCCGCACAGTCCGTGAGTTGGAGCCCCCCTGCCACCTCCGCCCGCCACGGCAAGGCGGCCGGCACCGTGCCCGCGACCAGCAGAATCAACTGCCAACGGGTCGTATTCACCGCCTCCCGCTGACGCGAGACCGCAATGGCGTCCGTGTGGTGAAACAGCTCCGGCAGATCAGCGTTCCTGAAGACCATGCTCTGCAGTGGTCCGGGAATCGCCGTCATGTTCACTCCCGTCTGCGGTTATGTCGTCACCCAGATGGCGGAATCTTAAGTTCCACTTGATCGGGGCCGGTCCCGTGTGACGCTCTCGTTCCAAGTCGGCGTCCTCAGTTGCCAACCGAGGTCATGAGAGTAAAGTCGTGCCGCCGGACACGGCAATGGTGCAGGTACCAACGCTGGTTTCCTGTCCGGAACCATTCCATCGGAACGAATCCCCTCAAGGACGGCCGTGAAGACCATCGAATCCTCCCTCTCCTTCGCCGGTGCGAAGAAGAGCCGTGTGCCGCTCGCCGCGATCGACGCGCGTGGTGGCGAAGCCGCCAGGAAGCTCGGTCGGGTGCATGTCGCCTCCGCCGGCCGCCCCAGCCAGGCATCCACCTTCAACTCATCACTCTGACCACACCCGTATACGGAACACTCCACCCGTGCGGTCATCGTCCGGATCACCCTTCCGGGCTGGCTAGACTGGCGGAATGACAGGACCCCTGGTCCCTTTCCGTGAAGTGGTACTCAAGGTTCACAGCAGGTGCGATCTCGCCTGTGACCATTGCTATGTCTACGAACATGCAGATCAGAGCTGGCGAACCCGTCCGAAAACAATCTCTGACGAAGTCATCTGCAGGACTGCTCGGCGGCTGGCTGAGCACGCCAAGACACATGCACTGCCCTCCGTGTCAGTAATCCTGCACGGAGGGGAGCCTCTGCTGGCGGGCCCCGCCCGGCTGCGCACGGTGTGCGAGGAGCTGACCGCCGCCTTCGACGGCGTCGCCGCGCTGGATCTGCGGATCCACACCAACGGCCTGCAGCTCAGCCCGCGCTATCTCGATCTCTTCTGCGAGTACGACGTCAAGGTGGGGATCTCCCTCGACGGCGACCGCGCGGCCAATGACCGCCACCGGCGCTTCGCCGACGGGCGCAGCAGTCATCCGCTGGTCCTCAAGGCCGTCGAGCTGCTCCGGCAGGAGCGCTACCGCCATCTCTACCTCGGCCTGCTCTGCACGATCGACATCCGGAACGACCCGCACGCGGTGCTCGACGCGCTCACGGAGCTCGAACCACCGCTGATCGACTTCCTGCTTCCGCACGCCACCTGGGACGACCCGCCGCCGCGGCCGGACGGTTCGCCCACCGCCTACGCCGACTGGCTCCTCGCGGTGTACGACCGCTGGCAGGAGCGGGGGCGTCCGGTGCCGGTGCGGATCTTCTCCTCGGTCGCCTCGACGCTGAACGGCGGCCCCAGCCTGACCGAGTCGCTGGGCCTCGCCCCGACCGACCTCGTGGTGGTCGAGACCGACGGCCGGCTGGAGCAGGTGGACTCGCTGAAGAGCGCCTACGAGGGCGCGGCGGCGACCGGGTTCGACGTGTTCTCGCACCCCTTCGACGAGGTCGCCGCCCATCCCGGGGTGCGTGCCCGGCAGCTCGGTCTGGCGGGCGTCAGCGAGACGTGCCGCTCGTGCCCCGTCGTACGTTCGTGCGGGGGAGGGCTGTACACCCATCGGTACGCCTCCACGGAGGAGGGCGGCGGCTTCGACAACCCCTCGGTCTACTGCCAGGACCTCGCCGCCCTGGTGCGGGGAGTCGAGGCCCGCACACCGGTGTACGCGGTGGCCCCCGCCGTGACCGACCCCGCCGAACTGCTCGCGGCCCAGGAGGACCTGACCCGCACCCTGCTCGCCCGGCTCCACGCCGATCTGGACGGCAGGGGCGGCGAGCCCTGGGCGGCGGCCTGGGAGCTGGCGGGCGCGCTGGAAGGCACCCCCGAGGGCGCCGGGGCGCTGGACGCCGTGCTCGCCCACCCGTACGCGCGCACCCGGCTGCTCGACGCGCTGGACGCCCTGCACGAGGAGCGGCCGGACGCCGCGGCCGGGGCCGTGGACGGGGTGCGGGCCCTGCTGGCCGCCGCCGCCGTGCGCGCCGGTCTCGACGGCCTGCGGGTGCCGGTCTCCCTCCGCGACGGCGAGGTCGTCCTGCCCTCCGTCGGCCGGCTCGCGCTCGCCGGTCCGGACGGCGACGGCACCGTGCTGCTGCGCGCGGCCGGCGGCGGATTCCTGGCCGGCCCCGCCGTCGGCGGCCCCGAACGGCGGATCCGGCACACCGGGACGGCGGAGCCCGGCTGGCTGCCGGTGCGCGCGTTCGCCGCGCCCGGGGACCTTCCGGGCGGCGGCTTCGTGATCGACGACCTCGACCCGTACCGCGACTGCTTCGACGCACCCGCCGTCGCGCTCGACACGGCCTCCGCCGAGCGGCTGGGCGCCGCGCTCACGGCCGCCCGCGCCCTCGTCGAGGAGCGGGCCCCCGCCTTCGGCGCGGCCTGCGCCGACCTCCCGTTCGTCTTCACCCCGCTCGCCGGTACGCGGCCGGGCGAGCCCCGGATCGGCCGGCACGGATACGGCGCGCTGGGCATCGGCGCGGACGAGCGCGCGGACACCCTGGCACTCGCCCTGCTGCGCGGTGCCCGCCGGGCGCGGCTCCGCGCACTCGCGGACGTCACGGATCTTTACGCGGCGGACGGCTCCTGGGACCATCGAATGCCCTGGGGGGAGGAATTGGTTCCGTTTTCCCGGCTGTTGTCGGACACCTATGAGCGGATCGCGCTCGCCGCATTCGACGCGCACTACCGGGACGGGATCACCCAAGCGCTCGACACGTTGGAGGAGGCCGCCGAACTCACCATCGGGGGAAAGCATCTGCTGGCCCTGATGCGAAAAGAATTCTGAATCCTGCATTCCGGTTCGACGGGGGTGGCGCGGGGGAGGCGGACAACTGGGAGGAACGGCCGCAGACCCCTCGCGATACCGCGTGCGATGGCGGGCGTCGGGGAACGGATGACTGAAAAGTGGCGTTGAATGACCGAACGCCATGGGGGTGGAGCAAGGTCCGCTCCGGAATGATGAATTCGCTCGCATTCACTTCACTCCTCGGGTGCGGGTGCTCACACAGGACGGGGGTCGTGTGCACGGGACGACGCAGCAGCGAGCGGCGGACCATCGGCCGTACTTCTTCTTGAGTTACGCCCATACACCGGGGTACGGCGGTGGCACGGACCCCGACATGTGGGTCGAGCGGCTCTTCCAGGATCTCTGCGGCCATGTGATGGCCATGACCGATCTGCCGGCCGGCGCCCCCGCGGGTTTCATAGACCGCGAGATACGCTCCGGCGAGGGCTGGTCGGAACGGCTCGGAGAGGTGCTCGCCACCTGCCGGGTGTTCGTACCGCTGTTCTCGCCGCGTTACTTCGCCAGTGAGATGTGCGGCAAGGAGTGGTACGCGTTCGCCCAGCGTGCCATCCACCACCGGGCCCGCTCCAACCAGCCGGCCGAGGCGATCGTCCCGGCCCTCTGGGTGCCCGTGCCGCCCAGCCAACTTCCCGGACCCGCCGAACGATTACAGTTCAACCACCGTGATTTCGGGGACCGTTACGTCAGCGACGGCCTCTACGGACTGATCAAGCTCAAACTCTTCAACGAGGAGTACGAGCGCGCCGTCTACGAACTCGCCAAACGCATCGTCAGCGTCGCCGACACGGTACGGCTCGGCACGGGCCGGCCCGTCGACTACCGGCTCGCCCCCAGCGCCTTCGGCTCGGCCGGCAGCGGGGCGGGCGGCCCCCGCCCGATGCAGGTCACCATCGCCGCCGCCACCCGCCACGACCTGCCCGAGGGCCGCAACGCCGACTACTACGGCGACAACCCCCAGGACTGGAACCCCTACCACCCCGATGCCGCCCGGCCCCTGGCCTATGTCGCCGAGGACCTGGTGCGCTCCCTCAACTACCAGGCCACCATCGCCTCCTTCGACGAGGACCCCGGGCCGCCCGGCATCAAGCAGGGCCCCGCCACCCCGGAGATCCTGCTCGTCGACCGCTGGGCGCTCCGCGACGAGGAGCGGTGCCGCAGACTCGCCGCCTTCGACGCCGAGCACCGCCCCTGGGTGACGATGATCGTCCCCTGGAACCGCGACGACCACGAGAGCAGGGCGGCCGAGGCCGAACTGACCGCCAAGCTGGAGCGGACCATGCCCACCAAGATGCGCCAGGGCCGCGCCTACTGCCGGGCCGCCGCCAAAGGCGTACCGAGCATGGAGGCCTTCGGCCAGATCCTGCCGCAGGTGGTCGAGGTCGCCGCCCAGCAGTACCTCAGACACGCGGCCGTCTATCTGCCCGCCACCGGCGGCGGAGGCCCCAGCGAACGGACACGGCTGATGGGACCGATGGCGCAGACCCAGTACATCCCCGAGACACATGACGCTGCGACGGATGCGGAGGACACGGATGACGGCCGGTCGTGACGGGCGCATCGTCACCTTCTACTCGTACAAGGGCGGTACCGGGCGCACCATGGCCCTGGCCAACACCGCCTGGATCCTCGCCGCCAACGGCAAGCGGGTCCTGGCCGTCGACTGGGACCTGGAGGCGCCCGGACTCCACCGGTTCTTCCACCCGTTCCTCGACCCGTCGACGCTCGGCGCCACCACCGGCGTCATCGATCTGATCACCGAGTACGCCTGGGCCGCCACCAGCCCCGTGCAGCGCGCCGACGACTGGCACCGCGACTACGCGCGGATCCAGCCGCACGCCGTCTCGCTCACCCCCGAGGCGCTCGGCTGGGAGTTCCCCCAGGGCGGCACGCTCGACTTCGTCTCCGCCGGACGGCAGAACCGCGAGTACTCCGCGACCGTCTCCACCTTCGACTGGGACAACTTCTACGACCGGCTCGGCGGCGGCCACTTCTTCGACGCGCTGCGCGAGGACATGAAGGCCAACTACGACTACGTCCTCATCGACAGCCGTACCGGCCTCAGCGACATCGCCGACATCTGCACCGTCCACCTGCCCGACGTGCTGGTGGACTGCTTCACCCTCAGCGACCAGTCCATCGACGGCGCCGCCTCGGTCGCCCGGCAGATCTCCGAGCGGTACACCGGCCGCCCCATCTCCATCTTCCCCGTCCCGATGCGCATCGACGAGGGCGAGAAGGAGAAGGCGGACGCCGGCCGCGCGCTGGCCCGGCTGAAGTTCGACCGGCTGCCGCGCGATCTGTCGGGGGACGAACTCACCGCCTACTGGGGCGCGGTGGAGATTCCGTACCGCCCCTACTACGCCTACGAGGAGACCCTGGCCACCTTCGGGGACGAGGCCGGGCTCACCAACTCGCTGCTCTCCGCCTTCGAACGGCTCACCGCCGTCATCACCGACCAGCAGATCACGGCCATGCCGCAGGTCGGGGAAGAGGTGCGGCTGCGCATCCGCGACGCCTTCACCCGGCGCCGGCCCGCGCTGCCCGCCGACCTCTTCCTCAGCTATGTGGCGGAGAACCGGATGTGGGCCGACTGGATCGAGTCCGTCCTGACCCGGGCCGGATTCCGCGTCGTGCCCCGGGACGTCTCCGCCGACCGGGGGCCCGAGGACGCCTCGGCCCTCACCTCGGAGAACGCCGCCCGTACCGTGGTGCTGCTCTCCAGCGCCTACCTCAAGTCGCAGCGCGCGGTGAACCTCTGGGAGCGATCCGTCGCCGAGGACCCGGGCGGCGGGCGGCGCCATCTGCTGCCGCTCAGGGTCGGTGACGTCCGGCTCTCCGCGCCCTACATCGACCGCAACCCCGTCGATCTGTTCCGGCTCGACGAGGTGCACGCCACGGCCGCCCTGCTGCGCGCCCTGGACCGGCCGGTGCAGCTCACCGACGCCGTCTCGCCCGGACCGCGCTTCCCCGGCACCGTCCCCCGGATCTGGAACGCGCCGCCGCGCAACCCCGGCTTCACCGGCCGCTCCCTGGTCCTGGAGCGGATGCGCGACCAGCTCGGCGGCGGCATGGCCGTCGTGCTGCCGCAGCCGCAGACGCTGTACGGACTCGGCGGCGTCGGCAAGACCCAGGTCGCCCTGGAGTACGTCCACCGGTTCATGGCCGACTACGACCTGGTCTGGTGGATATCGTCCGAGCAGACCGACGACGTGGTCGCCGGTCTCGCCGAACTCGCCGTGCGGCTCGGCGCCCAGGGCGGCGACGACATGGCGGCCGCCTCCCAGGAGGCCGTCGACCTGCTGCGCCGAGGGGTCCCCTCGGACCGCTGGCTGCTGGTCTTCGACAACGCCGACGACCCCGAACGGCTCCGCCGCTACTTCCCGCAGGGCGGCTCCGGCCACATCCTGGTCACCTCCCGCAACCAGGCGTGGTCGCAGCACGGTGACGCGCTGCCGGTCGACGTCTTCCTGCGCGAGGAGTCCATCGAGCACCTCCAGCGCCGGGCGCCGGGGCTGAGCGACGAGGACGCCGCCCAGGTGGCCACCGCGGTGGGCGATCTGCCGCTCGCCGTCGAACAGGCCGCGGCGTGGATCGCGGAGACCGCCACGCCGATCGACACCTACCTGGAGATGCTGGCCCAGCAGGCCCCCGAGGTCCTGGCCCTCAACCAGCCGGCCGGCTACCCCGAGCCGGTCGCCGCGACCTGGAACATCTCCATCCAGCGCCTCAAGGAGCGTTCGCCCGCGGCGGTGCGGCTGCTCCAGCTCTGCGCCTTCTTCGCCCCCGAGCCGATCTCGGGGAACCTGCTGTACAGCAAGGAGATGATCGAGGCGCTGAAGCCGTACGACGCCTCGCTCCAGGAGAAGCTGGTGCTGGGCCGGGTCATCCGGGAGATCGGCCGGTTCGCCCTGGCCAAGGTCGACCAGGTCTCCAACTCCATCCAGGTGCACCGGCTGGTCCAGGCCGTCATCCGGGCCCAGCTCACCGAGGAGGAGCAGCGGGACGCCCGGCACGCGGTCCACCGGATCCTGGCGGGTGCCCGTCCCGATGACGACGAGCCGATCGACAACCCCGCCAACTGGCCGCAGTTCGCGACGATATGGCCGCACCTCGGCCCGTCCGACGCGCGCAACTGCAAGGAGCCCGAGGCCCGCAGGCTGCTGATCGACCGGGTGCGCTATCTGTGGAAGCGCGGTGACTTCAGGACGGCGAGCACGCTCTGCGAGGAACTGCGCGAGATCTGGCGCGAGACGCTGGGCGAGCGGGACATCCAGTACCTCTACCTCTGCTTCCACCTCTCCAACCTCTACCGCTCGCGAGGCCGGTACGTGGAGGCGAGGGATCTCGACGAGATCACCCTGGCCACCCAGCGCGACGTGCTCGGCCCGGAGCATCCGCACACGTACATGAGCACCAGCAGTCTGGCCACCGACCTCGGCACGCTCGGCGAGTACACCAGGGCGATCGAGCTGGCGACGGAGGCCACCGACGGGTTCAACCAGATCTTCCACGAGTCGCACCCCAGGGCGCTGGCCGCGGCGAACAACCTGGCCTTCACCCTGCGGTCCATCGGCCAGTACGCCAAGGCCCGCGAGATCGACCAGGACGTCTTCGACCGGCGGCGGGAGGTGCTGGGCGAGGAGCACCCGTACAGCCTCTCCTCGGCCATGAACCTCGCCCGCGACCTGCGGGACGTCGGCCGGTACGAGGACTCGGTCGGCATCCTCAGCCGGACCTACGACAGCTACAAGGCGACGCTCGGCCGGTCCTTCCCCGGCACGCTCAGCGCGGCCAAGAGCCTCGCGGTCTCCCTGCGCCGGGCCGGCCGGCTGGAGGACGCCCGCCGTCTGACGGTCGCGACCCGGGCCCGCTACCGGGCCAAGTACACCTCCGCCAACCCGGAGTCCCTGGCCTGCGACCTCAACCTGGCCGCGGACCTGTTCGCGGCGGGCGAGGCGGAGGAGGCGCGGGACACCGCGCAGGAGGTCGTCGACCAGTACATGAAGGTGCCGGGGGAGAAGCACCCGTACACCCTGGCGGCCCTGAACAATCTGGGGGTCTACCTTTCGGGCACCGGTGCGGCCGAGGAGTCGGAGATCGTGCTGACCCGGGTGGTCGCCTCGATGCGCGAGGTGTACGGACCGGAGCACCCCAACACGCTGTTCAGCGTGATGAACCTGGCCAACGCCACGGCGGAACGGGGAGATCTGGAACTGGTCCTGTCGACCGAGCGGCGGCTCACCACGCAGTTCCGGGACGCCCTGGGCGCGCACCACCCGGAGACGCTGGCCATGAAGTCGAACATGGCGGTCACGCTCGGCGCGATGGGGCGGGACGAGGAGGCGCTCCAGGTCAGGGCGGAGACGGTCGAGGAGCTGTCCCGGCAGCTCGGCGACGACCATCCGCTGACCCGGATCGCCCGGGACGACCGCAGGTTCCAGCGCGAACTGGAACCGCAGGCGGTATGAGGCGGGGAGCGCCCGGTACCGCCGGGCGCTCCCACGGCCGGGACCCTAGGTGTCCAGCAGCCAGGTGAGGATGCGGGGCAGGGCGTGCAGTGCGTCGAAGTGCGCGGCCGCCGGTTCCACCACGACCTTGGCGCCGGGAATGCGGCTCGCCAGCCAGCGGGTGTGCGAGACCGGTGAGAACACGTCCTTCTCGCCGTGCCACAGCAGCACCGGGCCGGTGATGGAGGCGGGGTCGAAGCCCCAGGGGTTGCTGAACGCGAGGGCGTCGTCGATCCATCCGTATGCCGAGGTCCGCAGCCCCTCGCTGTAGTTGCGCAGCAGCATCGTGCGCACCCCGGCGTCGTTGACCACCATCCGGTCGGAATCGGTCAGCTCCCGGCGCAGATCGTCGATCAGCCGCACCGGGTTGTGGCGGATCACCGCGGACCGTGAGATGAAGGACTGCGCGAGCCCGTCGGGGTCGGCGGTCGCCGCGGTGTAGGCCATCACATTGGAGGGGGCCATCCCCTCGAACCAGTCGAGCCCCTCGGCGTCCCGGGGTGCCAGCCCGACCAGGGCGGCGGTCCGGGTGACCCGGTCGGGCATCAGCGCCGCGCAGGCCAGGGCGTGCGAGGCCCCGCCCGACCGCCCCACCACCGCGAAGCGGTCGAGCCCGATGTGGTCGGCGATGGCGCGGACGTCCTGGACGGCGTCGGCCACGCAGCGTCCGGGCAATCGGTCGGAGTCGCCGTAGCCCGGCCGGTCGTAGGTGATCAGCTGTGTCTTGCGCTGGTAGAGCACCATGCCGCGCGGCGCCGGGCCGAGTCTGCTGCCGGGCATCCCGTGCAGCAGGAAGACCGGTCTGCCGCGGGGATCCCCCAGGCGCTCCACCACCAGTTGCCGTCCATCGGCCGCGCGCACGCGACTGCGCACTCCGTGCCTCCTCGCGAATCATGCGGACACGGCGCGTGTCCGGCTTTCCCCGCTCCACTAGATGATGACCCATCAAAGTCGTTACGGGGATGGCGCGTGGGGAGAAACCGGGAGGCCTTGAGGTAGTGCGTCGAGCCCGCGCGCGGGGTGTGCGGCGGGAATGTGCGCAGGGAATGTGGGGGGTGTGTATGCGGGGCGTGGCGGGGTTGTCCGGAGGGCGGTGCGGCGGCCTCAGGCCGCCGTGGATCCGCCGCCGAGCGTGCCCCCGGCCGCCCCCGTCGGCACCGGTGCGGGGGGCGGGTTTCTGCGCATGGCCGTCAGGAGGGTGACGAGTGTGCCGGCCACGGCCCATGCGGAGAGGACCAGGAGGGGGCCGGTGACGGCGTTGCCCTTGAAGTAGGCGATGGAGCGGGCTGTCCAGGTGCCGGCGCCCGGGGGGAGGGCGGGGCCGATGGCGCGCCAGAAGTCGGGGAGCATGGGGAGGGGGAAGGCGCCGCCGGCGCTCGGATTGCCCGCGATGACGACGATCAGGACGGCGAGGCCGATGCCGACGATGCCGGTGAGCGCTTCGAGGGCGAGGGTGATCATGCCGACGGCGAAAACGGTGAGCGCGCCCAGGCCGGAGAGGCCCCAGAAACTGCCCGGGAGGGCGCCGAGGATCGGGCCGATGATGAGCGCGCCGCCGATGCCGCCGGCGATCGCGTACAGCGCCATGACGCCGGTGCGGATGACCGCCCGCTGACGGTTGGCGGGGCGGGTGCCCGCGCTGATCGCCAGGATCGAGGCGCAGAGGTAGCCGCCCACGCACCAGCCCACGACGAGGTAGAAGGACGAGAGCCCGTCGAAGTCCTCGTTCGAGGCCGGGGCGACGTCCACGGTGCGCACGGTGCGGTGCTGGGAGAGTTCGGTCGCCTTGACGATCCTGTTCAGCGACTCGGCCAGTACCGTGCCGCCGCCGGAGGCGACCAGCAGGGTGTCGCGCGTGCCCCTGGGGTCGACGATCAGGGCGCCGTCGAGGTCGCGGTCGAGGATCTGCTGCCGGGCGGTGGCCGGGTCGGAGACCGTACGGGGGTCCAGGGGGCCGCCGGGGAGGTCCTTCAGCTCGGTGACGAGCTGGGCCGACGCCTGCGGGGGCGCCACGACGCCGAACGGGACGTCCGTGGGCTTCGGCTTGTGGAGCGCCCCGACGTACGAGGCGATGAACAGCAGCTGGAGCGCCAGTACGCCGATGACGAGCAGGGCGGCCCGGGGAGTGACGGCGTTCTTCACCTCGTCAGCGAAAGTCATGCCCCCACGGTCCGGGGTGCCCGGCGTTCCCGCAGGCGGGGCTGGGCCGAATGGCTGAGGTGGGGACGCCCGCTCCGGGTATCGTACGAATGTTCGAAACTTGGTTTATGGTGGAGAGCGAGGGGGTGGTGAGTACGGATTGGTTCAGGAGGTGCGGGTGCCCGGGTTCACGCATCTGCATACCGTTTCCGGGTTCTCCCCGCGCTACGGCGCCTCGCATCCGGGGCGGCTGGCGGAGCGCGCCGCCGAACGGGGGATGGACGCCCTCGCGCTGACCGACCGCGACACCCTGGCGGGCGCGGTCCGCTTCGCGAAGGCCTGCGAGCGGGAGGGGATCCGGCCGCTCTTCGGCGTGGAACTCGCGGTGGCACCGGACCCGCGCGTGAACGGCGGGGGAGCCCCGCGTGCGGTCGGCGGGCGACCGCCGGCCGCCGGGGGTGGAGCCGGCGGGCGGACGCCGCGACCGCGGACCCCGGCCCGCGGGGGTGCCTTTGTCGATGAATCGGCTCCCCGGGTCACCTTCCTCGCCCGTGACGGCGCCCTCGGCTGGGCCGAGCTGTGCCGGCTGGTCACCGCCGCCCACGCCGAGGTGCCCGACGGGGGCCGCCCCCTGCTCGACCGCTCCGCGCTGCCCGCCGTAGGGCTCACCGTGCTGCTCGGCCCCGCCTCCGAGGTGGGCCGGGCGCTGAGCGCCGGCCGCCCCGATCTGGCCGCCGCGCTGCTCGCCCCCTGGCGCGAGCTGTACGGCGACGCGCTGCGGCTGGAGGCCGTGCACCACGGCCGCGACGGCACCGGACCCGGTTCGCTGCGGCTCGCCGCCCGTACCGTCGGCTTCGCCGCCGAACACGGGGTGCGGGCCGTGCTGACCAACGCCGTCCGGTACGCCGACCCCGGGCAGGGCCCGGTCGCCGATGTGCTCGACTCCGCCCGCCGGCTGGTCCCGGTCGACCCGCGCCGCGCCCCGCTCGACAGCGGTGAGCGCTGGCTCAAGGACGCCCGCGCGATGGCGGAGACCGCCGAGCGGATCACCTCCGCCGCCGGTCTCGGTCCCGGTGCCGGGGCCGGGCTGATCGAGGAGACCCGGCGCACCGCCGACGCCTGTGCCGTCGACCCCCGGGCCGACCTCGGCATCGGCTCCGCCCACTTCCCCGAACCGCGCCTGGTCGGCGCGGACCGCCGTACCGCCCAGCGGGTCCTGGCCTCACGCGCCGCGGCGGGCATGGTGCTGCGCGGCTACGACCGCAGGCCCGCGTACTGGGAGCGGATGCACCACGAGCTGGACATCATCGCCCACCACGGGTTCGCCTCCTACTTCCTCACCGTCGCCCGGGTGGTCGACGACATCCGGGAGATGCGGGTGCGGGTGGCCGCCCGGGGCTCCGGGGCCGGTTCGCTGGTCAACCACCTCCTCGGCATCGCCCACGCCGACCCGGTCGAGCACGGACTGCTGATGGAGCGCTTCCTGTCCAAGCGCCGCTTCGTGCTCCCCGACATCGACATCGACGTCGAATCGGCCCGCCGCCTCGACGTCTACCGCGCGATCATCGGCCGCTTCGGCGCCGAGCGGGTCGCCACCGTCGCCATGCCCGAGACCTACCGGGTGCGCCACGCCATCCGGGACGTCGGCGCCGCGCTCTCCATGAACCCGGCCGAGACCGACCGGCTCGCCAAGGCGTTCCCGCACATCCGGGCCCGCGACGCCCTCGCGGCCATGGAGGAACTGCCCGAACTGCGCGAGGTGGCACGGGAGAAGGAGAAGTACGGACGGCTCTGGGAACTGGTGGAGGCGCTGGACGCGCTGCCGCGCGGGACCGCCATGCACCCGTGCGGGGTCCTGCTCTCGGACGCCTCGCTCCTGGCCCGCACCCCCGTCGTGCCCACCAGCGGCGAGGGCTTCCCCATGTCCCAGTTCGACAAGGAGGACGTGGAGGACCTCGGGCTGCTCAAGCTGGACGTGCTGGGCGTGCGGATGCAGTCCGCGATGGCGCACGCGGTCGCCGAGGTGAAACGGGTCTCGGGGCGCGAGGTGGACCTGGACGCCGTGGAACCGGGCGACCCCGAGACGTACCGGCTGATCAGGACCGCCGAGACGCTGGGCTGCTTCCAGATCGAGTCGCCCGGCCAGCGCGATCTGGTCGGCAGGCTCCAGCCCGCGGACTTCCACGACCTGGTCGTCGACATCTCGCTGTTCCGGCCGGGTCCGGTCGCCGCCGACATGGTGCGCCCGTTCATCGAGGCCCGGCACGGGCGGGCGCCGGTCCGCTACCCGCACCCGGACCTGGAGGGGCCGCTGCGCGAGACGTACGGAGTGGTGGTCTTCCACGAGCAGATCATCGAGATGGTCCACCTGATGACCGGCTGCGGCCGGGACGAGGCCGACCGGGTCAGGCGCGGGCTCTCCGACCCCGAGTCGCAGGGCCGGATCAGGGTCTGGTTCGCCCGGCACGCCGCGGCGCGGAAGTACAGCGCGGAGGTGATCGCCCGCGCCTGGGAGATCATCGAGGCGTTCGGCAGCTACGGCTTCTGCAAGGCGCACGCGGTCGCCTTCGCCGTACCGACGTACCAGTCGGCCTGGCTGAAGGCGCACCACCCGGCGGCCTTCTACGCCGGGCTGCTCACCCACGACCCCGGGATGTACCCGAAGCGGCTGCTGCTGGCGGACGCGCGGCGTCGCGGGGTGCCGGTGCTGCCGCTGGACGTGAACCGGTCGGCGGCCACTCATCGAATCGAACTGGTGTCTGATGAAGGGGGAGGGGAAGGGCGCTGGGGGCTGCGGCTCGCGCTCTCGGACGTCCACGGGATCAGTGCGGCCGAGGTCGCCCGGATCGAGGCCGGACAGCCGTACACCTCGCTGCTGGACTTCTGGCAGCGGGCCCGCCCCGGCCGCCCGGCCGCCGAACGGCTGGCCCAGGTCGGCGCGCTGGACGCGTTCGGCGCCAACCGCCGCGATCTGCTGCTGCACCTGTCCGAACTGCACCGCGCCCAGCGCGGGGCGGGCTCCGGCGCGCAGCTTCCGCTCGGCGGCGGCCACCGCACCGGCTCGCTCGGCCTGCCCGACCTCAACGAGGCGGAACGGCTCAGCGCCGAACTGGGCGTGCTGAGCATGGACGTCTCGCGCCATCTGATGGGCGATCACCGGGCGTTCCTGGAGGAGCTGGGCGTGGTCAGCGCCCAGCGGCTGCGCGAGGCGCGGCACGGGGAGACCGTGCTGGTCGCGGGCGCCAAGGCCGCCACCCAGACGCCGCCCGTCCGCTCCGGCCGCCGGGTCGTCTTCACCACCCTGGACGACGGTACGGGCCTGGTCGACCTGGCCTTCTTCGACGACAGCCACGCCGCCTGCGCCCACACCGTCTTCCACTCCTGGCTGCTGCTGGTGCGGGGCGTGGTGCAGCGGCGCGGGCCGCGCAGTCTGAGCGTGGTCGGCGCGGCCGCCTGGAATCTGGCGGAGCTGGCCGAACTGCGCCGCACCGGAGGGCTCGACGCGGTCGCGGACCGGCTGGCGCGGCCCTCCGGGACGGAGGGGGCCGGTGAGGAGGGGACCGGTGAGGAGGGGGCCGCCCAGGGGGAGCCGGCCGCCGACGGCGGCGGACGGCGGATCAGGATGCCCACCGGATACGAGATGAACCCCTGGGCCGACCTCCGGCCGGCCGGTGAGGGGGCGCCCACGGGAAGGAAGCTGTGGCACCAGAGTCCGGGGAGCGCGGGATGAGCGGGCCGGCCGGCATCCTCTGCCTGCGCTTCCGCACGGTCGACGGCGACCCGCCGGACGGCGCCGGTTACGCCGGGCTGCTCGCCCTGCTCGGTTCCTTCACCCCGCTCGTCGAGGCGGCGCCGCCGGACGGGGCGCTCGCCGATGTCACGGGCGCCCTGCGCTACTTCGGGCGCGATGTGACCGGGCTGGCCTCGGTGATCCGGGTCCGCGCCCTGGCCCTGCACGGGGTGGACTGCGCGATCGGGGCGGCCGGCAACCCCATGCTGGCCCGGATGGCGGCGCGCCGGGCCGTGCCCGGGGCGACCTTCGTGGTGCCGGCGGGGGAGGAGGCCGCCTTCCTCGCGGACCGGCCGGCCGCCGCGCTGGACGGGGTCGGCCCGGCGACGGCCCGCGCCCTGTGCGGCTACGGGCTCGACTCCGTCGGCCGGATCGCGGCCGCCCCGCTCGGCACCCTCCAGCGGATCACCGGGGTGCGGACCGGCCGCGAGCTGTGGGAGCGGGCGCGGGGCATCGACCGCAGCGCCGTCGTGCCGGACGCCGCGGCCCGTTCGCTCGGCGCCGACCGGACCTTCCCGCGCGACGAACTGGACCCCGAGCGGCAGCGGCGCGCGCTCCTGTCGCTCACCGAGGAGCTGGGGGCGCGTATGCGCGGCGCGGGACAGGTGTGCCGTTCGCTCGCGGTCTCCGTGCGCTACGCCGACCGGACCGGTTACGCGACGCTGACCCGCAGCCGTACGCTCCGGGAGCCCACCGCGCACTCCGCGGACCTCACCGCGCTCGCCTACCGGATCCATGACTCCTTCGGCCTGCAACGGGCCCGGGTCCGGGGGATCGCGCTGCGCGCCGAGGGGCTGGGCGACGCGGAGCGGGCCGCGCACCAGCTGACCTTCGATCCGGTGGACGAGCGGGCGCGGCGGATCGAGGCGGTCGCGGACCGGCTGCGGGAGCGGTTCGGGCCGAGTGCCGTGATGCCGGGGCGGCTCGCGGCCTGACCGGTGCGCCGGACTCCCCTGGAGGGCGGGGCGGGGTCGTGCGTCCGCGCCGTGGGATCGAACAGTTTTTACCGACGCGTAACTTCCCAGGGAACCCTACCCCTGCGTAATTTGGCATGAGCACGCCGAACCTCGCGTGCCGCAGAACCCGTGGTCCGGGCCGCAGGCGCACAGACATCGCACCTCTCTTGAGCCGCAAGGAGACCGCACGATGCCGTCCCGAACCCGCGCGCCGCGCACCCGTACCGTCCTCGCCGCACTGCTCCTCGCCGTCGCCGCCGCCGTCCCCGCGGCGACCACCGCGACGGCCGCCCCCGCCGCCACCTCACGCGGCTGGAACGACTACTCCTGCACCCCCTCGGCGGCCCACCCCCGCCCCGTCGTCCTCGTCCACGGAACCTTCGGGAACTCCCTCGACAACTGGCTGGTCCTCGCGCCCTACCTGGTCGAACGGGGCTACTGCGTCTACTCGCTCGACTACGGGCAACTGCCCGGGGTGCCGGTCTTCAACGGCCTCGGCCCCATCGAGCAGTCGGCCGGACAGCTCGCCGCCTTCGTCGACAAGGTCCTCGCCGCCACCGGCGCGGCGAAGGCGGATCTCGTCGGCCACTCCCAGGGCGGCATGATGCCGAACTACTACCTCAAGTTCCTCGGCGGAGCGGCCAGGGTCAACGCCCTCGTCGGACTCGCCCCCGACAACCACGGCACCACCCTCCTCGGCCTGACCAAGCTGCTGCCGTACTTCCCCGGCGCGGCGTACCTCCTCGAAGCGGGCACGCCCGGCCTCGCCGACCAGGTCGCCGGATCCCCCTTCGTCACCAAGCTCAACTCGGTCCCCGACACCGTCCCCGGCGTGCGCTACACCGTCATCTCCACCCGGTACGACGAGGTCGTGACGCCGTACCGGACCCAGTTCCTGGACGGGCCCGGCGTACGCAACGTCCTGCTCCAGGACCTGTGCCCGCTCGACGTGTCCGAGCACGTGGCCATCGGCACCGTCGACCGGATCGCCTTCCACGAGGTGGCGAACGCCCTCGACCCGGCGCACGCCACCCCCACCACCTGCGCCTCGGCCGTCGGCTGAGCCCCGGTCACCCCGCGTCCGGGCGGGCGGCGGTGGCCGGATCCCGCCCGGACCGGCACCGCTGTCAGTGACGGATGGCACGATCGTTGCATGACGACGATCGACTGGGACTCGGCCGCCGGATCCTTCGACGAGGAACCGGACCACGGACTGCTCGACCCCGTGGTGCGGCACGCCTGGGCGCGGCGGCTGGAGAGCTGGCTGCCGAACGGGCGGGGCGACGTGCTGGACCTGGGCTGCGGCACCGGAAGCCTCGCGCTCCTGGTGGCCGGCCAGGGCCACCGGGTCACGGCCGTGGACCGGTCCCCGCGCATGGTCGAGCGGGCCCGCGCCAAGCTGCGGGGCACCGGCACCGAGGTGCTCACGGGGGACGCCGCGGCACCACCGGTCGGCACACAGCGCTTCGACGTGGTCCTCGCCCGCCATGTCGTCTGGCTGCTCCCCGACCCCGAGGCCGTGCTGCGGCACTGGTTCGGACTGCTGAAACCCGGCGGCCGGCTGGTCCTGGTGGAAGGCGTGTGGAACGGGGTCGGGCTCTCCGCCGCCCGGCTCACCGCCCTGCTCTCGCCCTTCACCGAACGGATCCACCACGAACCGCTCTCCGGCGACCGCGACCTGTGGGGCAAGGAGGTCCACGACGAGCGCTACGCCCTGGTCGCCCGTGCCGAGCCGCCCCGCCGCCACACCGAGGTCGTCGACGTCCATCTCCTCCTGCGCCGGGGCCCCGACGTGCTGCTCGCCCGCCGCTCCGGCACGGGATACGCGGACGGCCTGCTGCACGCCCCCTCGGGCCATGTGGAGGACGGCGAGGACGTCCGCGAGGCGATGATCCGCGAGGCGGCCGAGGAGATCGGCGTCGCGCTCGCTCCGGAGGACCTGCGGGTGGCCCTGGTCATGCAGCACCGGGGGCCCGGCGGGCATCCCCGCACCGGCTGGTTCTTCGAGGCGGCGTACGATCCGGACCGCCCGCCGTCCAACCGGGAGCCCGACAAGTGCTCCGAGCTGGGCTGGTTCCCGCTGGACGCCCTCCCGGACGACATGGTCGCCTACTGCCGGGCCGGTCTCGACGGATACCGGGCGGGGGAGCGCTTCCTGATCCACTGGCACGAGGACGGCGACCCCGTCGCGTACGCGCCCTCCGCCGCCCGCCGGGCCGTCGCGCTGCCGACGGGCGGGACGCGCACCGGGCGGCTCCACCACATCGAGCTGTGGGTGCCCGATCTGGCGGCGGCAGCGCCCGGCTGGGGCTGGCTCCTGGGCGAGCTGGGCCATGTTCCGTACCAGCGGTGGGAGCACGGGCGGAGCTGGCGCCGGGGCGACAGCTATGTGGTGATCGAGCAGTCGCCCGAGCTGGCCCCCGGGGCGCACGAGCGCCGCCGCCCCGGCCTCAACCACCTGGCCTTCCACGTCGAGGACCGGGCCGCCCTCGACGCGCTGGTGGCCCGCGCCCCCGGCCACGGCTGGCGGCTGCTCTTCGCGGACCGCCATCCCCACGCGGGCGGCGACGAGCACGTGGCCGCGTATCTGGAGGACGCGGCGGGATACGAGGTGGAGCTGGTGGTGGGCTGAGCGGGGGCGGCCGGGGCGCGCCGGGGCCTGGTGGCGGCGCCCGGCGCGCGGCCCGGCAGCTCTCGCGCGGCGCCCGACGGGGTCAGTCCAGCAGGGCGGCGAGTCCCCGGTCCGTGCGCGCGAGCCGTTCCAGTTCGTCCAGGGCCGCCACCGCGGCCCGGGCCGCGTCCGGATCGCGCGCCGCCAGCCCGCTCTCCTCGAACTCGTCCTCGTCCAGCCGCAGGACGGCGGACCGGTCCGCCGACACCCACAGATCCAGGTCCAGGTCCTCGACCAGCAGCTCACCGTCCCGCAGCACGGCAGGGCGGGTCACATCGCAGTACCAGCCCTTGAGTTCGCCCGCACCGGACCGGACCTCCTTCACCGCGAACCAGGCGTCGCGCCAGTAGTGCTCGGTGAAGACGTCGCCCGGTTCGAACCGGACGAAGCCGAAATCGCGGACCCCCGGCGCGGCCCAGGGCGCGCGGACCGTCACCCGGACCCCGTCGTCGGAGACCAGGTCGGCGGGATAGCGGATCTTGGTCCGCCCCGCCTTGACCAGGGCGACGGTCAGGGACGTGCCGTCCGCTCCCGTGGCCGGGGCGTCAGCCGAGGGCGCGGACATGACGCACCTCCGTGGCGCAGTGGGTGTAGCCGAACCAGCGGTTGACCGCCAGCATCGGGGCGTTGTCGGCGTCGTTGCCGGTGTAGGCGTCGGTGTACCCGGCGGCGCGCGCCCGGTGCAGCGAGTCGTTCTTCGCGAGCTTCGCGAACCCGCGGCCGCGGTGGACCCGCCGGGTGCCGGTCATCCCCGACCAGTAGCGGTCCACGCCGTCGGTCTGCGCCACGCTGAACGCCGCCACCTCTCCGCTGGCCACCACGACCGAGGTCAGCGCGTGGTCGAGGCAGGGGCTGTTCCAGGTCTCCGCGAGCCACTCCTCGTAGTCCGCGAGCTGGGTCGGGATGTCGCCCGGCTCGTCCTCGGTGGTCTCGGCGTCCGCCTCGAACAGCGGGCGCGGATCGTCGGCGAAATCTGCGGCGGTACGCAGTTCGACCCCGGCCGGGAGCTCCTGACGCGGCGGCAGCGTGCCGCCCGCCAGGTCGAGATGGAGGAAGTGCGCCGGGCGGCTCGGGGCGTAGCCGCGCTTCTCGGCGAAGGCCCGGTTGCCCGGGGTGTCCAGCACCCAGGTGTAGAGCGTGGTCGCGCCGGCCAGGGCCAGATGTTCCTCGGCCGTGCGCAGCAGCAGCGAGCCTGCCCCGCGCCCGGTCCGCTCCGGATGGGTGTACGGGTTGCAGAACGCCTGCCCCGGCTCGGGGCTGTCGTGCGCCAGGCCGACCTGCGCCGTCGCGATCAGCTCGCCGTCCTCCTCCGCGACCAGCAGCCGGTAGTGCTTGCCGGGGGCGGCGCTCTCCAGATCGAAGACGACCTGCTCCGGGGTGGTGACCATGTACGGGAGCGCCGCGCGCCGCACCCGTACCCAGTCCTCGGCGTCGGAGGGGCGGAAATCGCGCACGATGACAGTCATGCGCCGGACGCTACCCACCGGTCCGGCCCGCCCGCCTCCGAATTTCCGGCGGTGCGGCACAATCGGGGCCGTGACTCCCAAGATCTCCGTCGACCCGGACGCGGACGCCGCCCCGTACGAGCAACTGCGCACCCAGATCTCCGAACTGGCCCGTTCCGGCGCACTGCCGGTCGGCCACCGGCTGCCGACCGTACGCGGCTTCGCCGAGGAACTGGGCCTCGCCGCGAACACCGTCGCCAAGGCCTACCGGGCGCTGGAGGCGGACGGGGTGATCGAGACCCGGGGCCGCAACGGGACCTTCGTCGCCGCCGCCGGGGACGCCGCCGAACGCCGCGCGGGCACCGCGGCCCGCACCTACGCCGAGGACGCCCACCGGCTGGGCCTGTCGAGGGAACGCGCCCTGGAACTCGCCCGGGACGCGATCCGGGCCGTCTACCCGGAGTGACGGCCCGCCGGCTCCCCGGGCTCCTCGGCCGTGCCCCGGACCGCCGCCGGCGGGCCGCCCAGGGTGCGCACCACCGAACCGAGGACCTGGTCCAGCGGGCAGGGCCCGTACCGCCGGGAGTCCTCGCTGTGCGGGCTGTCCCCGACCACCGCCAGGAAGCCGGGAGGCACCGGGGCGCCGGCGAACGGCTCGCCCGCCAGCGCGACCGCCCGTTTGATGTACCACTCGGTCGCCGCCAGGTCCCGGCCGACCGGCGCCTTCCCCCGCCACGCGGTGTCCGGCTCGGGGCAGGCGACCACGACGATGCCGTCCCTGCGCACACCGCGCGTCCCGCGCCGGATCAGCACCCGGGTGCCCGGCCGCAGCGTCGGCATCATGCTGTGGCCGCGCACCGTCACGGCGACGTACGCGTACCGCACCCACCAGGCGGCCAGCCCCGCCGCGAGCAGGCAGCCGGCCACCCCGCCCAGGACCGCCGCGGTCACGAGACCCGGCCGTCCCGCACCCGGACCACCCGGTCGCAGCGCTCCACGACGTGGGCGTCGTGGGTGGCCAGCACCACCGTGACGCCCGTCCGCTCCCGCAGACCGGTCAGCAGGTCCAGCACCTCCTCGCCGGACCGCGAGTCCAGATTGCCCGTCGGCTCGTCCGCGAGGATCAGCCGGGGACCGCCGATCAGCGCACGGGCGACGGCCACCCGCTGCTGCTGACCGCCCGACAGCTTCGAGGGCAGCGCCTGCTCCCGGCCCTCCAGCCCCACCGATGCCAGCAGCTCACGGGCGCGGGCCCGCCGGTCGAAGTCCACCCGGAAGGGCAGGACCGGAGCGATGACGTTGTCCAGGGCGGTCAGCGCGGGCAGCAGATGGAAGCGCTGGAAGACGAACCCCACCCGGCGCCGGTAGGCCGCCAGTTCCGCCCGGTTCATCGAGGTGACGCGCTCCCCGTCGACGTCGATCGTCCCCGCGTCGGGCCGGTCGAGCGCGCCCAGCAGATACAGCAGCGTCGACTTGCCCGACCCCGAGGGCCCGGTGAGCGCGACGAACTCGCCCCGGCCGATCTCCAGGTCCACCCCGTCGCAGGCGCGGACCGGGCTGCCCGTGCCGGCCCCGTACGTCTTGTGCAGGGAGTCCACCTCGATCATCGCGGTGCTCACACCTCCACCTCCCTGTCCTCCCGCGCGTATCCGGACGCCTGAAGGGTGAAGAGTCTCGCGTACTCGCCCTTCAGGTCCATCAGTTCGTCATGGCTGCCGCACTCCCGTATCCGGCCGTCCTCCAGGACCACGATGCGGTCGGCGCGGCGCACGGTGCCCAGCCGGTGCGAGATCAGCAGACTCGTCGTCCCCGCGCGGTGGGCGCGCAGCCGCTCGTGCAGCCGCTGCTCGGCCGCCGCGTCGAGTCCGGCGCTCGGTTCGTCCAGGACGAGCAGGTCGCGGCCCTCCCGGAGCATGGCCCGCGCCAGCGCGAGGCGCTGCCACTGACCGCCCGACAGCGTGACGCCCACCGCGTCCGGATCCTCCTCGTCGGCGTCCGGGAAGATCCGGGACAGCATCGTGTCGTAGCCGCGCGGCAGCCGGGAGACGAAGTCGTGCGCGTCCGCCCGGCGCGCGGCCCCGGCGATGCGCTCCGCGTCGTCGAGATGGCGCAGATCGCCCATCGCGATGTTGTCCCTCACCGACAGGTCGTACGCCACCCGGTCCTGGAACACCGCGCTGATCCGCTCCCTGAGCAGGGCCGGGTCCATGGCGCGGATGTCCGTGCCGTCCCAGCGGACCGCGCCCCGCGTCGGGTCGTACAGCCGGCACAACAGCTTGACCAGGGTGCTCTTGCCCGCGCCGTTGAGCCCCACCAGCGCGACCGACTCGCCGCGTCGCAGCGTCAGGCTCACCCCGCGCAGCACCCACGGCCCGTCCTCCCCGTACCGGAACCAGACGTCGTCCAGTTCGATGCGGTCGCGCAGCGGCGCCACGGGCAGCGGCTCGGGCGGGACCGGGAGGTCGGTGGGCAGCCGCCGTATGTCGACATAGTGACGGAAGGTCAGCAGGGCCTGGTAGCCGCTGGTGACATGGAGGATCGAGGAGTTCAGCACCCCCTGGACCCCGGCGGAGGCGCCGAGGAAGGCCGAGACGTCACCGGCCCCGAACCGCCCGGACTGCGCCCCGTGGATCATCCAGGCGAGCCCGCAGGCGGCGATGACCGCGCCCAGCGCGGTGGTCGGCGTCTGGAAGGCCAGGACCCGGCGGTCGAGCCGCTCCTCCGCCGCGTTGATGTCCCGGGTCTCCGCGTTCATCCGGCCGAGGAGGAAGCCCCCGGCGCCGAACAGCCGGATCTCCTTCACGGCGGCCAGGTCCAGCATCATGCTCTGGTAGAAGAGCTGGCGGCGGTTGCGGGGGCTGATCGTCCACATCATCCGGGCCTGCCGCCGGCTGAGCGACACCTGCACGAACAGGGCCGGGAGCGCCGCCGCCACGGTGAACACCGTCAGCCAGGGCGAGATCGCGGAGAGCACCACGGCGAGCCCCGTCACGGCCGTGGCCTGCTGCACCAGCCCGAACAGGGCGGTGGTGATCTGGTCGGGCGCGCCGGTCGCCGAGTCCTGGGCCAGCCGCAGCCGGTCCAGGAACTCCGGGTCCTCGAAGCGGGACAGCCCGACGAACCCCTCCACCTTCCCGTACAGCTCCTTCTGCGCCCGGTAGGCGATCCCGCGGCGCAGCCGGGACTTGGCGTAGTCCGAGGCGTACGGGAGGACCGCCAGCAGGGTGCCGCACAGGCCGAGCCCCGCCACCAGGGTCATCGGCGCGGCGCCGCCGGGCGTCCGGCCGTACTGCACGGAGTCGAAGAGCCACTTGGTGAGCAGGGTGACCCCGGCGGGCAGCAGCCCCTGCACCACCGTCAGCAGGACCTGGCAGACGAAGGCGGCCGGCCCCGCCCGCCAGGTCAGGGCCAGCGCCGCGCCCGCTCCGGTGACCAGTCCGCGCGGACCGCCCAGCCGGTGGACGGCGGACTCCTGGCCCGCGCTCACGCCGGGAGGCCTTCCAGCACCGGGTTGGTGCCGGCCTGGGCGTAGGTGACCGTGCCGTCGGGGTCGGTCAGCACGGTGGTCGGCGTCGCCTCGATCGAGTACAGCGTGGAGAGCGGGCCCGCGGTCTCCTCGACGACCACGGTCGCGATCCCGGCCAGCGGCTCGGCCATGCGGTGCGCGTCCTCCGCGTCCCCGGCGATCACCACGACCATCTGCGTGGCGTCCATGCCGGTGCGCCGGGCGAACTCGGGCAGGTCGGCCACCGCCATGGTGCAGGCGGAGCAGTCCGTGGAGAGGAAGGTCAGCGCCCCCTGGCGGCCCTTCAGGGACGCCGCGGTGACCGTCCCGCCCGCGACCGTGGCGGCCGTGAAGTCCGGGAGGGCCGCCCCGGTCTCGGGGCCGGAGTCGATCGTGCCGAAGGGCTGCCGCCGCTCGGTTTCCTGGCGGCGCAGCCGCCGGACGACCGCGAGGGTCAGCAGCAGGTTGAGTACGGTGACGGCTCCCACGAGCACGAGTGCGGCGGTCAGATAGATCATGCCCATTCCTCTTTCATGAGATCTTCAGCAGATCGACGATGTCGTCGTAGAAGGCGGTCACCGCCGTGACGACCACGGCGGCCGTCGCGCAGATGACGAGCGCCGGTACGGCCGCCGGGGCGAGCCCGGCCGCGTCCGGGCCCCAGCAGCCCAGGCAGGCCAGGGCCAGCAGGAAGCCGTTGCGCACCACATGGCGCCGGCCGAGCCGGGCCGTGGGCCGGCCGAAGCAGGCGCAGCGCACCTCGGTGCGCGCCGCCGTCGCCAGGACGGCGAGGGCGGTGAAGCCCGCGGTGAGGACGGCGGCGGCGACGAGACCGGGGCCGGCGGTCTGCCGGGGGCCCAGCAGCGCGAGACCGGTGGCGGCCTCGACGGCGACCAGCAGCAGCGCGGCGGGCCGGGCGCACCGCCGCGCGAGGGGCCGGCCCGCCCGTGCCAGGAGCCGGCGCACCATCTCCAGGGTGTCCGGGAAGGCCCGTGCCTTGGCGAGGGCGGAGACCAGGAGGACCCCCGCGAGCGCCCAGCACACCGTCAGTACCGCGTAGTCCATCGCGTTCACTCCTCCGCCAGCAGCCGGGCGGTGGGGTGCCGCCGCTGGATCAGTACGGGGACGAGGCCGGCGGCGGCGGAGAGCAGGGTGCCCGCGGCGACCACGGCGCAGGCCGCGGGGACGAGGTCCGTCCAGCCGCCGGGCGACAGCCGGAGCGCCGCGGCCCCGCCGAGCAGCACCCCGCCGAGCGCGCCCGCCAGCCCGATGAGCGTGCCCTCCAGCAGCACCAGCCGGGTGACGGCCGCGTCGCCCCAGCCGACCGCCCGCAGCAGGGCGAATTCGGCGGCCCGTTCCTGGACGCCCAGATACATCACGTCGCCCACGGCCACGACGGACAGCACCGCCATCGTCACCACCGCGGCCACATCGGTCGCCCGGACCTGCACGGAGATGGTCTCGCCGAGCAGCGAACCGGCGAGCGTCCCCTCGAAGGCGTAGGCCGCCGCCAGCAGGACCAGCGCCGCCCCCGACGCCGTCGCCACGGCGGCGGCCCCCAGCAGACTCCGCCCCCTGGCCCGGACCGCGCCCGCGAGGGCGAGTCCGGTCACCCCGGCGGAGATCCGGGGCCGGCCGCCGGTGGCGAGCGCCGGGCGCAGCGCGGTGGCGGGCGGCACCCGGGAGGCCAGCCAGGCCGGGACCGCGCCGGCGGCGGCCGCGACGGCCAGCGCCACGGGAACGGCGGCCAGCAGGTGTCCGGCCGGGGCGTCCACCCCGAGGGCGCGCGAGGCGCCCCAGGCCACGGCCGCCCCGAGCACCCCGGCCGCCGTGCCGAGCAGCAGCAGTTCGCCCAGGACCAGGCCGAACAGATGGCGCCGCCGCCACCCCACGGCCGCGAGCAGGCCCAGTTCGGACCGGCGGGACCGGACCGAGGAGGCCGCCGCGTTCCCGACGAAGAGCACACAGACCACCAGCACCAGCGCGAGCAGGACCAGCGACTTGGTGTCGGAGGCCCGGATGATCCGCTCGGCCACGTTCTTCCTGCTCCACCACTCGGTGAGCGCCAGCGCGGGCCGGCCGTTGGTGCCGGCGGGCAGGGCGACGGTGAGCGGGGTCGGGGACGAGCCGAGCGTGATGTCCACCCGCAGCCCGGTGATCCGCCCGATGGACTCGGCGGCCTGCCGCACGCGCTCCCGGGAGACCGCGTCCGCGCCGGTCACCCCGGCCACCTTGACCCGGATCGCCGAGACGGGCGCGGCCGCCTGTCCGGACGTCAGATAGCCGTGGTCGCCGAGCCAGCGCGCGGCCGCCGTCGAGGTCAGCAGCATCGGCGGCTGCTGGATGTACGAGGTGGGGGAGGAGGCGGGACGCAGGGGCTGACCGCCGAGCAGTTCCCGGGACCGGGCGTCGGCCCCGGTGAGCGCGGGCTGCGCGTAGGTGCCGAGCGGCAGCCGGCTCCCGGCGTCGAACTCCGGCAGCCGTTCGGGGTCGAACGTTCCGACCACCTCCGGCAGCGCCGAGGGGCGCTCGCCCTGTTCGCCCTGCGGCACCAGCGAGCGGAACCAGACGTCCTGCCCGTCCAGCGGCAGCAGGGTGGCCGCCTTGTCGGGGTGGGGCACCGACCGGGGCCGTACGGTGCCGTCCGGCCCGGCGTCGTAGGAGACGGGCCCGGTGGCCCGGAGCGAGCCGAGTCCGACGGCGAGCTGTTCGCCGGAGCGTTGCTCGCGCTGCCGGGACGCGGCGTCGAACCGCTTGTCCAGCAGCGGGCGCTTCGCGCCCTCGCGGGTGAGGGTGACCTCCACCTCCAGGTCCCCGGCGGTACGGGAGGACCGCAGGACGGGCAGGACCGCCCCGGGCACCTCGTCCGGTCCGGCGGGCACGGTCCGGGGCGCGGCGGAGGGCAGATAGCGGCCCTCGGTCACCGCCCCGGCCAGCCCGAAGAGCGCGGACTCGGCCTCCGGGTCGACGCCCGCGACGAGGTAGGTGACGGGGAAGGCGAAGACGACCCGGGTGCGGGGGCCGGAGTCGCCGGGCGGGGGCCGCTCGCCGCGTGCGGTCACCCCGGACCAGGACAGACAGGTGACGGCGGCGCTGAGCCCGGTGGACTGCTCCTCGGCGCGGAGCCCGCCCTCGCACACCTCGCGGCGCCTCCCGGAGGGCAGCACCTCGAAGTAGCGGTCCGTCAGGTACTGGGCCTTGCCGTCCGCCTCCTGCCGGGACACCGGAGGGCCGGGCACGGTCTCCAGCGGGTACGGCGTGATGAACACGGTGTGCGGCCGCTGCACGAGGGCGGACAGACCGCGGTCGTAGTGCCAGGTCCGGCCGAGCCGGAAGACGCCGCGGGTGCCCCGGGGCACCAGACCGGCCAGGTCGACGGCGACCGCGCCCGGTTCGGTGGCGTAGCCGAGCACCTCCAGCGGGGCGGCGACCTCGACGCCCGGCACCCGGCGCACGGCGGCGAGCTGGGCGAGCGTGATGCCGCCGTAGACGTCGGAGAGCGAGTTGGGGCGGATCAGCCCCTGGGCGTTCTCCAGTTCCTGCGCCGCGCCGGGCGGCCGGATCAGCAGGTCGTACGCGCCCCGGCTCTTGGCCACGGTGCCGGTGACGGTGAGCCGGGCGGAGCGCGTGGTGGCGGACAGCACGGCGAACGAGGAGACGGCCACCAGGATCCCGACGAGCAGCGCGAGCGAGCGCGCCCAGTGGCTCAGCAGACGGTGCCGCATCAGCCGGAGCACAGGCCCTCCTCGTCGGGATCCATGGGGACGGGGCGCGGCGGATCAGCGGTCGGCCGCGCCGGTCAGTCGGCGTACGTCAGCAGGAGATGCCGCAGTACTTCCAGGCGCCGCAGTACGGCGCGGTGCAGGAGCTGCCGTTGGCCATGTAGCAGCACCGCGCGAACTGCCGGATGCCCTGCTCGCACTTGTACTGCTTGTAGGAGGAACAGCCGGTGCCGCAGGTGACACAGGCGGCCTGCGCCTCGGCTTCGGGCGCCAGCTTGCTGAGCAGGGTGTCGCCGAGTGCCGTAAGGAACTTCACGGGATTCGCCTCTTCTCGTCGGTGCGCCTCGGTCGGAGAACAGCGGCCCGGCACGGTGGCTCGGGCCGCGGCGAGGCCGTCGGGCCCAGGGGGCGCGCACGGGTCGCCGCGATGCGCCGGGAGCCGCAGGAAAGAACTCCTGTCCGCCGGGCATTGGCATAGACCAATGGAGTAGACCATCCGCCCGGAGGGGCTGCAACCCTTGGTGTCCCATGTGACGCACGGCACATTGTGAGGGTGGGGTGACTCAAGTGGCCGCTGTGACAGCCAGGTTGACGTCACATCGGGTGCAACTCGACTCGTGAGGAGAGGGGTTCGGCCGATCCGGGCGTGCGGATTCCGTCGCCGTGCGGTCGGATCCGGATATGACGCGATCTCAGAAGGGCGTCGACAGAACATCATTCGATGGACTTGGCATGGACACTACCGAAGGGGGCTTCGCTGCTGCTACCACTGGGTAGGCAGAGATCCTGCTGGTCGGTCCCAGGGAGGTTCCCCCCATGAAATTGTCCAGACTCGTGGCCTTCTCGTCCTCGCTGTTCCTCGGTGCCGTCGTCGCGCTCACCGGGGCCGCCACCGCCGAGGCGGCGACCACCGTGCAGGGGGTCGACTACGTCGCCCTGGGCGACTCCTACTCCTCCGGCGTCGGCTCCGGCAGCTACACCAGCGAGAGCGGCAGCTGCAAGCGCAGCACCAAGGCATACCCCTCGCTCTGGGCCGCGGCCCACGCGCCCTCCTCCTTCGCGTTCACCGCCTGCTCCGGGGCGGTCACCGGTGATGTGACCGCCAAGCAGCTCGGCCCGCTCACCTCCTCGACCGACCTCGTCTCGATCTCCATCGGCGGCAACGACGCGGGCTTCGCCGATGTCATGACGACCTGTGTCCTCCAGTCGGAGTCCACCTGTCTCAACCGGATCGCCACCGCCCGGAGCTTCGTGGACTCCACGCTGCCCGGCCGGCTGAACACGGTGTACTCCGCGATCCGCGCCAAGGCCCCGAACGCGCACGTCGTCGTCCTCGGCTACCCACGCTTCTACAAGATCGGCGGCAGCTGTGTCGTCGGTCTGAGTGACAAGGTGCGCTCCGCCATCAACGGCGCCGCCGACTACCTCAACGCCGCCACCGCCAAGCGGGCCGCCGACCACGGCTTCACCTTCGGCGACGTGACCTCGACGTTCACAGGACACGAGATCTGCTCCGGAGACGCCTGGCTGCACAGCCTCAACTGGCTCAACATCGGTGAGTCCTACCACCCCTTCGCCTCCGGCCAGTCCGGCGGCTACCTCCCCGTGCTGAACGCGCTGGACTGACCGGTCCGGCTCCGGGCCGGACCCGACGGACCGTCCTGATCCGCCCCCGACCGGGCGGCTGTGCGGACGGTCCGTCAACCTCCGTATCCGGATGCGTAATCCTTCGCCCGGGATACACGGGTGTCGGTGCGGGACGATAGGGTTAACCTGCCCGGACCGGGTGCCCTCGTACGGGTGGGGAGTGACATGGAACAGATAACGGTGCGGAGCAGGCCACGGGTGCCTGCGATCACATGCGGGAGCGGTGCGACCAGTTCGCGCCTGGACCGTCATCTCGCGGTGCTGGGCGGCCCCGTCGTCCCGCAGCGAGAGTCCGCGGAGGCGACCATGCTCATGCGTGAGCTGACCTCGCGCGACGCCGCGCACAGCCGTCGGAGCAGGAGCGCGCGCGTCTCGCTCTTCGCGCCGCTGCGGCGACTGCGTCGCTCGCTCTTCGGCAGCCGCCACTGACCCGACGCCACCGGTCCCGGCATCGCGCCGCTGCCCGTTCTTCCGTCATCCCCGGAGCGAGCAGTGGCGCGCAGCCATGTCCGGGTACGCTCCGGGGTGCCGAAATAATTCGGTGCCGAAGTACTTCTACACTGTGCGCATGTCCGAGAAGCGAGCCGCGCGCCTGAGCCCCGACGAGCGTAAGGCGCAGCTGGTGGGGATTGGCGTGGACATGCTCGCCGCATGCTCGCTGGACGAACTCTCCACGGACGAGGTGGCGCGCCGCGCCGGCATATCGCGCGGGCTGCTCTTCCACTACTTCGACTCCAAGCGGGACTTCTACCGCGCCGTCGTGCGGCGCGCGTGCGACGACTTCGCCGCGGCCACGGAGCCGGACGCGTCGCTCGAACCGGTCGCCTGGCTGCGCGCCTTCATCGCCGGCTTCGCCGCGTACGTCAAGGAGCACCGCCGGGTCTACCTCACGCTGGTGCGCGGCGCCGCCGGCAGCCGCCCGGCCGTCGAGGACATCGTCGAGTCCACCCGCACGGCGCTGGCCCGGCGGGTGGAGGAGGGGCAGCGGCGGCTCGGCATGCCGGACTCGCCCCGGCTGGCCGTCGCCAGCCGGGCCTGGCTGGCCTTCGCCGAGGAGGCGGTCACCATCTGGCCGTCCGAGGGGCCGGCCGCCCTCGGTGAACTCGGCGCCTTCCTGGAGTCGAGCTTCGTCTCCCTGCTCGGCGCCCTGGACCGCCCGGCCGCGCTGACCGGCTGAACCCCGGCGGACGGCTCCAGGTGCGGGGGCGCGGGGTGTTACGCGTCGCCGCGTGCGTACCGGCGCACCGCGAGGGGCACCGCGACCGCGAGCAGGACCGCCGACCAGAGCAGCGCCCCCGCCACCGGGTGGCGACCGGCCAGGCGGCGCCGGACGCCGGGGCCGCGTTGCCGCAGAGATCGCGGACGGCCGCGGCGAGCGCGCTGATCGTGTTCCCCTCCGCGAGGGTGCGCGGCCAGGCCGTCCGCGACCGGGGTGTTCGGGGCGACGGCGGCCGGTGCGGCCCGGCCGGCGGTGAGGGGTGCGCCGGGGCTCGTGCCGCCGCCTCCTCGCCCGGTGCGGCGCGGCCGGCCAGCCGCAGGAACATCTCGTCCAGGGTGGGGGCCGCAGACTGACGTCGACGACCGCCGCCCCCGCCGTGTCCAGCGCGCGGACGATCCCGGGGAGGCTGCGTGGCGAGCAGCACGGTGGTGCCCCGGCCCGCCGGCTCCCGGACCGCCGACCGGATCCGGTTGAGGCTGTGCGGATCGAGTCCGGTGGTCGGCTCGTCCGGGAACAGGACCGGGGGGCCGGGCCGGCAGGCAGGCCGCCAGGTCCAGCCGGCGGCGCATCACAGCAGCGCGAACTGCCCGTCCGGGCCCTCCTCGTGGTGGTCGAGCACCGACGCGGGGCGCCGGGCCGCCGCCGGCACCGGCAGGACGCCCGCTGCGCGCAGCTCCCGCACCCCGATCTCCGGCCCCTCGGCCAGCGCCTCCTGCCGGGGACGCAGTTCGGCGAGGAGTGCGAGCAGGGTGATCAGCTCCAGCAGTTCCGAGGTCCACTCCTGCGGCCAGCTCCTCGGGCGCAGGGCGGCCAGCCCGGCCGCCGCCTCCGGTGCCGCGCGGCGGCCGAACCACAGCTCCAGCATCCGCACCCCGCCCACCCGGAACTCCCAGGCCCCGGCGGGCACCGGGGCGATCCGTCCGGTGCCCACGGAGAGGGTCTGCTCCTCGGCGTCGTACACCAGACCGTCCGGAACCGGCGGCAGCGCCGCCCGGACGTAGGGGCGCCGGCCGCCCGGCAGCCGGGGCCGCTCCCCGCCGCGCGCCCCGCGCAGCTGGAGCCGGCGCAGCTCCCGCCCCAGCTCCACGCCCGCCCACCAGCGCTCGGAGTCCTTCGGCAGCGGTACGGCACAGCCGTCCGGCGCGGGGCGCGCGGCGGCGAGGATCCAGGCATGGAGGGCCTCGGCGGTGACCGCCTCCCCGTGGTGGCCGCGCACCACGGCGAGCAGCCCCGGGGCGAGATTGGGCTCGATGCCGCCGGGGCGCCGGTACAGCGGGCGGATCCGGCCGGGGCGGCCCGCCGGTGAGTGGCCGTCCGGCAGCAGGGCGGTCACGGAGACCGCGGGGCCTGTGTCCCGGGGGACCCGGCCGTGCTCCACCAGGAACAGCTGATGGCCGTCGGCGACCCGCCACAGCTCGGGGCGCGCCTCGTCGATCAGCCGGTGGTCGGGGAGCAGCCACTGCTCGTCGAACGGGCCGTGCAGGATGCGCACCGGATCGGGGCACGGGCCCGGCTCGCGGGCGAAGGGGCCGGTCCCGGTGGAATGGCCGGGCAGCGCGGCCACCGGCGTCCGGGGCGTCCGCGCGCGGGTGGGCGCGAACAGTTCCTCGCGCTCGGCCTCCGGCGCGGTGACCAGCCGCTCCCAGCGGGCGCGGAGCGACGCCGCGTCCGGGGCGGTCACCCAGGAGCGCCCGGTCCGCAGCGGACGCACGGACCAGGGCATCAGATCGTCGAGCAGCGGGCCGCGCGGAGCCCGGCCGGGACCGGCCGCTGCCGGAACTGCCACCGTGTCGCCTCCCCGTCGCCCCGTGCGCCGCCTTCCCCGGCATCGTAACGGCGCGTCCGGGGCTCGCGGCAGGGCGCCCGAGGACGGTGTGCGCCCGGGAGCCGGCTTCAGTGGGCGTCGACGGTCACCGAGAAGGAGAAGCGGTCGCCCCGGTAGCGGATCTGCGCCACGTCGACCACCCGGCCGCCCTCGTCGTACGTCACGCCCGTGTAGTACAGGATCGGGCTGAGCAGCGGGACCCGGAGGAGTTCGGCGGTGACGGGGTCGGCGAGCCGGGCCTCGACCGTGTCGGTGATCCGGGAGATGGGCACGCCGACGCGGTCGCGCAGCACCTTCGTCATCGGCCAGCGGTCGAGGTCGGCGGGGTCGAGCCCGGCCGCCGTCCGGGGAGGCAGCCAGTTCTGCGCCCAGTTGGTGGGCTCGCCGGTCTCCTCGTCGCACCGCAGCCTGCGGTAGCCGACGACCTCCGGGCAGCCGGGGAAGTACTCCGCCAGCTCGCCCGGCACGGGGGAGGGGCCGTGGTCGAGCAGGGTGGTCCGCTCGCCCGACTGCTGGGCCACGATCGCGTCGATCGAACCGAGCAGCCGGACCGGTGAGATGCGCCGGGCGCGTGGCTCGATGAAGGTGCCGCGCCGCCGGTGGCGGCTGATCAGCCCCTCCTCCTCCAGCTCCTTGAGCGCCTGGCGCATGGTCAGGACGCTGACCCCGTAGTGCGCGGCCAGTTGCTCCTCGGTGGGCAGCCGCAGCGTGGCGTCCGCGGTGCGGCCGAGTATCGAGGCGCGCAGCGACTGCGAGACCTGGTACCAGAGCGGCAGCTTGCGGTTGAGCACCAGGGAGTCGGGGGCGAACGCGGCCCCCTGGGGCGCGGGGGGTGTGAGAGGGGGCTGCGTCACCTGGGTCACCTGCGTTTCGTCGTCGTGCCGGACGGTGCCCGGAGCGGTCCGGGCACCGCCGGCGCCGGTCAGGGACGGAAGTTGCGGCTCAGACCCTGCCACACGTCGTCGTACCCCTGCTGAAGATGGCCGGCCGTCGCCGCCCGTTCCGTGGTGACGATCGGCCAGCGCGTCTCGAACATGAAGGCCAGGCCGTCGTCGATCTTCTGCGGCTTGAGCTCGGCCGCGCTCGCCCGCTCGAAGGTCTCCCGGTCCGGGCCGTGCGCCGACATCATGGTGTGCAGCGAGCCGCCGCCGGGGACGAAGCCGCCGCTCTTCGCGTCGTACGCGCCCTCGATCAGGCCCATGTACTCGCTCATGACGTTGCGGTGGAAGTACGGCGGGCGGAAGGTGTCCTCGCCCACCAGCCAGCGCGGCGCGAACACCACGAAGTCGACGCCGGCCAGCCCCGGGGTGTCCGAGGGCGAGGTCAGCACCGTGAAGATCGACGGGTCCGGGTGGTCGTAGCTGATCGACCCGATGACGTTGAAGCGGCGCAGGTCGTAGACGTACGGGGTGTGGTTGCCGTGCCAGGCGACGACGTCCAGCGGCGAGTGGTCGTACGTCGCCGACCAGAGGTTGCCGCAGTACTTGTTGATCACCTCGACCGGGCCCTCCACGTCCTCGTACGCCGCGACCGGGGCGCGGAAGTCGCGGGCGTTGGCCAGGCCGTTGGCGCCGATCGGGCCGAGGTCCGGCAGGACGAAGGGGCTGCCGTAGTTCTCGCAGACATAGCCGCGCGCGGTGGCGTCCAGCAGCTCCACCCGGAAGCGGACCCCGCGCGGGATCAGCGCCACCTCGCCCGGAGCGGCGCTCAGCAGGCCCAGTTCGGTGCGGATCAGCAGACCGCCCTGTTCGGGCACGATCAGCAGCTCGCCGTCGCTGTCGCCGAAGACCCGGTCGGTCATCGAGGTGTCGGCCGCGTACAGGTGCACGGCCATGCCGGAGCGCTGGGCGGCGTCGCCGTTGCCCCCGAGCGTCCACAGGCCGGCGACGAAGTCCGTACCGGGCGCGGGCTGCGGGAGCGGGTCCCAGCGCAGCCGGTTGGGGTCGGGGACGGTCTCGGTGAACGGGGCGGTGCGCAGCGCGCCGTTGTCGGTCCGGGTGTACGCCGGGTGGGCGGCCGAGGGGCGGATCCGGTAGAGCCAGGAGCGGCGGTTGCGGGCCCGGGGCTCGGTGAACGCCGATCCGCTCAGCTGCTCCGCGTAGAGCCCGAGGGGGGCGCGCTGCGGGGCGTTGCGGCCGTGGGGCAGCGCCCCCGGGACCGCCTCCGAGCTGTGCTCGTTGCCGAAGCCGGAGGAGTAGGCGAGCCCTTCCGCCGTCTTCCTGGCCTGCTCGTTGCCGCCCATGTGCGCTCCCGTGTCCGAGGAAAACCATCAATCCTATGGTCAACCGTAGGAATGGATGCCCCGCACGTCAACGCCATTCGCGGTGCGCGGACGTCATTCGTCGTGCGCAGGGGGGTCTCAAAACATGAACATTGCTCTACTCTCCCGCACATGTCGTGGACACGAAGACTTCTGGTGGCCCTGGCGGCCCTCGCCGCCGCCCTCCTCGCGGCCCCGGCCGCCCAGGCGCACGAGGAACGGCCGGTCACCCTGCCCGACGGGACCGGCAGCGTCCCCGTGTACCGCACCGGCGAGCCCGATCTCCTGGTCTGCAAGACCGACCGGGCCGACTTCGAACGCCGGATCTCCGGCTTCCCCGCCGAGCTGCGGGCCAGGAACCTGGCGCTCTTCGCCCGCTGCCGGACGTCCGGCTACCGCCACCTCCAGCAGGCCGTCGACGCCGTCGACCGGCCCGGCATGAACATCGCGGTCCTGCCCGGCCTCTACGAGGAGGAGCCCTCGCTGCCGGAGCCCACCGGGGAGTGCGCCCGGCTGAAGGCCCCCAACTCGCAGCTCGGCTACCAGATCCTGAGCTACGCCCAGCAGGCGAAGTGCCCGCACAACCAGAACCTGGTGGCGATCCTCGGCAAGAAGGACCTCCAGATCGAGGGCACCGGGGCCGCGCGCACGGACGTCGTCATCGACGCCAAGTACCGCAAGCTCAACGCGATCCGCTCGGACAAGTCCGACGGCGTCTACTTCAAGAACTTCACCGCTCAGCGCACCACGTTCAACTCGCTGTACGTGCTGGCCCAGGACGGCTTCGTCATCGACGACGTCCTGACCCGGTGGAACGACGAGTACGGCTTCCTCACCTTCGCCAGCGACCACGGCCTCTACAAGAACTGCGAGTCGTACGGCAACGGCGACTCCGGCATCTACCCGGGCAGCGCCTCGAACATCAACGACGGCTACGGCTACGACGTCCCGCGCTACTCGATCGAGATCACCGGCTGCCGCAGCCACCACAGCATGGTCGGCTACTCCGGCACCGCCGGCGACTCCGTCTACGTCCACGACAACGAGTTCGACCACAACATGGGCGGCGCCTCGATGGACAGCGCCTTCCCCGGCCACCCGGGCCTGCCCCAGAACCACGCCCGCTTCGAGCGCAACCTCATCCACGACAACAACGCCGACTACTACCCGTATGTCGCCGACGGCACCTGCGCCAAGCCGCCCGTCGAACGCGGTTACGAGGACGGTGTCGTCTGCCCGCAGATCTCGATGCCGCCCGGCACCGGCATCATCACCGCGGGCGGCAACTGGAACCTCTACGAGGACAACTGGATCTACGGCCAGAAGCGGGCCGCCTTCTTCCTGAGCGCCGTTCCCGCCTTCATCCGCGGCGAGAGCGCCCTCGGCAAGCAGACCGACACCTCGCACCACAACCGCTACGCGAACAACCACCTGGGCACGGACAAGCAGGGCCGCTCCCGCCCCAACGGCTCGGACGTCTGGTGGGACGGCCAGGGCGACGGCAACTGCTGGCAGTCCGACACCGGCGACTCCACCCCGCGCTCCCTGCCCACCTGCGGCAGCGCCCGGGGCTCCGTCACCGGCTCCACCGACCGGCTCGTGGGCGAACCCGTCAAACTGGCCCAGCTGCTGGTCTGCGCCGACTACAACGTGCAGGCGCGACGGCTGCCGGCCGGCTGCGACTGGTACGGGGCGCGCGGCATCGAACGCATCGAGGTCCAGGCGGCCCTGGGCATCGCGGTGGTGCTGGTGCTCGTCGGCGGGGTGCTGTGGTGGCGCCGGATGCGCACCAGCCGGCTCGCCGCCGCCGCGAGCCTCCTCGGCCTCGTCGGCCTCGGACTGGACGTCGCCGGATCGACCATGGGGCTCGCCGCGACCTATGTGCCCGCCCTCGCCCTGCTCCTGACCGGGCTCTGGTGGACCGGCATCGGCCTGGTGCTGCGCCGGGACCGGCCCGGCCTGGGCTGGACCACCGTGGCGCTCGGCGGCCTCACGCTGCTGGACGCCCTGGACAAGGGCGTGTTCATGATCCCGTGGATCCCGCTCAGCCCGGCCTGGGTGCGCGGGCTCCTCGGACTCGTCTGGGTCGTCTGGGCCGTGATCGCCGCCGCCCGCCACGGGGAGCGCGGGACCCGGGAGACGGCCGGCCGGGACGGAGACGGCGGCGGTGACGGGTGCGGTGGTGACGGCGACGGGCGTGACGCGGACGGTGCGCTCGTCCCGGCAGCGACGGCGCCGGCCGCCGAGCGGACGGCGGCCGAGAAGCCGGTGCCCGATAAGGGGGCGCCCGAGAAGTCGGCCGGCGGGCCGGGTGTCCACGGATCGGCCACCGATGGGCCGGCCGCCGATGGGCGAGGTGCCGACGGTCCGGCCGCCGACGGAGCGTCCGAAGGGAACCCTTCATGAAGGCCCGCCGGCCCGCCCGCGCCGTCCTCGTCCTGGTCACCGCCACCGCCCTCGCTCTCGGCGCGGGGGCGTGCGGGGGCCGGGCCACCACCCACCACAAACCCGGCACCAGCCACGCGGAGGACACCGGCAGCAACGGCCGGCTGCTGACCGCCGAGGACGGCGACGGTCACCGGCTGCGCCGGATCGGCGCGGACGGCGCGCCCGAGGTGGGCGTCACCGTACGGCCCGACTCGGAGGACGGCTGGAACGTCCGCCTGACGGTGCGCAACTTCCGCTTCACCCCCGACAGCGTGGGCGGCGCCGCACTCGCCGGTCGCGGCCACGCCCGGCTCTTCCTCGACGGACACCCGCTCGCCCGGGTATACGGCGCCTGGTTCCACCTCCCGGCCTCGCTCGTCCGCGCGGCGGGCGGCGGCACCCGGCTCACCGCCGGGCTGTACGCCGACGACCACACCGCCTGGGCCGTCGGCTCCACCCCGGTCCGGGCGTCCGCCACCCTCGGCGGGGGAGACCCCGCCGAGGGCACCCCGTCCGGCGCGCCCGACGACGCCGTGCCCGAGGGCACCGTCACCGTCGACCTCGCCGTCCGCGACGGCAGGGCGAGCCCCGCCCCCGGCCGCACCGAGGTCGAGAAGGGCCGCACCGTGCGCCTTCGCGTCCGCAGCGACCGGGACGACACCCTGCACGTCCACGGCTACGACAAGGAGGCGCGCCTGCCCGCGGGGCGGACCGTCACGGTCACCTTCACCGCCGACCGCACCGGACTCTTCGAGGTCGAGACCCATGAGTCCGATCTGCTGCTGACCCAGCTCGTCGTCCGGTGACGGGCACCCCCGCGCCCGGTGCCGTGAGCGTCCTCGCCCACGGCATCGGCGCCCAGCACGATCTGCCGCTCTCGCCCTTCTACGCCTTCGCGGGCGCCTTCGCCGCGCTCTTCGTCTCCTTCCTCGCCCTCGGTCTGCTCTGGTCCGACTCCCGCTTCCGCGGCGACCGGGCCGGCCGCCCCCTGCCCGACGCCCTGCGGCGCGCGGCCGACGCCCCCGCCACCCGGACCGCGCTGCGCGCCCTCGGTCTGGCGGCGGCCCTCGCCGTCCTGCTCTGCCTGCTCCTCGGCCCCGACGACCCGGACCGCAATCCGGCACCCGGCGCCGTCTACGTACTCCTCTGGGTCGGACTCGTCCCCGCCTCCCTGCTGTGCGGACCCGCCTGGGCGCTGCTCAACCCGCTGCGCACCCTGCACCTCGCCCTCTGCCGGGCCCTCGGGCGCGCCCCCGCCGCCGGCCGGCCGCTGCCCCCGTGGCTGGGCATGTGGCCCGCAGCCGCCGGGCTCTTCGCCTTCACCTGGCTCGAACTCGTCGCCCCCGACCCCGCGTCCACGACCGCGCTGCTCTCCTTCCTCGTCACGTACGCCGCACTCCACCTCGCCGGCGCCGTCCGGTACGGCGCCGGCTGGTTCGACCACGCCGATGCCTTCGAGGTCTACTCCCGCCTCCTCGGCCGGCTCTCCCCCCTCGGCCGCCGGGCCGACCGGAGCCTCGTCTTCCGCTCCCCGTTCAACGGACTGGACGCCACCCCCCGCCTCCCCGGACTCGTCGCCACCGTCTGCGTGATGCTCGGCTCCACCGCCTACGACGGCTTCTCCGATGCCCCCTCCTGGATCACCACCGTCCAGACCTCGGCGCTCGGCCGGACCACCACCGCCACCCTCGGACTCCTCGCCGCCGTCGCCCTCGTCGCGACCCTCTACGCCCTGTGCGCCGGCGCCACCCGGCTGATCTCCGGCCGCTTCGACCACCCCCTCACGGCCTTCGCGCACTCCCTGGTCCCGATCTCCCTCGGCTATCTGATCGCCCACTACTTCACACTCTTCGTCATCGAAACCCCACGCACCGTCATGATGGCACTCGGCACCGACAACCCCGCCCCGCCCGAACCGCCCCTCGGGCCGGGCGGGGTCGCCACCCTCCAGGTCCTCGCGATCGTCACCGGCCATGTGCTCGGCGTCGTCGCCGCGCACGACCGTTCCGTGCGGCTCTTCCCGCCCGGCCGCGCCGTCGCGGGCCAACTCCCGCTCCTGGTCCTGATGGTGGCGTACACCTGCGGCGGCCTCGCCCTGCTCATCGCCTGAGGCCGCACACCCCCCGACCGGGAGAGGGAGCCCACGGCATCATGGAACCCGTGCCCCATGCCAATGCGAACCTCCGTCGTGCCCCCGTGCAGCAGCGCAGCGCCGAGCGCCTGGTCCGGATACTCGACGCCTGTGCCGAACTCCTCGACGAGACCGGCTACGAACAGCTCTCCACCCGGGCCGTCGCCGCCCGCGCCGGTGTGCCCATCGGCTCCGTGTACCGCTTCTTCTCCAACAAGCGCGCCCTCGCCGATGCCCTCGCCCTGCGCAACCTGGACAGCTACGCCGAACGGATCGCCGCCCGGCTCGCGGACGTCCCGGCCGACGACTGGCGCGGCGCCATCGACGCCGTGCTCGACGAGTACCTCGCCATGAAGCGCACCGTCCCGGGCTTCGCCCTCATCGACTTCGGTGCCCCCGCGCCCGACGAGGACCCGGCCGGCGACGCCAACCAGCGGGTCGCCGCCCGGCTCGCCGATCTGCTCTCCGGCCACCTCGGCCGCCCCGCCGACGAGGATCTGCTCCGCTCCGTGCTGATCTGCGTGGAGGCCGCCGACGCCCTGCTCAAGCTCGCCTTCCGCACCGACTCCGAGGGCGACGCGGCGATCGTCGCCGAGACCCGCGTCCTGATCCACGCCTATCTCGCCCGCGTCCTGGACTGAACACACCCCCCAGGGGCGGCGGCGGGACGGATCGCCGGGAGGGCTCCCCGACATGCGTACCGGTCGGTATGCTCGACCCCGCCCGGCCGTGTCCGCCGCAGCCCCGGGGAGGGCCCATGTCGCACGACCCCAGCAACTCCCGCACCGCCCTGCGCGTCTGCCCGCTCTGCGAGGCCACCTGCGGGCTCGTCCTCACCATCGAGGGGCGGACGGTCACCGGCGCCCGGGGCGACCGCGAGGACGTGTTCAGCAAGGGCTTCATCTGCCCCAAGGGCGCCGCCCTCGGCGGACTCGACGCCGACCCGGACCGGCTGCGCACCCCGCTCGTCCGCAAGGACGGTGTCCTGACCGAGGCGAGCTGGGCCGAGGCGTTCGACGCCGTCGCCCGCGCCGTCCCCGAGATCCTCCGGGACCACGGCCCCGACTCCGTCGGCGTCGTCCTCGGCAACCCCAACGTGCACACCGTGGCAGGCGCCCTCTACCCGCCCGCCCTGCTCGCGGCGCTGCGGACCAAGGCCCTGTTCACCGCCAGCACCCTCGACCAGATGCCCAAGCACGTCTCCAGCGGACTGCTCTTCGGAGACCCCCACAGCATCCCCGTACCGGACCTGGACCGCACGGACCATCTGCTGCTCCTGGGCGCCAACCCCCTGGAGTCCAACGGCAGTCTCTGCACCGCCCCCGACTTCCCCGGCCGGCTCAAGGCCCTGCGCCGGCGCGGCGGCACCCTCACCGTCGTCGATCCGCGCCGCACCCGCACCGCGCGCCTCGCCGACCGCCACGTCGCCGTCCGCCCCGGCACCGACGCCCTGCTGCTCGCCGCCCTGGTCCACGTCCTGTTCGAGGAGAAGCTGACCGACCCCGGCACCCTCGCCCCGCACCTCCAGGGCATCGACGAACTCGCGGAAGCCGTACGGGACTTCTCTCCCGAGGCGGTCGCCGGGGCCTGCGACGTGGACGCCGCGACCCTGCGCACCCTCGCCCGCGACCTCGCCGCCGCCCCCACCGCCGCCGTGTACGGCCGCATCGGCAGCTGCACCGTCGATCACGGGACGCTCGCCAGCTGGCTCGTCGACGTCCTCAACATCCTCACCGGCAACCTGGACCGGCCCGGCGGCGCCCTCTTCCCGCTCTCCGCCACCGCCCGCGCCCCGCGACCCGCCGCCCCCGGCAAGGGTTTCGCCCTCGGCCGCTGGAGGAGCCGGGTCTCCGGCCACCCCGAGGCCAAGGGCGAACTGCCCGTCGCCGCCCTGGCCGAGGAGATCGCGACCCCCGGACCCGGGCGGATCCGCGCCCTGTTCGTCCTCGCCGCCAACCCCGTGCTCTCCGCCCCCGACGGCGACCGGCTCGACGCGGCCCTGGCCGGCCGGCTCGACTTCATGGTGAGCGTCGACCCCTACCTCAACGAGACCTCGCGCCACGCGGACGTGGTGCTGCCCCCGCCGCCGCCCGCGCAGAGCGCCCACTTCGACTTCGCCTTCAACTCCCTCGCGGTCCGCAACCAGGTCCGCTACACCCGCCCCGCCGTCCCCCTCGACCCCGACCGGATGGACGAGGGCGAGATCCTCGCCCGGCTCGTCCTCGCCGTCTCCGGAGCCCATGGCGCCGACCCCGCCACCGTGGACGCCCGGATCATCGACGGCATCCTCGGCAAGGCCGTGGCCGACCCGCTCTCACCCGTGCACGGCCGCGCCCCGGCCGGCCTCGCCGCCGCGCTCAGCGGCCGCACCGGCGCCGAACGCCGGCTGGACCTGATGCTGCGGCTGGGCCCGTACGGCGAGGGCTTCGGCGCCGACCCCGAGGGCCTGAGCCTGGACCGGCTCCTCGACCACCCGCACGGCATCGACCTCGGGCCCCTCGCCCCGCGCGTCCCGGAGATCCTGCGCACCCGCAGCGGACGCGTCGAACTGCTCCCCGGACCGATCGCCGCCGATCTGCCCCGGCTGCGCAGGGCCCTGGACGAGCGTCGCGACCCCGACGCCCTCGTCCTCGTCGGCCGCCGCCATCTGCGGTCCAACAACAGCTGGCTCCACAACATCGAGGCGCTGCGCGGCGGCACCAACGTGTGCACCCTGCACATCCACCCCGAGGACGCGGCACGCCTCGGGCTGGCCGACGGAGGACAGGCCGTGGTCGGGGCCGAGGCCGGCACGCTCACGGTCCCGGTCGAGGTCACCGACACCGTACGGACGGGCGTGGTGAGCCTGCCGCACGGCTGGGGCCACCACCGCCCCGGCACCCGGACGACGGTCGCCGCCCGGGAGCCCGGGGTCAACGTGAACCAGCTCATCGACGGCAGCCGCCTGGACCCGCTCTCGGGTACCGCCGTGCTCAACGGGATCCCCGTGACGGTCGCCCCCGCGCCCTGAACGAACCGGAAACGAACCGGAATTCCGCCTGATACTTCCGGCCCGGGGGTTCCCGTACGCCCCAACCTTTGCGCGAGTCATTCCCTCACCCTGCGTCATGGGTTAATTTCGGCCCACTGCTGCCGCTCCCCACCGCTCCACCATCACCCTCCCGGGCGGAACCCACCATGACTCGCGCCATCACTCTGAACAACGTCAGCAAGGCATACGGACGGTCCTCGCGTGCCGTCGACCATCTCTCCCTCTCCGTCGAGCCGGGCGAGTTCGTCGTCCTGCTGGGCCCCTCCGGCTGCGGCAAATCGACCGTGCTCCGCATGATCGCCGGACTGGAGGACATCACCGAGGGCGAGATCCTCCTCGACGGCGAACCCGCCAACCACCTGACCCCCCGCGAACGCGGCATGTCCATGGTCTTCCAGAACTTCGCGCTCTACCCGACCATGACCAACCGCGCCAACATCGGCTTCCCGCTGAAGCTGGAGAACCCGCGCCAGGACCACAACGAGCGCATCGAGAACACCGCGCGGATGCTCGGCATCGAGAACGTCCTGGACCGCCTGCCGGGTCAGCTCTCCGGCGGGGAGCGCCAGCGGGTCGCCATGGGGCGGGCGATTTCGCGCCAACCGTCGGCCTTCCTGATGGACGAACCGCTCTCCAACCTGGACGCCAAGCTCCGCAACCATCTGCGGGCCGAGATATCCCAGCTCACCAAGGAACTCGGCGTCACCACCGTCTACGTGACCCACGACCAGGCCGAGGCCATGTCGCTCGGCCACCGGGTCGCGGTGATGCGCGGCGGAGTGCTGCAGCAGGTCGCCACCCCGCGCGAGGTCTACGGACTGCCGGAGAACGTGTTCGTCGCCGCCTTCATCGGCACCCCCCGGATCAATCTGCTCCAGGCCGTCGTCCACGCGCCGCTGGAGGGCCGGATGTCGATCGACCTGGGCCGCCAGCGGCTAGCGCTCCCCGAACCGCTCAGCCCCGACCACCAGCTGCTCCGCATCCAGCAGGGCCGGCGCATCATCGTCGGACTGCGTTCCGAGGCCGTCCGGATCGCCCCGCCCAGCCAGGCCCGCCCCGGCGAGGTCGCGCTCAGCGGGATCGTGGAGCACGTCGAGTACCAGGGGCACGAGGCGCTGGTCCACCTCAACACCGGCTCGCAGCCCGCCCTGGTGCCGGACCTGGAGTCGGCCCGCCAGGACCGCTCCACCGCCCGCGGCAGGCGCCGGAGCCAGGGCGGCATGGGCGTGCTGGAACGGCTCAAGGAACGGGCCACCGGCCACACCGGCGGCTCGGTCGCCGTCCTGGACGCCCCGGACGACACCCTGCCGCCCGGGGTGCGCAGTCCCGACCGGCCCGCGATCACCTCCAGCGACCTGGTCGTCCGCACCGGCCCCGACATGCGGCTGCGCACCGGGGGCCAGGTCCCGCTCCTGGTCGACCTCGCCCATCTGTACGTCTTCGACCACCAGGGCCGCCGGATCTGCCCGCTGCCGAAGGTCGTTCCCGGACTGGAGGTCTGAGCCCCCGGAGGAACCGCCGGAGAAACCGCCGGGGTACGGCCCCCGCGCGGCCGGCCCGCACCGGACCGGGCGCCGGGCGGGGCGCGAGGGGCGCGGGCCGGGGGGGGGTGCCGGGCCGGCGGGCCCTCAGTCCTGGGGGTCCGTGAGCGGTCCCGCGGCCTGCCTGGCCTGCCGCACCCGGTGCGCCCCCGCCGGGTAGGGGAGCCCGGCGGCGAGCGCCGCGGCCCGGCCGAACTCCTCCTGGGCCGCCGCCCGCCGCCCGCAGGCGGCCAGCGCCGCCCCGAGCACCGTGCGCGCCTCGGTCTCGGTGAGCCGTTCGCCGACCCGCTCCGCCCGCTCCGTCTCCTCGGCGGCACGGCGGACGGCCGCCTGCGGATCGCCGGAGCGCAGCTCGGCCCAGGCCAGCAGATGCGCGGTGCCGGGGCCGTGGTCCCGGCCCAGCAGGGCGACCGCCTCGGCCGGACGCCCCTCGTGGACCAGGAGTTCGGCCCGCGCCGTACGGACCTCGTGCAGGGCCTGCCGGTCGGCCTGCGCCTCGGCGGCGCGCCCGGCCCGCTCCAGCAGTTCGTCCGCGCCCGTCCCGCCGGTCAGCAGCCGGACCCGGGCCAGGGCGGCGAGGGCGTACGGAGTGCACCAGCTCCGCTCCGGGCCGCCGTCCCGCACGGCGGCCGTCGCGTGTTCCTCGGCCTCATCGAACTCCCTCAGCAGCAGATGGAGTTCGGCGAGATTGGCGCGTTCGAAGGCGACCGCCGTCGGATCACCGGTGTGCTCGGCGAGCTTCATCGCGCGCCGGCCGATGGACACGGCCTCACCGAGCCGGCCGGACCGGCGGGCGTGCTCGCGGAAGACCGAGAGCGTGGTGACCAGCACGTCCTGGTCCCCGTACGCCTCCGCGTGCGGCAGCGCCCCTTCGGCGGCGGGCCGGGCCAGGTCGAAACGGCCCGCGAGCGCCAGCGAGGTCGCCTGCATGCCCAGGGCGCGGGCGAGCAGCCCCCGCCGCTCACCGCCCGGGACGGAGTGCGCGGCGGCCTGGGCCAGCCGGGCCGAGATGTGCGCGTCCTCGTACCGGCCCGAGACGAACCGCAGCCCGCCGGCGGCCAGATGGTGCGTCGCCACGGTGAGCGCCGGGGTGTGCGGTCCGGGGCGGTGGAGCCGCAGCAGTTCCTCGCCCTCCTCGGCCCCGCGCATCTTCATCAGGACCTCGCTCAGCCGGGCGGCGGCCAGCACCTGTCCGTCCTCGTCGCCCCGCCGCACCATGTCGTCGAGCGCCTCGCGCAGCACCGTGACCGCCTCCGGGTAGCGGGCCATCCGGCGCAGCACCGCCCCCCGGTCGATCCGGGCCCGCGCCGCCTCGGCGGCCGACGCGTCGAGCCGGGCGGTCAGCTCGGCGTAGTAGCGGTCGGCGGTGTCGTTGGCGCAGAGCGCGGCGGCGCGTTCGGCGGCCTGCCGCAGATAGCCGGTGGCGCGCGGGTCGTCGGCCCGGGTGAGCTGCGTGGCGAGGGTGTCGACGGCGTCCGGGCGGTGGCGCAGCACCGCTTCCGCGTACGCCGAGTGCAGTTGCCGGCGGCGGGCGGCGGACAGGCCGTCGTAGCAGGTCAGCCGCACCAGCGGATGGCGGAAGGCGAGTCCGGGCAGCGAACGGCCGCCCACCACCACGGGCCGTTCGGTGACGACCGAGGCCGTCACCGCCGCGTCCACGGCGTCGGTCGCCTCGGCCGGCGAGAGCGGCGGGTGCAGCCCCTGGCCGGCCACGTCGAGAATCTCCGCGAGGGCCGCGCCGCCCCCGGTCACCGAGATCGCCTCGACCACCCGCCGGGCCGCCGGGCCCAGCCGGGCCAGCCGCGCGGCGACCAGCCGGCGCACGCCCTCCGGTGCTCCCGGGGCGTCCCCGGCCGTGTCGTCCCCGCCCTCGTGGACCGTACGGGCCAGCTCCAGGGCGAAGAGCGGGTTTCCCAGGGAGAGTTCCCACACCCGGTCCAGGCCGGTCTCGGCCCCCGCGTCCCGGGCGATGGCCAGGCACTCGTCCCGGTCCAGCCTCCCCAGCTCGACCTGTTCGGCGAGCCGCCCGTGCACCAGGGCCTCCAGGGCCGTGCGGCGCGGGTCGTCGGCGTCGAGCTCCTCCGCGCGGTAGGTGACCAGGAAGCGCAGCCCCGCCCCGGTCGTCGCCGCGCGCCGGGCCAGCCGGCTCAGCAGCTGGTACGAACCGGCGTCGGCCGCGTGCAGATCGTCCAGGACCACCAGCACCGGCGCGCCCGCCGCGAGATCACCGAGCAGCCCCGCCGTGGCGCGGAAGAAGCGGTCCCGCTCCTCCTCGGGACTGCGCTCCCGCCCGGCCCCGATCTGGCCGAGGGAGGGCAGCAGGGCGGCGAGTTCCGGGTACTCGCCGCCGATCCGCGCCCGCTCCACCGGCGGCCGGTCCGCGAGCCAGGCGTCCAGCGCCTCCACGAAGACGCCGTACGGCGTGTGGCCCTCGGCGTCGTGGCCGGCCCCCCAGAGCACGGTGGTGCTGGCCCCGGCGGCGGCCCGCGCCACCTCCGTGGTCAGCCGGGTCTTGCCCACCCCGGCCTCGCCGCCGATCAGCCGGACCGGTGGCCCCTCGGCGGACAGCAGCGCGCGCAGCGCCGCGTCCCGCCCGCGCAGCGGGGGGCCGGCCGGGGCGCGGATCGCCGCGGGCAGCACCGGGGACGCCTCGCCGGTCAGGACGGACGTGGTGGCGTCCAGCGCCAGCAGGTGCAGCCGCTCGGTGCCGGGCCCCGGCCGTATCCCCAGCTCGCTGTCGAGCGCCTGCCGGCACAGGTGGTACTGGCGCACCGCCTGCCGTCGCAGCCCCTGGCGCAGATACGCCTCGATGAGGACCCGGTGGGCCCGCTCCTCGGCCGGAGCGGCGGCCAGCGTGCGCAGCGCCACCTCGGTCGCCCGCTCGTTCTCGCCGTCCGCGAGGTGGGCCTCGGCCAGGGCGAGCCGGACCCGGTCGCGCAGCGCGTCGAGCAGGGTGCGCCGGGCCTCGGCCCAGGGGGCGTAGCGGTCCTCGGGCAGCAGCTCCCCGGTGAACGCGGCGAGCGCGGCGGCGAGCGAGGCGGTGGCGCCGTCGGCGAGCGCCTGTTCGGCCAGGACCTCCGCCTCGTCCGCGTCGATGACCACCGTCCGCGGATCGAGCCGCAGCAGGGTGCCCTCGGCGGTGAGATACGACGAGGAGGCGCGGGGCGCGAGCTCCGGCTCGATGGCGCGACGGGCCGCGTGCAGGGCGACCCGCAGGCTGCCCAGCGCGGCCTGCGGGTCCGCGTCCGGCCAGCAGATCTCCATGGCCTGTTCGCGGTGGAGGCGGTGGCCGGGGGAGACGGCGAGGAGTTTGACGAGGGCGCGGGCGCTGGGGCGGGGCCACCGTTCGGCCAGGGCCGGACCGCTGTCACGAGTCACCCGGAAGCCGCCGAAAAGGTGCAGGCGGAGGAGGGGTGGAGCGGTGTCCGTGCCGTGGTTCGTCGCCTCTGTGCCCATCAGGGCGCCACTTTAACCCGTCAATCCGGACACGCCGAAGTCCCCCGGACGGGTGACCGGGGGGCTTCGGCGACCGCACCTCGGCGGTCCCGCCGCCGGCCCGGAGCGTGCCGGCGACGGCCGGAGCGCGGCGTGGCCGGTCCGGAGCCGGGGCGGTGTGAGCGGCCCCCGCCCCCTCCGCGATCGGCGTACGGAAGGGGCGGTCCCGGTCGGGACGCTACGGGGGGACCATTACTGGCGCGTTACCCGTCGCGGGGCGGGCCGGTCGGCGGGGCGTGACCGGCGTCTCTGGCGCCCGAAAACTAACAGCGCTAGTTTGGGGCGCGGACGACCCCGTCCGCCCCGCGCCCGGAAGGAACAGCCATGAAGGCCCATGACGGTATGTACATCGGCGGTGCGTGGCGGCCCGCCGCCGGAACGGACACCATCGCCGTGGTGAACCCGGCGGACGAGCAGGTCATCGCCCACGTTCCGGCCGGCACGGCGGCGGACGTCGACGCGGCGGTCCGCGCCGCGCGCACCGCCTTCCCCGGCTGGGCCGCCACCCCGCCCGCCGAGCGCGCCGCCCTGATCGGCGCCCTGCGCGACGTACTGGCCGCCCGCGCCGAGGAGATCGCCGCGACGGTCACCGCCGAACTGGGCGCCCCGCCGCAGCTGGCCCGCTCCGTGCACGCGGGCCTGCCCGTGATGGTCGCCGGCACGTACGCCGAACTGGCCGCCACGTACGCCTTCGAGGAGCGCCACGGCAACTCCACCGTCCTGCTGGAGCCGGTCGGCGTCGTCGGCGCGATCACCCCGTGGAACTACCCGCTGCACCAGATCGTCGCCAAGGTCGCCCCCGCGCTCGCCGCGGGCTGCACGGTCGTCCTCAAGCCCGCCGAGGACACCCCGCTCACCGCCCAGGCGTTCGCCGACGCCACGGCGGAGGCCGGGCTGCCCGCCGGGGTCTTCAACCTGGTCACCGGCCTCGGCCCGGTCGCCGGACAGGCGCTCGCCGAGCACCCGGACGTCGACCTCGTCTCGTTCACCGGCTCCACCGCCGTCGGCCGGGCCATCGGCGCGGTGGCGGGCGGCGCCGTCAAGCGCGTCGCCCTGGAGCTGGGCGGCAAGTCCGCCAACGTCGTCCTGCCCGGGGCCGACCTGGCCAGGGCCGTCAACGTCGGCATCGCCAACGTCATGTCCAACTCCGGCCAGACGTGCAGCGCCTGGACCCGGATGCTCGTGGACGCCGAGCGGTACGAGGAGGCCGTGGCCCTCGCCGCCGAGGCCGTCGCCAAGTACGTGCCCGGCGAGCGCGTGGGTCCGCTCGTCAACGCCAAGCAGCGGGAGCGGGTGCGCGGCTACATCGAGAAGGGCGTGGCCGAGGGCGCCCGCCTCGTCGCCGGCGGCCCCGAGGCCCCGCTGCCCACCGGCTACTACGTCAGCCCCACCGTCTTCGCCGACGTCACCCCGGAGATGGCCATCGCGCAGGAGGAGATCTTCGGCCCGGTGCTCTCGATCCTCCGGTACGAGGACGAGGAGGACGCCCTGCGGATCGCCAACGGCACCGTGTACGGCCTGGCCGGCGCGGTCTGGGCGGCCGACGACGAACGGGCCGTGGCCTTCGCCCGCCGGATGGAGACCGGCCAGGTCGACATCAACGGCGGCCGCTTCAACCCGCTCGCGCCGTTCGGCGGCTACAAGCAGTCCGGCGTCGGCCGCGAGCTCGGCGCGCACGGACTGGCCGAGTACCTCCAGACCAAGTCCTTCCAGTTCTGAGCCCGTTCCCCGCACCCGCACCCCGAACAGCAAGGAGTCAGTCCGTGGTCCGCGCCGCCGTACTGTCCGCCGTCGGAGCTCCGCTGGAGATCGCCGACATCACGCTCCCGGAGCCCGGCCCCGGCCGGGTGCGGGTCCGCCTCGCCGCCGCCGGGGTCTGCCACTCCGACCTCTCGCTGTCCAACGGCACCATGCGGCTCCCCGTCCCCGCCGTCCTCGGCCACGAGGGCGCGGGCACGGTCGTCTCCGTCGGCGAGGGCGTCGACCACGTCGCCCCCGGCGACGGCGTCGTCCTCAACTGGGCGCCGTCCTGCGGCGCGTGCCACCACTGCGGCATCGGTGAGGTCTGGCTCTGCGCCGACGCCCTGGCCGGCGCGGCGAACGTCCACGCCCATGCCGCCGACGGCACCGCACTCCACCCCGGGCTCAACGTCGCCGCCTTCGCGGAGGAGACCGTCGTCGCCGCCAATTGCGTGCTGCCCGCCCCCGAGGGCATCCCGCTCACCGACGCCGCCCTGCTCGGCTGCGCGGTGCTCACCGGCTACGGCGCGGTCCACCACAGCGCCCGGGTCCGCGCCGGCGAGTCCGTCGTCGTCCTCGGCATCGGCGGCGTCGGCCTCGCCGTGCTCCAGTCCGCCCGGCTCGCCGGCGCCTCCCGGATCATCGCGGTGGACGTCTCCCCGGAGAAGGAGGAGCTGGCCCGCCGGGCGGGCGCCACCGACTACGTCACCGCCTCGGACACCACCCCCCGCGAGATCCGCAAGCTCACCGGCGGCCAGGGCGCGGACGTGGCCGTCGAGTGCGTGGGCCGGGCCGCCACGATCCGCGCCGCCTGGGAATCCACCCGCCGTGGCGGCCGCACCACGGTCGTCGGCATCGGCGGCAAGGACCAGCAGGTCACCTTCAACGCCCTGGAGATCTTCCACTGGGGCCGCTCGCTGACCGGCTGCGTCTACGGCAACAGCGACCCCGCCCGCGATCTCCCGGTCCTGGCCGCCCACATCCGCGAGGGCCGCTTCGACCTCTCCATGATGGTCACCGACCGGATCGCGCTGGACGGCATCCCGGAGGCCTTCGACCACATGATCGCGGGCAAGGGCGGCCGGGCGCTGGTGGTCTTCTAGGGCGGTCGTTCAGACGATGTCCGACCGCCCCGGTGTGAGCAGCCGGGAGGCCATCTCGCCCTTCTCGAAGAGCTGGGAGGCCGGGCCCACGATCAGCGGGTCCGGCTCCCGGGCCACCTCCGGGTCCTTGCCGGGGTAGTCGAAGCGGTGCAGGACGTGGCGCATCGCCTCCAGCCGGGCCCGCTTCTTGTCGTTGCTCTTCACCACGGTCCACGGGGCGTCCGCCGTGTCCGTGTGGAAGAGCATCAGCTCCTTGGCCTCGGTGTACGCGTCCCACTTGTCGAGGGAGGCGAGGTCGACCGGGCTGAGCTTCCACCGGCGCACCGGGTCGATCTGCCGGATCATGAAGCGGTTGCGCTGCTCGTTGCGCGACACGGAGAACCAGAACTTCACCAGGTGGATGCCGTCGCGGGCGAGCATGCGCTCGAAGCCGGGGGCCTGGTGCATGAACTCCAGGTACTCCCGGGTCGTGCAGAACCCCATCACCCGCTCCACGCCCGCCCGGTTGTACCAGGAGCGGTCGAACAGCACGATCTCGCCGGCCGTCGGCAGATGGGCCACGTACCGCTGGAAGTACCACTGCGAGCGTTCGCGCTCGGTCGGCTTCTCCAGTGCCACCACGCGCGCGCCGCGCGGGTTGAGGTGCTCGGTGAACCGCTTGATCGTGCCGCCCTTGCCGGCGGCGTCACGCCCCTCGAAGAGGACGACGAGCCGTTCGTCGTGGTCCTTGACCCAGTGCTGGAGCTTGAGCAGTTCGATCTGGAGGGCCCGCTTGGACTTCTCGTACGCCTTGCGGCCGAGTTTCCGGGCGTACGGGTAGTCCTCGCGCCAGGCGTCCCGGGCCCGGCCCTCCGGCGTCACCAGGACCGGATCGTCGTCGCCGCGGTCGAGCACGTCGAAGTCCTTCAGCGCGGGGCCGCCGTGCCGGGCCGCGTCGGCGAGGGCTTCGTCGTCCTTCGCGCGGCCGTCGCGCCGTTCGGTGCTCCTCGCCATGACGGGTCCTCCCAACGGCGGCGCCGGACGCGTCCGCGTCGCACCAGTCTGCGGACGCGACCGGCCGGCCGCCACCCCGGGCCGTACGGTCAGGGGCGCGGCGCGTACTGGAGCGCGAGCCCGTCGATCAGGGCCCGCAGCCCCGTCTCGAAGGCGCCCTCGTCGACCTTCCGGTCGTGTTCCGCGAGCAGATGGGCCTGGCCCAGGTGCGGATAGTCGGCGGGGTCGTACGCCGTCGCGTCGTCCACGAAGCCCCGGGCGAAGGAGCCGAGGGCCGAGCCGGTGACGAAGTAGCGCATCAGGGCGCCGATGTACGTCGCCTGGGCCGGCGGCCAGCCCGCCCGGACCATCGCCCCGAACACCGCGTCGGCGACCCGCAGCCCGGCCGGACGGCGTCCGGGCCCCTGGGCGAGCACCGGCACGATGTGCGGATGCGCGGCCAGCGCCGCACGGTAGGAGACGGCCCAGTCGTGCAGCGCGGCGCGCCAGTCGCGCCCGTCGGAGGGGTCGAACATCGACAGGTCGACCTGGGCGGAGACGGCGTCGGCCACCGCGTCCAGGATCTCGTCCTTGTTGCGGAAGTGGTTGTAGAGCGAGGGCCCGCTGACCCCGAGTTCGGCCGCCAGCCGGCGCGTGGAGACGGCGTCGAGCCCCTCGGCGTCCACGAGGGCGCTCGCCGCATCCACGATGCGGTCTCTGCTGAGGAGGGGCTTGCGCGGGCGGGCCATGCGGCACATAGTAGGCCCTGCGCCAAGAAAACTAGCAGTGCTAATTAACCTGGAGGGCCGAGCGGTGGACCTGGAGCTCAGCGAGGAGCAGGCGGCCGTCCGGCAGCTCGCCGAGGACTTCGTCGCGCGGGAGGTGACCCCGCACGTCGTCGCGTGGGACCGGAGCGAGAACGTCGACAAGTCGATCGTGAAGAAGCTGGGCGCCCTCGGCTTCCTGGGGCTGACCGTCCCCGAGGAGTACGGCGGCTCGGGCGGCGACCATCTCGCGTACTGCCTGGTGACCGAGGAGCTGGGCCGCGGCGACTCCTCCGTGCGGGGCATCGTCTCGGTCTCCCTGGGGCTCGTGGCCAAGACGATCGCGGCCTGGGGCGACGAGGAGCAGAAGCGGCAGTGGCTGCCGAGGCTGACCTCCGGGGACGCGGTCGGCTGCTTCGGCCTCACCGAACCGGGCACCGGCTCCGACGCGGGCAACCTCGCCACCCGGGCCGTGCGCGACGGCGGCGACTACGTCATCAACGGCACCAAGATGTTCATCACCAACGGCACCTGGGCCGATGTGGTGCTCCTCTTCGCCCGCACCAACGACACCCCCGGCCACCGGGGCGTCTCCGCCTTCCTGGTTCCCGCCGACACCCCCGGCCTCACCCGCCGCACCATCCACGGCAAGCTGGGCCTGCGCGGCCAGGCGACCGCCGAACTGGTGCTGGAGGACGTCCGCGTCCCCGCATCCGCCCTGATGGGCCCCGAGGGCAAGGGCTTCTCCCTCGCCATGTCCGCCCTGGCCAAGGGGCGGATGTCGGTCGCCGCCGGATGCGTGGGCATCGCCCAGGCCGCCCTGGACGCCGCCGTGCGCTACGCCGGGGAGCGCGAGCAGTTCGGCACCCCGATCGCCGGCCACCAGCTCGTCCAGGAGCTCATCAGCGACATCTCCGTGGACGTCGAGGCGGCCCGCCTGCTGACCTGGCGGGTGGCCGACCTGATCGACCGGGGCCAGGACTTCGCCACCGCCGCCTCCCGGGCCAAGCTCTTCGCCTCCGAGGCCGCCGTCCGCGCCGCCAACAACGCCCTCCAGGTCTTCGGCGGCTACGGCTACATCGACGAGTACCCGGTCGGCAAGCTGCTGCGCGACGCCCGGGTGATGACCCTGTACGAGGGCACCAGCCAGATCCAGAAGCTCATCATCGGCCGCGCCCTGACCGGTGTCTCCGCCTTCTGATCCGCCCCGGGCGCTGAGTACCGCCTGAGTACCCGTACGGATGTGGGGTCCGCCACAGCGGCGGATGCTGGGCCGCATGAGTGACACGACATCGGTCAAGCAGCAGAACACCGCGGCCTTCTACGGCCAGGCCGTCGCGTCCTTCGGGGTCGCGATCGGCGCCGTCGCCGTCGGCATCTACTCCCTGGACGCGGACGCCTGGGTGCGCGGCTTCCTCGCCATCGGCGTGCTCTACCTGGTCACCTCCGCCTTCACCCTGGCCAAGGTGATCCGGGACCGTCAGGAGGCCGGCCAGCTGGTCAGCCGGGTCGACCAGGCCCGGCTGGACAAGATCCTCGCCGAGCACGACCCGTTCCAGAAGCTCTGAGCCGGGGGCGTCTCACCCACCGAACCCCTCCCGGCCGGCTCTAAGCGCTTGCTCAGGATCGGGGTATGGTGTTCGTCCTGCTGACGGAGAGGGGCGAGGGCGATGAGCACGGCCGAGGAGACCGGCGGCGAGACGCCGTGGGAGGAAGTGACGCCGGAGGCCGCCCGGCGGCTTCTCGTCGCGGCCGTCGACGCCTTCGCCGAGCGCGGGTACCACGCCACCACCACCCGTGACATCGCGGGCCGGGCCGGCATGAGCCCGGCCGCGCTCTACATCCACTACAAGACCAAGGAAGAGCTGCTCCACCGGATCAGCCGGATCGGCCACGACCGGGCGCTCACCCTCCTGGAGACCGCCGCGTCGGGCGGCGGCACGGCCGCCGAGCGGCTCGCCGAGGCGGTGCGCTCCTTCTGCCGCTGGCACGCCGAGCGCCACACCACCGCGCGCGTCGTCCAGTACGAACTCGACGCGCTGGCCGAGGAGCACCGCGCGGAGATCGTCGAACTGCGCCGCCGCAGCGACGCGGTGGTCCGGCGGATCATCGACGAGGGCGTGGCCGCCGGGGAGTTCGACGTCGCGGACGTGCCGGGCACCACGCTCGCCGTGCTCTCGCTCTGCATCGACGTGGCCCGCTGGTTCAACACCCGCGGCAGCCGCACCCCCGACGAGGTGGGCGAGCTGTACGCCGGGCTGGTGCTGCGCATGGTCGCGGCCCGGGACTGACCGCACGGCCCACGAGGGCGCCGGCTCCCCACGGGGAACCGGCGCCCTCGCCGTGCGCGTACCGCCCGCTCAGAAGTAGTAGCGCGACACCGACTCGGCGACGCAGGCCGGCTTCTCGCCGCCCTCGCGCTCGACCGTGACGACGGCGGTGACCTGGACGCCGCCGCCCGCCTCCTCGACGCTCTTCAGGACGGCGGTCGCCCGCAGCCGCGAGCCCACCGGGACCGTGGAGGGGAAGCGGACCTTGTTGGTCCCGTAGTTGATGCCCATCTTCATGCCCTCGACGCGCATCACCTGCGGTACGAGCGCCGGGAGCAGCGAGAGCGTGAGGTAGCCGTGCGCGATCGTGGTGCCGAACGGGCCGTCCGCGGCGCGCTCCGGGTCCACGTGGATCCACTGGTGGTCCCCGGTCGCCTCGGCGAAGAGGTCGATGCGCTTCTGCTCGATCTCCAGCCAGTCGCTGTACCCCAGCTGCTCGCCCACGCCGTCCCGCAGCTCCTGCGCGGATGTGAAGATCCTCGGCTCCGCCATGTCCCTGGTCCCTGCCTTCCGTTCCGCCGTCCGTTCGCGGCGCTGTCTAAGCGCTTGCTCAGCATCGTGGGCGGGCCGGTTCCTGTCAACGGCCGATGGGCCCCGACCGGGCCACGTAGGGTTCGATGGGTGCCCCAGATCCCACAGACGCTCCATGAACTCACGGTCGGTCAGCTCTCCGCGCGCAGCGGGGCGGCCGTGTCGGCCCTGCACTTCTACGAGGCCAAGGGCCTGATCAGCAGCCGCCGGACCAGCGGCAACCAGCGGCGCTACGCCAGGGACGCGCTGCGTCGGGTCGCCTTCGTCCGCGCCGCCCAGCGCGTCGGCATCCCGCTGGCCACCATCCGCGAGGCGCTGGCCGAACTGCCGGAGGAGCGCACGCCCACCCGCGAGGACTGGGCCCGTCTCTCGGCGGCCTGGCGCTCGGAGCTGGACGAGCGCATCCGGCAGCTGGGCAGGCTGCGGGACCACCTCACCGACTGCATCGGCTGCGGCTGCCTCTCGCTGGAGACCTGTGTGCTCTCCAACCCGGACGACATCTCCGGTGAGCGCATGAGCGGTTCACGGCTGATGCCGGAGCGCGGGAGGGCGGCGCGCCCGGCCCGGGAGGGGTGAGCGCGGGCCGGGCGGTGCTCAGCCGACCCGGGCCAGCCGGTCCGCCGGAATCCGGCGGGCCCTGGCCAGGGCCTCCGGCGTGAGCACCGGCTGCGGGACGACGATCCCGCAGTCCGCGCAGACCGGGCCGGACCACGGCTCGCCGTCCAGGTCCCGGCGCCACACGACGCGGTGCCCCGCGCACACCGGGCAGCCGCTGCCCGGACCCGCCTCCAGGGCCGAGATCAGCCGGACCAGCACCTCCGCGAGCGGCGCCGTCGGGTGGACGGCCGGATCGTCGCAGCGGGCGACCCCGTTCCCGCCCCAGGTGCGCAGGTGCCAGTCGTCGAACGCGGCGGGCCGGCGCAGGCCGTCGTGCTTCTCGCGCCTTCGCCGCGCGGCGAACCCCGCCTCGTAGCTCAGCCAGACGGCCCGCGCGGTCTCCAGCTCCTCCAGGGCGCGCACCAGGCGCGCCGGGTCGGGGGCCCGGTCCTCGGGGCCGATTCCGTGCCTCCGGCACAGATGGTCCCAGGTCGCCCGGTGACCGTAGGGGGCGAAGCGCTCCAGGCATTTGCGCAGCGAATACCGCCGCAGTGCCAGGTCGCTCCGCGGGTCGCGGACCTGTCTCGCCAGACTCCGGAAACCGGCCATGGCGTCGCCACCTCCGTCGCTCGTGATCCGTCGCCCGTTCTTCGGCGTCACTGAATGGACGAACGGGAGCCCGGATCGGCTCCCGATCCCGTCCGCCGAATGAGATGACGGGTCGTCATCCGGCCGGATGTGGTGATTCGGAAAAGGTGACCGATGTTCACCTTACCGACCGGTCATACCGTCGGTAACCTCCGGCGCACCCGCCTCTCCGAGGAGCACGCATGCCCCCACGCCTCCGCATGTCCCTACACACCGGCAGGACCCGGGCCGTCACCGTCGCGGCCGTCCTCGCCCTCGGCTCGTCCCTGCTGGCCTCCGCACCCGGTGCGGGCGCCGCCGAGGCGGACCCCGCACCCGTCGACTACTGCCAGGGGCAGTGCGACGACATCCTGCCGCCCGGCGAGAACGGCAACGCCACCCTCGTCGAGATCCTCGGCAACAAGACGGTCGGGACCCACCCGGCCCACAGCGACGACCAGCTCGACCGGTACAACGCCCTGGTCGACGGGCACACCGCCCTGACCGACCAGAAGCTCACCGACTTCTTCAACGACGCCTCCTTCGGCGTCCCGCAGGACCGGGTCGAGTCCGTGACCTCGCCCCGCGACGACGTCACCATCACCCGGGACAAGGCCACCGGCGTCCCGCACATCAAGGGGACCACCCGCTACGGCACCGAGTTCGGCGCCGGATACGCCGCCGGGCAGGACCGGCTCTGGCTGATGGACCTCTTCCGCCACATCGGGCGCGGCGAGCTGACCTCGTTCGCCGGCGGGGCGCTGGCCAACCAGGGCCTGGAGCAGCAGTTCTGGCCGCAGGCCCCGTACACCGAGGCGGACCTGGAGGCGCAGGTCGAGTACATCAGGACCCATGAGGGCGCCCGGGGCGAGCAGGCCATGGCGGACGCCCAGGCCTATGTGGACGGCATCAACGCCTACCGCAAGAAGTCCAAGGACGGCCGCTACTTCCCCGGTGAGTACGTCCTCACCGGCAAGATCGACGCCATCACCAACATCGGCGAGATCCAGCCCTTCAAGCTGACCGACCTGATATCCATCGCCTCGGTCGTCGGCGGCCAGTTCGGCGGCGGGGGCGGGGGAGAGGTACAGGCCGCGCTGTCGCTGCTGTCCGCGCAGCAGAAGTACGGCGTCGCCGAGGGCACGAAGGTCTGGGAGTCCTTCCGCCAGCGCAACGACCCGGAGGCCGTGCTCACCGTCCACGACGGCACCGCCTTCCCGTACGCGGGCAAGCCCGACAAGGCCGTCGGCACCGCGCTCCCGGACGCCGGGTCCGTCACCGCCGAGCCCCTGATATACGACCGGACCGGCTCGGCCGGCACGGGGGTGAAGGCCCCCGTCAAGGCCCCGGCCGCGCTCAGGAAGGTCCAGGGCGTCTACGACGACGGCGTCATCCCGGAGGGCTCGCTGCCCGGCTCCGGCTCCGGCGCCCAGAAGCGCGGCATGTCCAACGCCCTGCTGGTCTCCGGCGCGCACACCGCGAGCGGGAATCCGATCGCCGTGTTCGGCCCGCAGACCGGCTACTTCGCCCCTCAGCTGATGATGCTCCAGGAGATCCAGGGCCCCGGCATCAGCGCGCGCGGCGTCTCCTTCGCCGGTGTCGGCATGTACATCCAGATGGGACGCGGCCAGGACTACGCCTGGAGCGCCACCTCGGCCGGCCAGGACATCACCGACACCTACGCCGTCGAGCTGTGCGAACCCGACGGCTCGGCGCCCGGCAGGGACTCCGCGCACTACCTCTACCGGGGCGCCTGCACCGCGATGGAGAAGATGGAGAAGACCAACTCCTGGAAGCCCACCGTCGCCGACTCCACCGCCAAGGGCTCCTACCGGATGCAGGTGTGGCGCACGAACTACGGCGTCGTCACCCACCGCGCCACGGTGGCAGGCAAGCCCGTCGCATACACCTCGCTGCGCTCCACCTACCGGCACGAGGCCGACTCGATCATCGGCTTCCAGATGCTCAACGATCCGTCGTACGTCACCGACGCCGCCTCCTTCCAGCGGGCGGCGAGCAACATCGACTACGCGTTCAACTGGTTCTACGCCGACTCCCGCACCGCCGCCTACTACAACAGCGGCATGAACCCGGTGCGCGCCTCCGGCGTCGACCCCGCACTGCCGGTCCGCGCCGAGAAGGCGTACGAATGGCAGGGCTACGACCCGGCCGCCAACACCGCCGCGTACACCGCCTTCGCCGCGCACCCGCACTCCAGCGGGCAGGACTACTACATCTCCTGGAACAACAAGCAGGCCGAGGGATACGCCGCCGCCGGTTTCGGTCTCAGCGCGGTGCACCGGGGCGACCTGCTCGACGACCGGGTCGCGAAGCTGGTCGAGGAGGGCGGGGTGACCCGTGCCTCGCTGACCCGGGCCATGGCGGACGCGGCGCTCACCGATCTGCGCGGGGAGCAGCTGCTGCCCGAGCTGCTGAAGGTGATCCGCTCCCAGCCGGTCGCCGACCCGGCGCTGAACGCGGTGGTCCAGCAGCTGGACTCCTGGCGGGCCTCGGGCGCCCAGCGCAAGGAGAGCAGCCCCGGCTCGCACACGTACACCCACGCCGACGCCGTGCGGATCATGGACGCCTGGTGGCCGAGGCTGATCGAGGCGGAGTTCCGTCCCGGTCTCGGTGACGACCTGTACGGGGCGCTCACCGCGAACCTCGCCACCGACGAGTCCCCGGCCGCCAGCCACGGGCCGAGCGGGGCGCACAGCGGCTCCGCGTTCCAGTACGGGTGGTGGGGCTTCGCCGACAAGGACCTGCGCCAGGTGCTCGGGCAGTCGGTCAGGGGCCCGCTGGCCAGGCCGTACTGCGGAGGCGGCGACCTGAGCGCCTGCCGCACCGCGCTGCTGGACTCGCTCCGGGCGGCGGCGGCCGTCCCGGCGGCCGAGGTCTACCCGGCCGACGCGAACTGCAAGGCCGGGGAGCAGTGGTGCACCGACTCGATCGTCCACCGCGCGCTCGGCGGCATCTCCCAGAAGGCGATCCACTGGCAGAACCGGCCGACGTACCAGCAGGTCGTGGAGTTCCCGGCGCACCGCCCGTGACGCCGGGAGGGCGGGCCCGCGCCCGCTCGTGACGCCATGAGGGCGGGCCCGCGCGCGGCGGGCCCGCCCTCCTCGTCTCACCGGTACTGGAGGTACCGCTTCCGCACCGCCCGGAACGCCGCCAGGTCCGACGCCCACGCGCCCACGACCTCGTCCGTGTCCGCACCCGCGTCGATCATCGTGCGGACCCGGGTGTTGCCCGTCAGCTTGTCGATCCAGTTGTCCGACCGCCAGGCGAACCCGCTCCACGACCGCTTCGCCGTCACCAGCAGCGCGATGCCGGTGCGCACCGGGTCGAAGACCTCGCGGTCCAGCACGTGCAGCTGCACCCCGCCGACGGTCCTGCCCTGGAACTTGGAGAACGTCGGCGCGAAGTACGCCTCGCGGAAGGCCACCCCGGGCAGCTCCAGCGCGTTCGCCGCGTCCGCCCAGGCGTGATCGATGCCCTCCGCGCCCAGCAGCTCGAAGGGCCGGGTGGTGCCGCGCCCCTCGGAGAGGTTCGTCCCCTCGAACAGGCACGTGCCCGAGTAGACGAGCGCGGTGTCGGGCGTCGGCATGTTGGGGCTCGGCGGCACCCAGGGCAGGCCCGTCGCGTCGAAGAAGTCCCCGCGCGACCAGCCCGACATCGTCACGATGTCCAGCTCGGCCGGACGGTCCTTCAGGAACTCGCCGTTGAACAGGAGCGCGAGTTCGGTGACGGTCATGCCGTGCGCCTGCGAGATCTCCCGGCGGCCCACGAAGGTGCCGAACGCCGGGTCGAGCACGGGCCCGAGCGCCGCCCGCCCGGAGACCGGGTTCGGCCGGTCCAGCACGACGAACCGCTTCCCCGCGAGGGCCGCCGCCTCCATGCAGTCGTAGAGCGTCCAGATGTACGTGTAGAAGCGGGCGCCCGCGTCCTGGATGTCGAAGACGATCGTGTCCACGCCCGAGGCCGTGAAGACGTCGGCCAGCGCCTGCCCGCTCTTGAGGTACGTGTCGTAGACCGGGAGCCCGGTCGCCGGGTCGTCGTAGCGCCCCTCGGAGCCGCCCGCCTGGGCGGTGCCCCGGAAGCCGTGCTCCGGACCGAAGACGGCCGTCAGGTCCACCCGGTCGTCGGGGTGCATCACATCGACGATGTGGCGTACGTCCGAGGTGATCCCGGTCGGGTTGGTGACGACCCCGACCCGCTGCCCCTTCAGCATCGCGTAGCCGTCCGCCGCCAGCCGGTCGAACCCGGTCCTGACCCGGCCGTGCCCCTTGCCCTTGCCGTTCGGGGGGCCGGCGGCCGCGGGGCCCGCCGATGCGGCCGTCGCCGCGAGCGCTCCCACCGCACCGCCGGCGGCCAGCAATCCACGTCGGGACAGGGTCATGCGGCTACCTCCATGATCGCGATCTCTGTCATGGTCACGCACGCTAGCGCGCGGGACGGCCGGGGGGAACGCGCCGGACGGGACGTCCGCGATCTCGCCCCGGGTGCTCCGGACCCTTCCCCGACGACATACCGACCGGTTAGTCTGCCGGTGCAGTCGGCTGAGAGAGGCGGGACCGATGAGTCAGGTGCAGGGCGCGGGCGTCGTGGTCACGGGGGCCGGAGGCGGCATCGGCGCCGCCCTGGCCCGCAGATTCGCCGCCGAGGGCGCACGGGTCGTGGTCAACGACCTCGACGAGGCCCGGATCGCGCCGCTCGCCGAGGAGATCGGCGGCGTCGCGGTCGCCGGGGACGCCTCGGAGATCGTCGGCGCCGCCCGGGACGCCCTGGACGGCACCGTGGACGTCTACTGTGCCAACGCCGGACTCGCCTCGCCCGGCGACGCCTTCGCCGCCGAGGAGGTGTGGGCCGCCGCCTGGGACGTCAACGTGATGGCGCACGTCCGCGCGGCCCGCGCCCTGCTCCCGGACTGGCTGGAGCGCGGCAGCGGCCGTTTCGTCTCCACCGCGTCCGCCGCCGGACTGCTCACCATGATCGGCGCGGCGCCCTACAGCGTCACCAAGCACGGTGCGGTGGCCTTCGCCGAATGGCTCTCCCTCACCTACCGCCACCGGGGCGTCAAGGTCCACGCGATCTGCCCGCAGGGCGTGCGCACGGACATGCTCACCGGGGCCGGATCGGCCGGGAAGCTCGTCCTCGCCCCCGGCGCCATCGAGCCCGAGGACGTCGCCGACGCCCTCTTCGACGCCATGGCCGAGGACCGCTTCCTCGTCCTGCCCCACCCCGAGGTCGCCGGCTACTACGGGACCCGAGCCACCGAGACCGACCGCTGGCTCGGCGGGATGAACCGCCTCCAGCGCACCTGGGAGGAGACCGGCGCATGAGCGAGTCGATCTACGCGGCGAAGCCCTGGCTCCCGCTGCTCAGCGAGGCCCAGCGGGCCCCCGTCCACCCCGCCGCGACCCTGGTGCACGCCTTCCGCGATTCCGTGGGCCGCACCCCGGACCACCCGGCGCTCGCCTATTTCGACGGACGCCTGACCTACCGCGAGACGGACGAGCTGTCCGACTCCGTCGCCGGGCACCTCGCCGCCCGGGGCCTGGAGCGCGGCGACCGGGTCGCGATCATGCTCCAGAACTCCCCGCAGTTCGTCCTCGCCCTCCTCGGCGCCTGGAAGGCGGGGGCGACCGTCGTCCCGCTCAACCCCATGTACAAGTCCGCCGAGGTCGGCCACGTCCTGGACGACGCCGGGGTCACCGCGCTGATCTGCTCCGACCGCTCCTGGGAGGCGTATCTGCGGGAGACCGCCGCGGCCGCCCCGTCCGTCCGGATCACGGTCACCGCCTGCGAACTCGACCTCCAGACCACGAACGACGAGCGCGTCCTCGGCTTCCCGAGGCTCCCCGCCCCCGACGACGCCGACGATCTGGTGACCGTCGCCCGGCAGGGACTCGCCGCCCCGGACGGCCGTGAACCCTCCGCCTTGGACGTGGCGCTGATCAGCTACACCTCGGGAACCAGCGGCACCCCCAAGGGCGCCATGAACTCCCACGGCAACATCATGGTCAACGCCGAGCGCCAGCGCACCGGCCACCCGGTCCCCGAGGGCGCCGCCTACTTCGCCCTCGCCCCGCTCTTCCACATCACCGGCATGGTCTGCCAGCTCGCCGCCTGCCTCACCAACGCGGGCACCCTGGTCCTCGCCTACCGCTTCCACCCCGGCGTCGTCCTCGACGCCTTCGCCGAGCACCGCCCCGCGTACACCGTCGGCCCCTCCACCGCCTTCATGGCCCTGGCCGCGACCCCCGGCGTCACCCCGGAGCACTTCTCCTCGTTCCGGGTGATCTCCTCCGGCGGCGCGCCGCTGCCGCCCGCGCTCGTGGAGAAGTTCCGCGAGGGCTTCGGCCCGTACATCCGCAATGGCTACGGACTCACCGAGTGCACCGCCCCCTGCGCCTCCGTGCCGCCCGAGCGCGAGGCCCCCGTCGACCCGGTCTCCGGCACGCTCTCGGTCGGGGTGCCCGGCCCGGACACCGTGGTGCGGATCATCGACGAGAACGGCGCGGACGTGCCCTTCGGCGAACAGGGCGAGATCGCGGTGCGCGGCCCGCAGGTCGTCTCCGGCTACTGGCGCCTGCCCGAGGCCACCGCCGCCGCCTTCCCCGAAGGGGAGCTGCGCACCGGCGACATCGGCTTCATGGACCGCGAGGGCTGGCTCTACGTCGTGGACCGCAAGAAGGACATGATCAACGCCTCCGGGTTCAAGGTCTGGCCGCGCGAGGTGGAGGACGTCCTCTACACGCACCCGGCCGTGCGCGAGGCCGCCGTCGTCGGCGTCCCCGACCCGTACCGGGGCGAGACCGTCCGCGCCTACGTCAGCCTGCGGCCCGGCGCCACCGCGGCCCCGGACGAACTCGGCGCGTACTGCAAGGAACGGCTCGCCGCGTACAAGTACCCGCGCGAAGTCGAGATCCTGGAGGAACTTCCCAAGACCGCGAGTGGGAAGATCCTCAGGCGGGAACTGCGTTCACCCCGTTAGCACGCACGCGCACACGCGCGACGCACGAAGGAAGCACGAAGGAAGGTGGCGGCTATGGCCAAGGCGACGGACGGGGGCGGCACCCCCGTCCCCCAGCGGCTGCTGGCCGCCGCCACCCGGCTCTTCGCCGAGCAGGGGTACGACCGCACCTCGGTCCAGGAGATCGTCGAGGCGGCCGGCGTCACCAAGGGGGCGCTGTACCACTACTTCGGCTCCAAGGAGGACCTGCTCCAGGAGGTGTACGCACGCGTGCTGCGCCTCCAGCAGGAGCGGCTCGACGCCTTCGCCGAGGCCGACGCGCCCGTCGAGCAGCGGCTGCGCGACGCCGCGGCCGACGTGGTCGTCACCACCATCGAGAACCTCGACGACGCCTCGATCTTCTTCCGCTCCATGCACCATCTGAGCCCGGAGAAGAACAAGCAGGTCCGGGTGGAGCGGCGGCGCTACCACGAGCGGTTCCGGGCGCTGGTGGAGGAGGGGCAGCGCAGCGGGGTGTTCTCCACGGCCACCCCGGCCGACCTGATCGTGGACTACCACTTCGGCTCGGTCCACCACCTCTCCACCTGGTACCGCCCGGACGGCCCGCTCACCCAGCAGCAGGTCGCCGACCACCTCGCGGACCTGCTGCTGCGCGCTCTGCGCCCCTAGTCGGGCAGCCCTTCAGCGGTCCGTGCCGGTCAGCCGGGTCAGCAGGGCCTCGGCCGCCGGGTTGCGGGGCCGGGGCGAGCGGCCCACCAGGAGGACCGTGCGGCCCGGTTCCGGCTGGCGGATGCGCACGCACGGCAGACCCGCGTCCTCACCGATCCGGCGCGGCACGATCGCCACCCCGATGCCCGCCCGCACCAGGTCCACCAGCAGCCGGATCTGGGTGACGTCGCAGGTGATCCGGCGCTCCAGTCCGCAGTGGGCGGCCAGCCGCCGCACGGCCGTCTCCAGACCCGTCCCCGCGCGGAAGTCCACGAACGGCTCGTCCGCCAGATCCCTGATCAGGGTCCGGCCCGCGTGGGCCAGCCGGTGGCCCGGGGCCGTGATCAGGACCAGGTCCTCCCGCCAGGTCGCGAACGCCTCGATCCCGTCCGGCAGCCCGGCGTTGTCCGGGGCCAGGAAGGCGAGATCCAGCTCACCGGCCCGCACCCCCGCCACCAGCTCCGGTGTCGTCGCCTCGCGCAGCGAGATCTGCACCCCGGGCCACTGCCGGTGGTACGCGGCGAGTTCGGCGGCCAGGTCCACGCAGGTCAGCGTCTGGATCGTGCCGATCCGCACCCGCCCGGTGGCCAGCCCCGACACCGCCGCGACCGCGTCCCGCGCCGCCTCCGTCCCGGCCAGCACCGTCCGGGCCGAGGGAAGCAGCGCCCGGCCCGCCTCGGTCAGCACCACCCGGCGCCCGGTGCGCTCGAACAGCTCGGCGCCCAGCTCCCGTTCCAGATTGCGTACGGAGGTGCTGAGCGCCGACTGCACGATCAGTTCCGCACGCGCGGCCGCCGTGAAACCGCCGTGCGTGACCACCGCCATGAAATGGCGGAGCTGGCGAATCTCCATCCATCTACGGTAGCGATCGCAGCCAGCGATTCCATCTGTTGGACCGAATGCGCGGACGGGGTGACGCTGGATCCATGGCATATCTCCGCACGACGACGCGCGTGCCGGCCCTCTGGGCCGTCGCCTACAGTCCCCACCGCCCGAGACCGGTCCGGCTCCTCGCCCGGTGCCTCCTGCGCGTCCGCACCTTCGCCCACGACCTGGCCCTGGCCGACCACGCGGGATCCGGCGGGTACTGAGTCTCCCAGGGGCCGCTGAGGGACCGGGCCGTACGGGGCCGGGACCGGCGTCCGAAACGCGCTGGTCGGCCCGGACGCCGCCCGGCTAGCATCCGACGATGCGCACGCCGGCCGACGAACCCCCGCTCGCCCCGGACCGACCCGTCGGCGGCGACCCCGGACCGTGGCACCGCTTTCTGATCCGGCTCGACGCACACCTCCGCGCCCACCCCCCGGCCGACGACGCCGAGGCCGACCGCCTCGCCGCGCTTCTCCCGGACGGGCCGACGGGCATACCGGAGGCGGATCTGCTCCTGGCCGGGCTCTACCTCCGCCTCGGCCACCACCGGGGCGACCGCCCCCGCCCCGCCTGGCGCACGGCGGGCCCGCTCCCCGCCCGTGTGCGGATCGCGTGGCTCCGCGCCGATCTGCTCCACGACCCCGCGACCCTCGCGGACGAACCCCCGGGCGAGCCCCTCTACCAGGCCGTCCACGGCATCGACCCGACCACCGCCCACCACCCCGCCCGCCTCGTCCACGCCCTCGCGGAGAGCGGCGACCCCGTCCTTCGTACCGAGACGCTCCGCCTGGTCCGGCAGGGGCTGTACGCCGGGCTGCTCGCCCCGTCCCAGGCACGGCGGGCGCTGCTCGCGCTCCTGGCGAACAGCGGCGGCCCGGCCCTCGCGGGTGCCCTCGGCGCGCCGGAACCGGTCCTGGGCACGGCGGAGGGCACGTCCGTCGTCGCGGGCGCGCTCGACACCCTGGCGGAGCCGTGGGCCGCGACGGCCCCGCTGCGGGCCGGTGTCCTCGAACCGTTCCTGTTGCCCGGGGCGCGGGAGGCCCCGGGCACCGCACACCCGCCCCGCGAACACACCGACCCCGCCGTCGCCGGGGCCGCCCTGCGGGCCGCCGCGCGCCACGGACACCGGGACCTGCTGTTCCGGGTGCTCGCGGACCCGGACGGTCCACCGGTGCTGCGCCGGCGGGCGGGGGAGGCGCTGGGGGAGGTCGCGGGGCGGGGCGACATCGCGGAGCTGCTGGACCTCGCCGCCGATGACCCGCTGCTGCTCGGCGGGCCCGCGGTGACCTGTCTGCGGGGACTGCACCGGCGCGGGCACTTCCCGGACGGCGCGGCGGTTCCCGCCGTCGTCGGGCTCGCGCTGGCCGATCACACGATCCCGCCGCACGCGGTGGCGACGGTGCTGCACACCGTCCGCCACGAGGCGCTGCGGGTGCTCATGGACGCCCCGGCCGGGGACCCGGGGTGGCCGCGCCGCCTCGCGCTCCTCGTGGCGCTGGCCGGTCAGGGGTCCGCCGATCTGCCGGCCGGCAAGGCCGTGGTCGGGCTGCTGCCCGGGGCCCCCGACCCGGTGCCGTTCCTGGAAGCGATCCGCGCCCTGCGGCCCCCGGACGCCGAACGGGCGGTCCTCGCCGTGCTGCCCCGGGCACCCGCCGCCGCGCTGGACGCCCTGGAGGCGATCGGCGGCGACCGGACCGTACGCGCCCTGCACGAAGCGCTGGGCACCGCGACCGGCGAGACGGCCCCGCATCTGCGGCCCTTCGTCCCCCGCGCGGTCGACCTGCTGCGGGCGCTCGACGAGGATCCGGAGCGGCGGCGCGCCCTGCTGGACCGGCTCGACCCGCACGCGCTGCCGCCGCGCGTCGCGGCCGGACTCGGCGCACCGGACCCTCGGGAGACGGCCCTGCTCACCGCGCATCTGGCGGCGGAGGAACCGCAGACGGCGCTGCGCCGGCTGGCCGCCCACGGCGACGCGGGGACCCTGCCCGCGCTCGCCGGACTGCTGCTGCGGATCGTCGAGGAGACGGCCACCGGGTGGAGCCCGGACGCACCGCCGCGCGCCGCCGAGCACGGCCGGCCGGCCGGGGAGCCCGCCGTACCGCAGGACGTCCTCGACGCGCTCGCCGGGCTGGGCCGCCGGCTGTACGCGCGCGGCGCGATCCGGCCCGTCTGCCTGCTCGACGCCCCCGACGCCGTACAGGCGGGTCACGCCCTCGTCGCGAGCACCGCGCTGGACCTGCTGGACCGGCCCGGACTCTCCGACGACGCGCGGGTGGTCCTCCTCGAACTGCTGCTCAGGGCCCCCTGGCCGGGCACCCGCGCCCGGGTCCACCCCCTGCTGCGCCACCGCGACCGGCACGTCCGCAAGCACGTCGTCGCCCTGCTCGGCCAGGACGCCACGGGCCGGGACGCGCAGGCGCTCTCCGCGACCCTCGTCGCGCTGACCCGGGCCCCCGACGTCCAGACCGTCCGGCAGGCCCTGCTCGCACTGGGCCACGCCCGCGCCCACTGGGCCTCCGCCGCCGTCGCCGCCTGTCTCGGCCACCCGAACATGAACATCAGGAAGACCGCAGCGGAGGTGCTGGGCCGCGTCCACGAGGACGCCCCGGACCGCACGGCCGCTCCGGCCGCCCTGCCGGCGCTGCTCGACCGGCTGGGCCGCGACACCAACCCCGGACTGCGTGCCGCGCTCGTCGCCGCCCTGCGCGCCGTCCTCCGCGGCGCCTACGCGGCCACCCTGCTCGCCGCCGCCGAGCACAGCACCGACACGGCCCTCCGGCTGCGCGTCCTGGAGGGCCTGGACGGCGTCCTCACCGCCCGCGCGGTCCTCGCCCTCGACGCCCAGCACTCCCCGGTGGCCCTCCCCCTCCTCACCCTGGTCGCCTCGCGCACGGTCACGCTCCTCGACGGCACGCCGGACGACCTGGCTCCGGCCCTGACCCGTCACGCGATCCCCCTCCCGCCCGCCCCCGAGCCGCCCGACGCCGTGGACGCGGCCATCGACGCCCTGCTGACCGCCGGCTGGGACCCCGTCGCCGCGCTCCGCCTCGCCGAACGCGCCGGTCCGCTCACCCCGGCCCGGGCCGCGCGCCTGCGGCCCACGCTCGTGGACTGGCTCGCCCTCCTCGCCGAACGGCACCCTCAGGAGGGCCGTGTCCCGCCCGGCCCGCGACGCCCTGCCGGCACGCGCGCCCCGAGCACACACCGGACGCCGCGGGCCACGCCCTCCGAGCGCGCGGCGGCACCGTCCGGACCCGGCCCGGACCCGGTCCTGCGCCTCGTCCTGGCCCTGTGCACGGACGGATTTCCGTTCGACACGGGGGAGGGGAGCGGGGAACCGGCCGGTCCGTGGGACGGCGGCCGGTCCGCCGGACGGGCGGCGCTCGTCCGGGCCGTGCCCCTGCTGCTCGACGCCCTCGCCGACGCCCGTGACGCCGACCGGCACGCGCTGATCGGCGTCCTCGAAGCGACCGCCCCGCTGCTGCCCGCCACCGAGCGGCCGTCCGCCGTCGCCGCCGTCCGCGCGCTCGCCCCCGTCCCCGCGCTGCCCGGCCGGTCCACACTGAACCTGCTGCGCCGCCTCGGCGCGGTCCTGGTCCGGGACGACCTGGACCGGGCGCTCACGGAGGCCGGGCTGGGCGCCGACCCCTGGCGGGCCGAGGCCGCGGTGCTGGCGGAGGCGTTCGGCGTCACGGCGGCCGGGCCTGGGGACGTACCTCCGCTCCCACCGCACCCCGGGCCCGCCCGGCCTTCCGACCGGGCCCCCGGCACCACCGCCGAGGAGCCCTCTTCACGTCGGCGCCTCGCCGCACTGATCGCCGCCCATCGGGACGCCGCCCCCGGCGAACGGGCCGCGCTCATCGACGGGATGCTCCGGCTCCAGCCGCTCGACGCCCCGGACTGGACGCTGGCCGAACGGGCCCGCGCGCGCCGGCCGGACGTGCGGCGGGCACGGGACGGCGATCTGGACCAGCCGCGTTCGGCGGCCCAGCGGCAAAGGCTGCTCGCGCTGCTGGCCTCGGGGGAGCCCGACCGCCGGCGGGCCGCCGCCGACGCGCTGGTGCGGTGGCCCGAGCCGCAGGCGCGGCGGGCGGTGCTCCGGGCGCACCTGCGCGGCGCGGTGGACCTGCCCGCTGATGCCGGACTCGCGGACGCGCTCGCCGGTCTGGACGAGGCGGAGCTGAGGGGCGCGGGAATCCGGCGCGACCGGGTCGCCGCCCTCGCGGCCTGCCTCGCACCCCAGCAGCGGGAACGGCTGCTCCCGCTGCTCCTGGAGTGGTGGCGGGACGCGCCGCCCGCCGAGGCGCGGGCCCTCGGCGACGCCCTGCGCGCCCACCCCGCCGACGCCCTGGCCGAAGCCCTGCGGGCCCGGCTCGACGCCGGGGCCTGGGGCTTCCTCGACCTGCTCGACGGCCGGCCGCTTCTGCGTACCCCGGCCCTGCTCCGCGTCCGCGACCGGCTGCGGGCCGAGGGCCACGGCGAACGCGCCGACCGGCTGCGGCTGGTGACGGGGCTCCTGCGGGGCCCGGACACCGAACGGCCGGACGCTGCGGAGGCGGACGCCCACCCCCACCCTCACGCCCTCGCCCGGCCCGCCCCCGCGCCGGGCGGATACCGCGAACAGGCCGCCCACGGGGCCGGCGGGACGGTCACCGGTCCCGTGCCGCGCGGAGAGGGCGTACCGGCCGCCCACGCCACCGACCGGACCGCCACCGCCCCCGTGCCGCGTGGACACCGTCCGACGCGCCACGAGCTGCTGGATCTCGCCGAGACCGGAACCCCGGACCAGATCTGCCGGGCGCTCACCGATCTGGCCGGAGCCCACACCGGTCCCGGGCCCGATCCGGACCCGCGTCTCGCCGCCCTCCTGGACGGCCTGCTGACCCACCCCCGGCCCCGGGTCCGGCTGCGGGCGCACCGGACCTCGCGCACGATGCTCGGCCGGGACGCGTATCTGCGCCACACCGGGCTCCTGCTGGACGACCCCCGGCCCGACGTGGTCCGCATGGCCGTCCGCACGCTCTGCCGGGCCGGCTGGGAACCGGCGATCCCCGCCGTGACCGCACTCCTCGGCCATCCCCACCCCGGCGTCCGCGAGACCGCGGCCGACTCCCTGACCGGACTCGGCGCCCGGGCCGTCCCGGCCCTCCGCCACGCCGCCGCCCACGCCCGCCCGGACCGCCGCTCCCGCTACACGGACGTCCTGGCCCGCATCGGGACGGGGTGACCGACACCGTGCGGCCGGCGCACCCGGGCGCCCGCCGGCCGCACGGCGCGGCCTGGCTCATTGGCCGCATGGACCGGCCGGACCCACCGGCCGCAGGCCCTGCCAGACCCGCCGGCCGCACGGACCGGCCTGGCTCACCGGCCCGCCGGTCGACGCCCCGCCTACAGATACCGCTTGATCTCCCGCCGGGCCAGCGACCGCTGGTGCACCTCGTCCGGGCCGTCGGCCAGGCGCAGGGTGCGGGCCGAGGCCCACAGTTCGGCCAGGGGGAAGTCCTGGCTGACGCCGCCCGCACCGTGCAGCTGCACGGCCTGGTCGAGGATGGCGACGACCGCGCGCGGGGTGGCGATCTTGATGGCCTGGATCTCGGTGTGGGCGCCCCGGTTGCCGACGGTGTCCATCAGCCAGGCGGTCTTCAGGACCAGCAGCCGCAGCTGCTCGACCGTCACCCGGGCGTCCGCGATCCAGTTCTGCACCACGCCCTGCTGGGCGAGCGGCTTGCCGAAGGCCGTACGGTCCACGGCCCGCCGGCACATCAGCTCGATGGCGCGTTCGGCCATGCCGATGAGCCGCATGCAGTGGTGGATGCGGCCCGGACCGAGCCGGGCCTGGGCGATGGCGAAGCCGCCGCCCTCCTCGCCGATCAGGTTCGCCGCCGGCACCCGCACGTCGTCGAAGACGACCTCCGCGTGGCCGCCGTGCCAGTGGTCCTCGTAGCCGTACACCTGCATGGCCCGCTTCACCGTCAGGCCCGGGGTGTCGCGGGGGACGAGGATCTGCGACTGCTGACGGCGGATGTCCGCGCCGTCCGGGTCGGTCTTGCCCATGACGATGAAGATCGCGCAGTCGGGGTTCATCGCACCGGAGATGTACCACTTGCGGCCGTTGATGACGTAGTCGTCGCCGTCGCGGGTGATCCGGGTCTCGATGTTGGTCGCGTCCGAGGAGGCGACCTCCGGCTCCGTCATCGCGAACGCGGAGCGGATCTCCCCGTTCAGCAGCGGCTCCAGCCACCGCTTCTTCTGCTCGTCCGTGCCGAACTCGGCCAGCACCTCCATGTTCCCGGTGTCCGGGGCCCCGCAGTTCGTCACGGTCGGCGCCAGCCGGGGCGAGCGGCCCAGGATCTCCGCCAGCGGGGCGTACTGGAGGTTGGTCAGACCCGCGCCGTGCTCGGTGCCGGGCAGGAAGAGGTTCCACAGGCCCTGCCGACGGGCCTCCGCCTTGAGGTCCTCCACCACCTGCGGGGTGTCCCACGGGGAGGAGAGAGCGGCGCGCTGCTCGTCAGCGGTGCGCTCGGCCGGGTAGACGTGCTCGTCCATGAAGGCGAGCAGCCGGCCGCGCAGCTCCTCGGTACGGGCGTCGAATGCGAAGTCCATGGGGTGGGTCAGCCTTCCTGGAGGGTGGTGAGGCCGTGCTCGATGAAGACGGGGACGAGGTCGCCGATGCGGTCGAAACCGCCGCCGACCGTCTGGCCGAGGGTGTAGCGGTAGTGGATGCCCTCCAGGATCACGGCGAGCTTGAACCAGGCGAACGCCGTGTACCAGGAGATGCCGGAGGTGTCCCGGCCGGAGCGGGCGGCGTAGCGCTCGATCAGCTCGGCCGGCGCGGGGTGGCCGGCCGCTCCGCTGGTGGTGGACACGGGCGACTCGGCCAGACCGAGGTCGGAGCTGTACATCACCAGCAGGCCGAGGTCGGTGAGCGGGTCGCCGAGGGTCGACATCTCCCAGTCGAGCACCGCCCGGATCGTGTCGTCCGCGCCGATCAGCACGTTGTCCAGGCGGTAGTCGCCGTGGACGACCGTGGGGGCGGGGGAGGCGGGCAGCCGCTTGCCGAGCGCGGCGTGCAGCTCGTCGATGTGCGGCAGTTCGCGGTTGCGGGAGGCGTCCAGCTGCTTGCCCCAGCGGCGCAGCTGCCGGTCGAGGAAGCCCTCGGGCCGCCCGAAGTCGCCCAGACCGACCGCCCCGGGGTCCACGGCGTGCAGATCGACCAGGGTGTCGACGAGGCCCAGGACCGCGGTGCGGGTGCGCTCGGGGCCGAGCGGGGCGAGCTGCTCGGCGGTGCGGTACGGGGTGCCCTCCACGTACTCCATGACGTAGAAGGGCGCCCCGAGCACGCCGTCGTCCTCGCAGAGCAGCACCGGGGCGGGCACCGGGACCGCCGTCGGGTGCAGGGCGCTGATCACCCGGTGTTCGCGCTTCATGTCGTGGGCGGTGGCCAGCACATGGCCCAGCGGCGGGCGGCGTACGACCCAGCGGCCGGAACCCGCCGGGTCCGTGACGACGTACGTCAGATTGGAGCGGCCCCCCTCGATGACGCGGGCGTCGAGCGGTCCGTTCACCAGGCCGGGCAGCTCGCGGTCGAGATGTCCGCGCAACCGGTCGAGGTCGAGACCTGGCGGGTGGACTGGGCTCATCGTGCGTACCTCCGGGCGTGAGTGGAACGTCGGAGTTCATGATGCCGACCAGTCGGTATGTCGTCCAGTACGCACCGGGGACCGAACGCCCCGCGTGCGGTCCGCATCCCGGTCGGGCTCTGGTATTCAGTCGTATCCCTGAATATGGTTCACGTATGAATACCGCATGGCTGATCGACGACGTCCGGCTGACCCCGATCCTGATCGCCGACCCCCCGCTGCTGAACACCCAGGGGGTCCACCAGCCGTACACCCCGCGGCTCGTCGTGGAGATCGTCACCCGGGGCGGGGTGACGGGAGTCGGGGAGACCTACGGCGACGGCACGTACCTCGAACTGGCCGAACCGCTGGCCAGGGCCCTGGTGGGACGCCCGGTCAGCGATGTGAACGGGCTGTTCGCCCTGGCCGAGGCGGTGTGCGGTGATTCACGCGCCACCGAGGAGGGCGTCGACGCGGGCGGACTGCGCGGGGTGCGCACCGCGGACAAGCTGCGGCTCTCGGTCCTCTCCGGGTTCGAGGTCGCCTGCCTGGACGCGCTGGGCAAGACCCTCGGCCTGCCGGTGCACGCGCTGCTCGGCGGCAAGGTGCGCGACAGCGTCGAGTACAGCGCGTACCTCTTCTACCGCTGGGCCGAGCACCCGGAGGGCGGCGAACGGGACGACTGGGGCGCCGCCCTCGACCCCGCCGGGGTCGTCGCCCAGGCCCGCCGCTTCGCCCGCGACCACGGCTTCTCCTCCTTCAAGCTCAAGGGCGGTGTCTTCCCGCCCGACGAGGAGATCGCCGCCGTCCGCGCGCTCGCCGACGCCTTCCCCGGACAGCCGCTGCGCCTGGACCCCAACGGCGCCTGGTCGGTGGAGACCTCGCTGTACGTCGCCGACCGGCTGAAGGACGTCCTGGAGTATCTGGAGGACCCGGCGAGCGGCACGGCGGCCATGGCCGAGGTCGCCGCCGGCACCGATGTCCCGCTCGCCACCAACATGTGCGTGACCACGCTCGCCGAACTCCCCGAGGCCCTCGCCCGGGACGCCGTCCAGGTCGTCCTCTCCGACCACCACTACTGGGGCGGCCTCCACCGCACCCGCGAACTGGCCGCGATCTGCCGCACCTTCGGCGTCGGACTGTCCATGCACTCCAACACCCACCTGGGCATCAGCCTGGCCGCCATGACCCAGGTCGCGGCCACCGTGCCGAACCTCGACTACGCCTGCGACAGCCACTACCCCTGGCAGACCGAGGACGTCCTCACCACCCGCCATGTCTTCACCGACGGCCGGCTCACCGTCTCCGACGCCCCCGGCCTCGGCGTGGAACTCGACCGGGAGCGCCTGGCCGCGCTGCACCGCCGCTGGCTCGACGACGACGGCACGATGCGCGAGCGCGACGACGCCGCCGCGATGCGCAAGGGCGTACCGGACTGGGAGACGCCCGCCGTCCCGCGCTGGTGACGGTGCCCGCGCGACCGCGTCGTCAGAAGAGCATCGCCACGGCGAACACCGCCAGGGCGACCGTGCACGCGGCGGCCGACAGCGCGGCCCGCGCCCCCAGCGCCGGCGGGTGCGGGCGCCCCATGCTCTGCACCCGCCGGTGGGCCACCCGCAGAAAGCCCAGCCACGCCAGCGCGCTCATCGACAGCGCGATCACCGTGGCCGGCCCGCCCCCGCCCTGGAGCGCCTGCTTGCCGGCCAGCACCGAGGCGACCGTGCAGGACAGCGTCGTACGCCGCCAGGCCAGCCGGGTCCGCTCCGGCTGGAGCCCCGGATCGCGCTCCGCCGTGCTCACCGCCCCTCCCAGCCGAAGAGGACCACCACCACCATCGCCACCGCGACCACCGCCACCGCGATGCCCAGCAGCGTCGGGAACCGGGAGACCGGCAGATCCTCCCCGCGCCGCATCGCCCGCTCGCACCGCACCCAGTGGTTGACCGCGCGCAGCGCGCACAGCACCCCGGACGCCAGCATCGCGAGTGCCAGCCCCGCCCGGATCGCCCAGGCCAGCTCCGGCAGGAACTGGTCGACCGCGAAACCGCCGCCGATCAGCGCGAGCGCGGTCCGGATCCAGGCGAGGAACGTCCGCTCATTGGCGAGCGAGAAGCGGTAGTCGGGGGTCTCGCCCTCGTCGCGGATGCGCTGCGGCGCGAACCACAGTCGCAGACCTTGCACAAATTCGTTCACGTACGGACCTTATCGGGCGCTTTGTCGCACACTCCGGGCCGGATCGACGCCGGTCGGGCCGGCCCGGTCACGGAGTCTCCCGGAAGGCGCGCAGCCGCCGGTACGCCTCCAGCCCGTCGGGCACCCACGTCCACTCCCCGCCGGCGGCCCGCGCCTCCAGCTCCGCGTCGGTGAGGAAGGTGTGCCAGGCGACCTCTTCCACCTGCGGCCGGACGGGCAGGGCGCACCGCACCTGGTAGACGGACGACCACCAGACGTGGCCGCCGCCCCGGTAGAGAAACGTGAACAGCGGCTCGGGACGGGGCAGTCCGGACACGCCCAGCTCCTCCTCCGCCTCGCGCAGCGCCGCCTCGTCGTAGGGCTCGCCGGCCCCCACGACCCCGCCCACGAACATGTCGTAGTGCGAGGGGAACACGGCCTTCGTCGCCGTTCTGCGGTGCACGAAGATCCGGCCGTCGGCGTCCCGGGCCTCGATGAAGACACAGCGGTGGGGGGGGGCCCCCCCGGGGGCCGCCCCCCCCCCGCGGAGTGAGAAAAGGCCGCGGCGCCCCCCCCC
>NZ_JBSFHN010000034.1:74696-95521 GCF_053597115.1 Streptomyces sp. NPDC001515
CTTCTCCCTTTTTGCGCGGGGGGGGGGCGCCGCGGCCTTTTCTCACTCCGCGGGGGGGGGGCGGCCCCCGGGGCGCCCCTGCCCGGGGGGGCCCCGCCCCCACGACCACGTCGTTCTCGTCGACGATGTCCAGGATCTCGTCGGAAGGGCCGCTCGCCCCGTCGGGATTCATGCCCCCATCCAACATCAGCCCGCGGACACCGCCGCCGGTCACTGCCCCATGACGTACTTGACGGTCGGACCGGTGGTCCAGCCGCCGTCCACGGCCAGTTCGGCGCCGGTGACGTACGAGGCGGCGTCGGAGAGCAGGAAGACGACGGCCTCGGCTATCTCGCCGGCCTCGCCGACCCGGCCCATCGGGGTGTTGGGGTAGTTGCCGTCGCCCTGCTGGATGCCCACGGACGAGGTCATCGGGGTGTACACCATGCCCGGGTGCACGGAGTTCACCCGCACCTTCGCCGTGCCCAGCTCCACCGCGCCGACCTTGGTCAGCCCGCGCACGCCCCACTTCGACGCGCCGTAGCTGGAGGTCAGCGCCAGGCCCATCAGCCCGGCCGCCGAGGAGATGTTGACGATCGAGCCGCCGCCGTTCTCCTTCATCACCGGGATCACCGTCTTCATGCCGATGAACACGGCCGTCAGATTGATGTCGATGACCTTGCGGAAGTGCTCGACGGTCTCCGTCTCCAGCGGCTGCCCGGTCGAGACCCCGGCGTTGTTCACCAGGCCGTCGATCCGGCCGAAGGTGTCGAGGGCGAACGCGGCGACGCGGTTCCAGTCCTCCTCGGAGGTCACGTCGTGGTGGACGAAGCGGGCCTTCGGGCCCAGCGCGGCGGCGGTGGCCGCGCCCTCCTCGTCGAGCACGTCCGTGATCACCACGTTGGCTCCGGCCGCCACGGCGAGGCGCGCGGCCTCGGCGCCCAGGCCGCGGGCGGCCCCGGTGATGACGACGGTCCGGTCGGTGAGATTGTGCTTCTCGGTCATGCCATGTCCTTCGTGCGGTGCGGGTGGTTCACGCGGTCCCGGGCGCCGGGGCGTGCAGGAACGCGGTGGTGGTGGCGACGAGATCGGCCAGGAACAGCTCGCGTCCGGTCAGCGGCCGGGTGCCCTCCAGCGCCTGCCGGGCCCGGTCGGCCAGCGCCGCGCCGATCAGGGTGAGCGCCAGGTCCAGCCGCTCCAGCCGGACCGGCCGGGGCAGTTCCTCCAGGGCCCCGGCGATCCGTTCGATCAGCCGCCCGTAGGCGGTGCCGTCCAGCGCCGGATGCGGCCGGCCGGTCCGCAGACCGGTTTCGTGGCTCAGCTGGGCGGAGATCCGCAGACAGCGCCGGCCCCGGTCGTCGGCGAGCAGGCTCGCCTCCGCCGTCACCAGCGCGGTGAGCAGGCCGGGGACGCCGCAGTCCTCGGGCAGCGCGTCCAGCAGGGGGGCCACGACCCGTTCGGTGCGCTCCTGACGGCCCGCCATCACGGCGTCGAGCAGCCCGGCGCGGGAACCGAAGTGGTACTGCACCGCCGAGGGGTTGCTCTGACCCGCCAGGGCCACGATGTCGCGCAACTGCGCGCCGTCCGTGCCCTGTGCGGCGAAGACCTCCTCCGCCGCCCGGATCAGCTTCTCCCTGGTCTCGTGTCCCGACGTTCTCGCCATACCGCCACCGTAATGCTGGCCATTATTAATAACCAGGGCAGGCCGGTGTGAGACACGAGACAGCGGACGGTCGCTCCGCCCCGCCCGGTCTCAGCGCGGCTGGAGATCGCGGTCGCGCCGCCCGCCCACCGGCCCCTCCGGCATCGCCGGATGCAGCCCCAGCAGCACGATCCCGGCCACGATCGCCGCCAGCCCGACCGCCTGCCAGGCCAGCGCCCCGGCGTCGGTCCGCACCCGGTCGCCCAGGAAGCCGATCCCGCAGGCGATCCCGGCCAGCGGCTGAGCCGCCGTCAGCGCCGGGAGCGACAGCCGCAGAGGGCCCGTCTCGAAGGCGCTCTGCACCAGGATCAGCCCCGTGACGCCCAGCACCAGCACCGCGTACGGCTGCCACCCGGTGACCAGGGCCGTCCAGCCGCCGTCCGAGAACCGCTGCCCGCTCACCCGGGTCAGCGCGTCCTGGAGTCCGTACAGCAGCCCGGCCGCCACGGCCAGGAGCGCGGGGGAGACGCCCGAGCGGGTGCGTTTGGCGCACGCGGTCAGCAGCAGCGCCGGGCCCACCACGATCCCGATCACCAGCCAGTGCCGCAGCGGGCTCGACACCGCCTGCCCGCCCCGGGGCTCGCCCGCGACCAGGAAGGCGGCGACCCCGCCCGCCAGCAGCCAGAGCCCCGCCCAGCCCTGCCGGCCCAGCCGCTGGCCGGTGCGGTGACGCGACAGCGCCATCGCGAAGAGCAGATTGGTGGCGAGCAGCGGCTCGACGACGGAGACCTCGCCCTTGCCCAGCGCCAGGGCGCCCAGCACCATCCCGCAGACCATCAGACCGATCCCGGCCAGCCAGCTCGGCACCCGCATCAGGTCCAGCAGCAGCCGGGGCGAGAGGTAGTCGCGCCGCGGCGCGCGGCGCGCGGCGGCCTGCTGGAGGACGAAGCCGAAGCCCAGACAGCACGCGGCGCCCACGGCGAGCACCAGAACCAGCACCGACATGCTTCTCCACCCCGAGCCGGGCCGAAAGAGGGTGTGATGTGTTTCGACGATAACGTCTGCGCGCCCGGGTGCGACCGTGGCGCGGCCGACCGGACGGTTGACGCCGGGACGGCGCGTACCGAAGATCTGACTCACCAGTAACGTCGCGCCCGGCCGTCACGGGCGGCGCGCGCCCTCCCACCGGACCGCGGCCCGGTCGCCCCGACAAGGACGGAACCCATGGCGTACGACGCTGACGTGATCGTGATCGGGGCGGGACTCGCGGGGCTCGTCGCCACCGCCGAACTCCTCGACGCGGGCCGCTCGGTCATCCTGCTCGACCAGGAGCCCGAGCAGTCGCTCGGCGGCCAGGCCCACTGGTCCTTCGGCGGTCTCTTCCTCGTCGACTCGCCCGAGCAGCGCCGCATGAGGATCAAGGACAGCCGCGAACTGGCCCTCCAGGACTGGCTGGGCACGGCCGGCTTCGACCGCGACGAGGACCACTGGCCGCGCAAGTGGGCCGAGGCGTACGTCGACTTCGCGGCCGGGGAGAAACGTTCCTGGCTGCACGCCCAGGGCCTGCGGCTGTTCCCGGTGGTGGGCTGGGCCGAGCGCGGCGGCTACGACGCCACCGGCCACGGCAACTCCGTCCCCCGCTTCCACATCACCTGGGGCACCGGCCCCGGTGTCGTCGCCCCCTTCGAGCGCCGGGTCCGCCAGGGCGTCGCCAAGGGCCTCGTCACCTTCCGCTTCCGCCACCGCGTCACCGGCCTCGCCCGCACCGGGGGCACCGTCGACACCGTGACCGGCGAGATCCTGGAACCGAGCGCCGCCCCGCGCGGGACCGCGAGCAGCCGGGAGACCGCCGGCACCTTCGAGCTGCGCGCCCAGGCCGTGATCGTCACCTCCGGCGGCATCGGCGGCAACCACGACCTCGTACGCGCGCAGTGGCCGGCCCGGCTCGGCACCCCGCCCGCCAAGCTCCTCTCCGGCGTCCCCGCCCACGTCGACGGACTGATGCTCGGCATCGCCGAGGAGGCCGGCGCCCACCACATCAACCGCGACCGGATGTGGCACTACACCGAGGGCATCGAGAACTGGGACCCCATCTGGGACAAGCACGCCATCCGCATCCTGCCCGGCCCGTCGTCCCTCTGGCTGGACGCGACCGGCAAGCGGCTGCCCGTCCCGCTCTTCCCCGGTTTCGACACGCTCGGCACCCTCGAACACATCATGCGCACCGGCCACGAGTACACCTGGTTCGTCCTGGACCAGAGGATCATCGGCAAGGAGTTCGCGCTCTCCGGCTCCGAGCAGAACCCCGATCTGACCGGCAAGTCGATCCGCGACGTGATCGGCCGCGCCCGCGCCGACGTCCCGGGACCGGTGCGCGCCTTCATGGACAAGGGCGTGGACTTCGTCGTCGAGAAGGACCTCGGCGCACTGGTCCGGGGCATGAACGCGCTCACCGGGGACGGGCTCATCGACGAGGACGCGCTGCGCCGCGAGATCACCGCCCGCGACCGGGAGATCGCCAACCCCTTCACCAAGGACCTCCAGATCACCGCGATCAGGGGCGCCCGCAGCTACCTCGGCGACAAGCTCATCCGCACCGCCGCCCCGCACCGCATCCTCGACCCGAAGGCCGGGCCGCTGATCGCCGTACGGCTCAACATCCTCACCCGCAAATCGCTCGGCGGACTGGAGACGGACCTCTCCTCCCGGGTCCTGACCGCGGACGGCACCCCGCTGGCCGGGGTGTACGCGGCCGGTGAGGCGGCCGGATTCGGCGGGGGCGGCGTGCACGGCTACCGCTCCCTGGAGGGCACCTTCCTCGGCGGCTGCATCTTCTCCGGCCGCACGGCCGGGCGGGCCGCCGCGGCCGCGGTCGCGTAGGCCCTTCGCCGGGACGGCGGCCCCGGACACGGCCGTACCGGTGGGGTTCGGGTCCGCGACCGTGCGGCGGCGGCGGATCCGGGCATGCCAAAGGACATGCCCGCAGTCACCGAGCCCGTGGTCAACCTCGTTCGGCGCACCACCGAACCCGTGGGCGCACAGACGCTGCGCTCCACGGGCGCGGCGGTCATCGCCTATGTCGTGGCGACGTCGACGCTCTCCCACCCCGCGCCCCTGACCGCCCCGCTCACCGCGCTCCTCGTCGTCCAGGTCACCCTCTACGCCACGCTGACCACCGGCATCCGGCGGGTCAACTCCGTCATCGTCGGCGTGCTCATCGCCAGCGGCTTCAGCGCGCTCGTCGGGCTGTCCTGGTGGAGCCTCGGGCTGACGATCTTCACCTCGCTGATCATCGGCCGGCTGGTGCGGGTCGACGAGTTCGTCCCCGAGGTGGCGATCAGCGCCATGCTGGTCCTCGGCGTCACCCAGGTCGCCGACACCGCGTGGGAGCGCGTCTACGAGACGCTGATCGGGGCGGGCGTGGGGCTGCTGTTCAACCTGCTGTTCGCCCCGCCGGTCTGGGTGCAGACGGCGGGGGCCTCGATCGACGGGCTGGCCCGGCGGATGGGCGAACTCTTCCGCGACCTCGGCCACGACCTGGGCGGCCGGGTCACCGTCGAGCAGGCCGCCGACCGGCTCCACCGGGCCCGCCGCGTCGACCACGACATCGTGGCCGTGGACGCCTCGCTGCGCCGGGCCGAGGAGAGCCTGGTGTTCAACCCCCGGGTGCGCCAGGGCCTGCTGAACCGCGTGGTGCTGCGCACCGGCCTCGACACCCTGGAGATCTGCGCGGTGGTCCAGCGGGTGATGGCCAGGAGCCTGACCGACCTGGCCAAGGACCGCGCGGGCGAACCGCTCTTTCCCGCCGAGGTGGCCGCCGGTCTGACCGACCTGTACGGGCAGCTGGCCGACGCCGTGGAGAGTTTCTCGCTGCTCATCACCACCCCGCTCGCGGCGAGCGCCGACGAGGCCGAGTCCCGGCTGTCCGAGGCCCTCGGCACCAGCCGCGCGACCCGCGACCGGGTGGCCGACCTGCTCCTGGCGGCCGTGCAGGAGCACCCCAGGAAATGGCAGCTGCACGGGGCGCTGCTCGCTGAGGTGGACCGCATCCTGGACGAGCTGGACATCGAGAAGCGGACCGAACGCCTGAGCGAGGAACTCGACCGGCACGCGGCCGAGATGCACACCCGCCACCCCCTGCTCCTCGCCGTCCGCCGCCGGCTGGGCCTGGCCGCGCAACGGCCGGGCAGGACGGCGGGGCGCTGAGGCGGTCGGTGGCGGCGGGGCGGGACGGCCGGACGGTAGGGATGTGGGCCGGTGGGGCCCGTGACGGATCCGGTCCGGTGGCCGGGTGAGCGGATCGGGGCCGGGACGGCCCGCCCGCCGCCGCCGGTCAGCCGGTGGCGAGCCGTTCCACGACCCGGAACCGTTCCGCCACGACCCGGGTGTCGTCGTCGACCGTGAACTCCGGGTCCCCGAGGGCCTCGCGCATCTCCTCGCTGTGCCAGAACCGCTCGTGGTCCTCGCGCCACGCGGCGACCGAGGTGTGGCCCTCGCCCTCGTCCACGGCGTGCTGGAGGTCGACGTCACCGAGCCGCACGATCCGCACCTCGGTCACCTCGACCACGGCGACCTCCCGCCCCCCGGAGTCGATCAGGGCGGACCGCTCGCCGACCGGCGGGGGGTCCTCGCGCTCCTGCTCGTACTCGGCGAGCAGCCCGGTCGTGGAGACCTTGCGCCCGTCGAGCACGGCGGCGACGAGCCGGTCCCGCAGCGGGCCGGGGAAGGCGAGCAGGAAGGGTTTGAGCGGTTCGCGGTGCGGCATGACGCAAGTCTGGCACCCCCTCCGCCGGAGGGGGTGCCAGAGGCGGTTGGCGCCGGAGCGCCGAGCGCGGCTAGAGGATCAGCGAGAGCAGCAGGACCAGGACCAGCGAGACCACCGAGATGATCGTCTCCATCACCGACCAGGTCTTCACCGTCTGCCCGACGTCCATGCCGAAGTACTCCTTCACCAGCCAGAAGCCGGCGTCGTTGACATGGCTGAAGAAGAGCGAGCCCGCGCCCACCGCGAGGACCAGCAGCGCGGCGTGCGAGGTCGACATGTCGGCCGCCAGCGGGGCCACCAGACCGGCCGCCGAGATGGTCGCCACCGTCGCCGAGCCCGTGGCCAGCCGGATCGCGACCGCGATCAGCCAGCCCAGCAGCAGCGCGGGGATCGACCAGTCCTTGGAGAAGTCCAGGATCATCTGGCCCACACCGGCGTCGATCAGGGTCTGCTTGAAGCCGCCGCCCGCGCCGACGATGAGCAGCACGCCGGCGATCGGGGCGAGGGACTTCTCCACGGTGGTGGAGAGCCGCGCCCGGGTGAACCCGGCCGCCCGGCCCAGCGTGAACATCCCGACGACGACCGCCGCGAGCAGCGCGATCAGCGGCGAGCCGATCACGTCGGTGACCTTCTGGAGACCCTGCTCGGGATCGTCCACCACGATGTCCACGAGCGCCTTGACCAGCATCAGGACGACCGGCAGCAGGATCGTCGCCAGGGTGGCGCCGAAGCTCGGCCGGCGGTCCAGGTTCTCCGAGGGGCGCTGCGGGATCATCTGCTCGGGCGCCTTGATGTCCACCCAGCGGGCGGCGTACCGGGAGAAGAGCGGACCCGCGATGATCACGGTCGGCACGGCGACCAGCACGCCCAGGGCCAGGGTGACGCCCAGGTTGGCGCCGAGCGCGTCGATGGCGACGAGCGGGCCGGGGTGCGGGGGGATCAGGCCGTGCATCACGGAGAGGCCGGCGAGCGCCGGGATCCCGATCCGCATCAGGGAGTAGTTGCCGCGCTTGGCGACGAGCAGCACCACGGGGATCAGCAGCACGATGCCGACCTCGAAGAACAGCGGCAGGCCGATGATCGAGGCGATCAGGACCATCGCCCACGGCATGGCCCGCCCGCTCGCCTTGGCGAGGATCGTGTCGACGATCTGGTCCGCGCCGCCGGAGTCGGCGAGCAGCTTGCCCAGGATCGCGCCGAGCGCGATGAGGACGCCGACGCCCGCGACGGTGGAGCCGAGGCCCGCGGTGAAGCTCGCTATCGTCTTCGCCGGCGCGGCCCCGGCGAAGGAGCCGAGGGCCAGCGAGCCGATGGTGAGCGCGAGGAACGCGTGCATCTTGAACTTGGTGATGAGCACGACGATGACGGCGATGCCCGCCAGCACGGCGATGCCCAACTGCGCGTTGCCGGCCGAGGTGATCGGTTCGACGGCGTCCGCTGCCAGCGTCTCGACGCTGAGACTGGTCACGGTGATGATCCTTAACTGTGGAGCCGGCGCAGCGCGTCGACGGCTCGCCGGGTGATGTCCTCGGGGGTGCCCGAGACGTCGACGGCCACACCGGCCTCGTCGTCCGCGAGCGGTTCGAGGGTGGCGAACTGCGAGTCGAGGAGCGCGGTCGGCATGAAATGGCCCTTGCGGCCGGCCATCCGCTCCGCGATCAGCGGGCGGGAGCCGGTGAGATGCAGGAAGACGGCACCGGGGGCCTCGCCCCGCAGCCGGTCGCGGTAGGACCGCTTGAGCGCGGAGCTGCTGACCACCCCGCCGAGCCCGGCCCGGCCGTGGGCCCACTGCCCGATCGCGTCGAGCCAGGGCCACCGGTCCGCGTCGTCCAGCGGGACGCCGGCCGACATCTTGGCGATGTTCGCCGGCGGATGGAAGTCGTCGCCCTCGGCGTAGGGGACGCCCAGGGCGTCGGCGAGCAGGGGGCCGATCGTGGTCTTGCCGGTTCCTGCGACGCCCATCACCACGACGACGTGGGGGGTGCTCATGTCGGTGCCTCGCTGTCTTCCTCGATGTCGTCCTCGACATCGGTCCGTCGCGCTACTGAAACCTATACGTACGACTTATTCAAGATGCTGTGACATAAACGTCGTACTTTTTGTTCCGGCGGTGGCCGCCCGGAACCACCCCCGTACGCTGGGGTCATGACCACACAGGGCCAGGGGCTGCATACACATGTGCTGGACACCCTGGGCCTGGAGATCGCGGCCGGGGAGCATCCGCCCGGCCGCGTGCTGCGCACCGACGAGCTGGCGGAGCGCTTCGACGTCTCCCGTACGGTCGTGCGCGAGGTGATCCGGGTCCTGGAGTCCATGCACCTGGTGGAGTCCCGGCGCCGGGTCGGCGTGACCGTACGCCCCACCGAGGCGTGGAACGTCTACGACCCGCAGGTCATCCGCTGGCGCCTGGCCGGCGCCGACCGGCCCCGGCAACTGCGCTCGCTGACCGTGCTGCGCTCCGCGATCGAACCCGTCGCCGCCTCGCTCGCCGCCCGCAACGCCACCGCGCACCAGTGCGCCGAGCTGACCGAGCGCGCGCTCGGCATGGTCGCCACCTCGCGCGGCCAGCAGCTGGAGGCCTATCTGGAGCACGACATCGCGTTCCACCGGATCGTCCTGGACGCCTCCGGCAACGAGATGTTCGCGCGCCTGGGCGACGTGGTCGCCGAGGTCCTGGCCGGGCGCACCCACCACCAGGTCATGTTCGAGGACCCCGACCCCGCCGCCGTCACCCTGCACGTCCGCCTCGCCGAGGCCGTGCGCGAGGGCGACGCCGCCGCGGCCGAGCGCCTCACCAAGGAGATCGCCACGGGCGCCCTGCACGAACTGGACGTCCTGGCCCCCTGACGCGCCCCGGCCCGCCGGCCCGGACGGGCGGCGCCCCGGCCGTGCGGCGAGCGCCCCGCGGTACGTCCCCGCGGCCCCCGGGCGCGTACGGTGGTCCGAGACCGATCCGGCGGACGAAACCGGTCCGGGTCGGTCCCAGGACATGTCGGGAAAGGGAGTCCACGGGAATGCCGCAGCACGTACAAGGGGTCATCGCACCGGGCAGGAACGAGCCGGTCCGCGTCGAGACGATCGTCATCCCGGACCCGGGACCGGGCGAGGCCGTGGTGAAGATCCAGGCCTGCGGCGTCTGCCACACCGATCTGCACTACAAGCAGGGCGGCATCAACGACGAGTTCCCCTTCCTCCTCGGCCACGAGGCCGCGGGCGTCGTGGAGTCCGTGGGCGAGGGCGTCACCGACGTCGCCCCCGGCGACTTCGTCGTCCTGAACTGGCGGGCCGTCTGCGGCCAGTGCCGCGCCTGTCTGCGCGGTCGCCCCTGGTACTGCTTCGACACCCACAACGCCCGGCAGAAGATGACCCTCCTGGACGGCACGGAGCTCTCCCCGGCGCTCGGCATCGGCGCCTTCGCGGAGAAGACCCTCGTCGCCGCCGGCCAGTGCACCAAGGTCGACCCCGAGGTCTCCCCGGCCGTGGCGGGACTGCTGGGCTGCGGCGTCATGGCCGGCATCGGCGCCGCCATCAACACCGGCCAGGTCGGCCGCGGCGACTCGGTCGCCGTCATCGGCTGCGGCGGCGTCGGTGACGCGGCGGTCGTCGGCGCCCGACTGGCCGGAGCGGCGAAGATCATCGCGGTCGACATCGACGACCGCAAGCTGGAGACCGCCAAGACGATGGGCGCCACGCACACCGTCAACTCCCGCGCCACCGACCCGGTCGAGGCCGTCCGCGCGCTCACCGGCGGCCACGGCGCCGATGTCGTCATCGAGGCGGTCGGCCGCCCCGAGACGTACGAACAGGCCTTCTACGCCCGCGACCTCGCCGGCACCGTCGTCCTGGTCGGCGTCCCCACCCCGGAGATGAAGCTCGAACTCCCGCTGCTGGACGTCTTCGGCCGCGGCGGCTCCCTCAAGTCCTCCTGGTACGGCGACTGCCTCCCCTCGCGCGACTTCCCGATGCTGATCGACCTCCACCAGCAGGGCCGCATCGACCTCGGCGCGTTCGTCACCGAGACCATCGGCCTCGGCGACGTCGAGCAGGCATTCGCCCGGATGCACGACGGCGACGTGCTGCGCTCGGTGGTGGTCCTCTGATGGCCGCCCGCATCGACCACCTCGTCACCTCGGGCACCTTCGCCCTCGACGGCGGCGAGTGGGACGTCGACAACAACGTCTGGATCGTCGGGGACGACACCGAGGCCGTCGTCATCGACGCCGCCCACGACGCCGCCGCCATCGAGGCCGCGCTCGGCGGACGCACCCTGCGCGCCATCATCTGCACCCACGCGCACAACGACCACATCGACGCCGCCCCGGCGCTCGCCGCCGCCACCGGCGCGCCCGTCCTGCTCCACCCCGACGACCTGCCGCTGTGGAAGCGGACCTACCCGGACCGGGAGCCCGACGGCACCCTGGCCGACGGCCAGGAGATCACCGTCGCCGGCACCGTGCTGACCGTCCTGCACACCCCCGGCCACGCCCCCGGAGCGGTCTGCCTCCACGCCCCCGCGCTCGGCACCGTCTTCACCGGGGACACCCTCTTCCAGGGCGGCCCCGGCGCCACCGGCCGGTCCTTCTCGGACTTCCCGACGATCATCGGCTCCATCCGGGACCGCCTCCTCGCCCTGCCCCCGGAGACCACCGTCCGCACCGGGCACGGCGACTCCACGACGATCGGCGCGGAGGCCCCGCACCTGGACGAGTGGATCGCCCGGGGTCACTGACCCGCCACGGTCCTCAGCCCTCCGGCCACGCGGAGAGCCGCAGCCCGCTCTCGAAGCGGCGCGGCTCTCCCGTGACCGGATCGGTGAACTCCAGCACCCGCGCCAGCAGTTGCAGCGGGCGCGCGAAGTCCTCGGCCGTGCCCTCGGGCACGACGGCCGGGTAGAGCGGATCGTGCAGCAGCGGCAGGCCCAGCGCGTTCATGTGGACGCGCAACTGATGCGTCCGCCCGGTGGCGGGCAGCAGCCGGTAGCGCCCGAGGCCGCCCCGGTGCTCCAGCAGCTCGATCCGGCTCTCGCTGTTCGGCTCGCCCGGCTCCTCCCGGGCGGTGATCACCCCGCGCTCCTTCACGATCCGGCTGCGCACGGTCCGGGGGAGGACCAGCCGGGGATCGTACGGGGCGATCGCCTCGTACTCCTTGCGCACCAGCCGGTCCCGGAACAGCGTCTGGTACGCGCCCCGGTCGCCGGCCCGCACCACGAACAGCACCAGCCCCGCCGTCAGCCGGTCCAGCCGGTGGGCGGGCTGGAGGCCGGGGAGCCCCAGCTCACGGCGGAGCCGGGCGACCGCCGTCTCCGTGATGTGGCTGCCGCGCGGTGTGGTCGCCAGGAAGTGCGGCTTGTCCGCCACGACCAGACGCGCGTCCCGGTGGACGACCGCGAGGGGGAAGGGCACGGGCTCCTCCGGCGCGAAATCCCGGTGGAACCAGAGGTACCGGCCCGCCGCGTACGGCTCGTCGCCCGTCACCGGCCCGTCCACCGCGACGAACCGGCCCCGGGCCAGCATCGCGTCGACCCGGTCCGCGCCGACCGCGCCCCCGAAGCGCTCCCGCAGATGGTCCCCGACCGTGGCCCAGGCGCCCGCCGGGTCCTCGGGGAGCCGCACCCGGACCGGGTCGACCCCCAGGTGCTGCGGGAGCGGGGGGACCGGGGGCTTCGCCCGGCCCCTCATCGGGGTCCGCCGGACGGTCTCGCACTGGTTGTCATGGTGCCGGAAATCCTCCCACAGCGCCGGGTCGGACAGCGGCGCGGAACTCCTGATGCTGAAAGGATTCAATCCGGGTGCGGGTGGGGTAGAAAGCGCTTGCGCGGGCGGAGGGGCCGTCCTGCGGCGCCCGCTCCGCGCACCCGCACCCGTCTCCCGAAGGAGCCCCGCATGACCCCCGCCCGCAGAACCGGACCCGCCCTGCTGACCGCTCTCGCCGCCGCGGTCGCCCTCGCCACCCCCGCCGCGGCCGACGACGCCGCCCCCGCCGCGAGCGGACTTCCGGCCGGCTGCGCGGGCGGCGCCCCGGTGGTCTGCCATGTCGACGTGGCCCCCGGCACCTACCGGGTCACCGCACGCCTCGGCGGCGCCACCGAGGGCCGGACGACGGTGACCGCCGAGGCCCGGCGCACCCTGCTTCCCGAGACGGCGACCGCGGCGGGCCGCACGGTGGTGCGCTCGTTCACCGTCGACGTACGCGAGCCGGAGGGCGAACCCACCGGCGCGAGCGGCAGCCCGGGGCTGGACCTCGTGTTCTCCGGCCCGGCGCCCCTCCTGTCCGGTCTGCACGTGGCCCCCGCCCCGCGCGCCCCGCAGCTCCTCCTGATCGGCGACTCGACCGTCTGCGACCAGGCCACCGCCCCCTACACCGGCTGGGGCCAGGAGCTGCCCCGGTTCTTCCGGGCCGGCCTCTCCGTCGCCAACCACGCCGACTCCGGCGAGAGTTCGCAGACCTACCTCGACGACCCCCGGCTCTTCGCCACCGTCCGCCCGCTCATCCGGCGCGGCGACACCGTACTGATCCAGCTCGCCCACAACGACAAGCAGACGACCGAGGCCGCCTACCGCGCCAACCTCACCACCCTGGTCGAGGGGATTCGCGCCGAGGGCGGCCGGCCGGTGCTCGTCACCCCGGTCGTCCGCCGCTGGTTCAACGCCGACGGCACCCTCGACAACGGCACCGCCCTGCTGGTCAACGGCCTCGGCGTCGACCTGCCCGCACAGATCCGGCGGCTCGCCGCCGAACAGGACGTGCCGCTCGTCGACCTCACCGCGCTCACCCGCCGGCGCGTCGAGGAACTGGGTCCCGAGGCGTCCAAGGCGCTCTACCTCACCGACGAGAAGCGGGACAACACCCACACCTCCGAGGCCGGGGCCACCGAGTTCGCCGCCCTGGTCCGGGACTCCCTGCGCGACCAGCACCTGCTGCCCGCCCACCTCTTCCGCTGACCGGGTCCCGCCCCTTCCCGCACCGGCCCGGGGCGGTGCGGGAAGGGGCGGTGGCGCGGGCTAGAGCGGCGCGGAGAAGACGAACGAGAACTCCGCCGGCGCCGCGTCGAGCCGGTACTCCGGGAGCACACCCGGACCGCACGACTGCGAGCCGATGCCCTGGAGGGCGTGGTCCAGATGGACATGGACCCGGTCCCCGGCCACCAGGTCCGTCCGGTGCTCCGCCGCGTCCAGGTCCCGGTCCGTCCAGCGCCGTGCCGTGAACCAGAAGGGCGTGACGCCCTCGGCCCGCAGCCCCCGGCCGCCCCCGTCCGTCAGCTCGGCCCACCGGACACCGGCCCGCGCCCCGTTCTCCTGCGGCCGGACGTACGGCGTCTGGAGCGCGTCCACGTCCGCGTGCCACCGCCCGAGCAGCGCGGCGGCCCGGGTGTCCGGATACGCCTCGCCCGGACCGCCGCCCAGCCAGCGCACCTCACCGCACTCCGCGGGCAGCGCGAAGCCGATCCCCAGCCGGGGCAGCGGCACCCGCCAGTCGCCCTCCGGCACCACGGACACCGTCAGCCCCAGCCGGTTCCCGGCGGCGGTCCAGCGGTACACCGCCCGCAGCCCCACGTCCTGCCCGGCCGGAGCCACCCGGGTCCGCACCACCAGCGCGTCCCCGTCCGCCTCCACCGCGTCGGTCCGGTGCCGCATCCGGTGCAGCCCCCACTCCCGCCAGCGCAACCCGTACCGCTCGTCCGGCTGCCACGCCGCGCCGTTGTCGTTGTCCGTGGGCGCCCGCCACACATCCAGCCGCAGCCCCTCCACGGGAACGTCCCCGATGCGGACCGGGGTCCCGGTCGCCGCGTCGAAGACCCCCGGACCCAGGGTGATCCGCCCGCCGGAGCGCACGGGGCGTTCGCCGGCGGCCGGGGCGGGGGCGGCGGGGGCGCCGCGTTCGGCCTGGCCCCAGGCCACCACGTGCCCGCGCCCGGCCCAGGCGGTGTCCTCGGCGAGCACCGCCCGCACCGTCCACACGCCGTCCGCTCCGCCGCTGCCGCCGGGCACCACCTCGGCCGAGTCGCCCGGGGCCAGCTCCGGGACGTCCAGGGTGCCCGAGGCGACGAGCACCCCGTCCACCTCGTGCGACCAGAGGAACTCCAGGTGCCCGGTTCCCGAGAAGTCGTACCCGTTGGTCACGGTGAACGCGCCCGCCCCGGGGCCCGGGGCGATCCGCACCGGCTCGACGACCTTCTTGTACTCGACGAGGCCGGGGGAGGGGGTGCGGTCGGGGAAGAGCAGCCCGTCGCAGACGAAGTTCCCGTCGTGCAGCTCCTCGCCGAAGTCCCCGCCGTAGGCGAAACCGTGCCGGGGATGGGCGATGCCGTGGTCGATCCACTCCCAGACGAAGCCGCCCTGGCAGCGCTCGTACCGCTCGAAGAGCCGCTGGTACTCACTGAGCCCGCCCGGTCCGTTGCCCATCGCGTGCGCGTACTCGCACATGACGAACGGCATCGCGCGCCTGCGCGCGTCCAGCTCCGCGTCCGGCCACGGCTCCTCCGCGCGCCGGCCGATCAGCTCGACCTCGGCGTGCGTCGGATACATCCGGGAGTAGAAGTCGACGTCCTTGCACGACAGATCGCCCTCGTAGTGCAGCAGTCGCTCGGGGTCCCGGCCGCGGATCCAGCGGGCCATCGCGGTCAGGCCCTCGCCGGTGCCGCACTCGTTGCCCAGCGACCAGATGATCACCGAGGCGTGGTTCTTGTCCCGCTCGACCATCCGGGCGGCCCGGTCCAGCAGCGCCGGGGTCCACCGCGCGTCGTCGACCGGATTGCCGCGCCACTCCAGGTCGACGAAGCCGTGCGTCTCCAGATCGCACTCGTCGATCACCCACAGGCCCAGCTCGTCGCAGAGGTCCAGGAAATCGGGGTGCGGCGGGTAGTGGCTGGTGCGGACCGCGTTGATGTTGTGCCGCTTCATCAGCACCAGATCGCGGCGCATGGTCGCCGCGTCGACGGTGCGCCCGGTCTCCGGGTGGAACTCGTGCCGGTTGACCCCGCGGAAGAGCAGCCGCCGCCCGTTGACCTTGATCAGGCCGTCCTCGACGGCGACCGTGCGGAACCCGATCCGCAGCGGGACGCGTTCGCCGGGCGTCGCCAGCTCGGCGTCGTACAGCCGGGGCGTCTCGGCGGTCCACGGCTCGACCGGTACCGTCGCCGGCTCCCCGGTGGCGAGGTCGAGACCCAGCTCAGGCACGAGGACCCGGCCCCCGGCCCCCTCGCACTCCACCCGCAGGGTGCCCGTCCCGTCCCGGTGGTCGTAGCCGGCGTGCACGAAGAAGTCCCGCGCGGAGCCCGGCGGCCGGTGCTCCAGGGTCACGTCACGGAAGATCCCCGGCAGCCACCACTGGTCCTGGTCCTCCAGATAACTGCCCGACGACCAGGCGTGCACCCGTACGGCCAGGACGTTCTCCCCGGCCCGCAGCAGCGGCCCCACGGCGAACTCGTGCGGCAGCCGGGAGCCCTTGAAGTCGCCCAGCCGCTCCCCGTTCAGCCACACCCGGGCACAGGACTCCACCCCCTCGAAACGCAGCACCGCCTCCCCGTCCTCGGGCCAGTCGGCGGGCAGCTCGAAGGTCCGCAGATGGTCGCCCGTCGGATTCTCGTCCGGCACCCGCGGCGGATCGACGGGGAAGGGATAGACCACGTTCGTGTACGCGGGAGCGCCCCCGGCTCCCTGAAGCACCCAGTGTCCGGGCACGGCGACCGTTCCCCAGTCAGAGGCGTCGAAGCCGGTCCCGGCGAACGACTCGTCCTCGCTCCCGGCCCCGGGCGAGAGCCGGAAGGCCCAGGTGCCGTTCAGGGACATCCGCCGGGCGTCGGACACCGCGGACCGGGCCCGGGGCGGTAGCCCGCCCGAACCGGGGCTCGGGTCCTCGAACCAGGTCAGTGCGGTGGTGTCGGTGCGACTCATGGATCTCCTCGTTAGGAATCACCCGTCTCGGAGCTGACGCTAACCGCGAATGAACCGTTTCAACAAGGGTGGGGGCGCACTGTGCCCGGACAACGCGAAAGACCGACCAGGATCGCTCCTGATCGGCATCTCATGTGGTGTCCGAGGGGGGCTTGCCCCCCATGCCCGATAAAGGGCACTAGCACCTCAAGCTAGCGCGTCTGTCATTCCGCAACCCGGACTAGGATCTCGCCGTGCCCCAGACTTCGACGGAAGACCATTTTGCGCGTGCTGCGACGCGCCACCATGATGATGCAGTCTATCTCCACGATGGCGGCCGACTGCCCAATGCCGACCACCACTTCGGCTTCGCGGTGGAGTGCGCTCTGAAGAGTGTGATCCTTCGGTACACGCAGGTGTCAATGAATCCGACCAAACAGGGCAGGCCGCCCAGTACGAAACCTTGGGTTCCTGATGCGGCGGGTAAGCCCCGCCACTTCGGTCACCTTCCCGGCCTGTGGACCGACGTGGCGCTTCTCCTGCATGGCCGGGGCGGAAGCATACTGTCCGGTGTGCTCTCGGCCTCGGCGCCCTTTGATACCTGGGCCGTGGAAGATCGCTACCTTGATGGGGCCGCTGCGGATGAGGCCGTAGTTCGCGAGCGCAGGGCAGCGGCGCAACAGATTCTCAGTCTGCACCAGCAGGCGCTCATCACGGGAGTGCTCACGTGACCTACCAGACCGATCCGGTCCGCTTTGACCAGGCTCGACCGCTTGCGGAGGCTGCTGCCCGCGAGGCTGCTGCTGCAGGGGTTGATGTTCTACTCGTCAGGGACATCCTGGGAAGGTTCTCCCTGCTCGTGGACGACCGCGCGACCTCAATCGATGCTGGGGGGGCCGAGCGCTGGCGAGATCGGCTCGTAACTACTCTCGGCAAGTATGCGACCGACAGGCCCGTCGTCTTTGCCTCCGACCTCTTCCAACCTGATTCCCTGTTTGCTTCGTCGCGGCTCTCTCCGCTGGTCGGTTACACCCCAGGGCGTGAGGAGGGTCAGATTCATGTTCTAGAGAACACTGTTGTAGGAGAGGACTGGGCCAAGGTAAGCACTCCCCTGGCAGAAGCCGGCGGAGTCCGTACAGCACGCACGGCCGTCTTCGGGATCAAAGGCGGCGTGGGTCGATCCACGGCTACCTTCATGCTTGCCAAGCATCTCGCTGACCTGGGGCATTGTGTACTCGTCGCCGACTTGGACCTGGAGTCCCCTGGCTCGGGCCCGTTGCTAGTCGCAGAGGATCAGCTCCCTCAGTACGGCATTGTCGACCAACTCGTGGAGTCGGCCTTGGAAAACGACGAGGGCTTGGACCTCGTGGCGCAGGCTACTCATGTGCAGGTCAAGGGCAACGGTGAACTCTGGGTCGCACCAGCCCGTGGGAGGGGAGTCCCTGGAACCGAATACACCTACGTTGAGAAGCTCAACCGTGTCTACGCCGACGTGCCCAGTGAACGATTCTCTGATTTTGCAGATCGACTGGAGGCTGCTGTCAGTGCATGCGAAGAGGCCGTCGCTAGGGCGAGTCGACGCCCGGATGTCGTGATTATCGACAGCCGGGCCGGTATTCACGACATTGCGGCAGTCACCCTCTCACGCCTCTGCGACTTGGCGCTTCTCTTCGGTAGTGATAACCGGCAGACATGGGAGGGTTACCGGGACCTTTTTGCAGCGTGGCGCTCTTCGGGGCAGGCCCCTGCGATTCGAGAGAAGTTGCGAATGATCGCCTCGATGGTTCCAGATTCGCCGGACCGCCCCAAGGGTCAGTATTTGGAAGCGTTTCGTGACCACGCCTGGTCCTGCTTCTCTGTTCTTTACGACGACCTTTCCGGTGATGATGCATCAGGTTTCAATCCTAGCCCAGAGGATGAGTCGGCGCCGCACGCGCCAATTCCCATCTTGTTTACCTTGGAACTCGTCGGTCTCGATGTCGCTACGACATCTGGCTGGGATGATCGCTCGTTTGTTCAAACTGCCTACGAATCATTTCTGGAAACCGCTACTCGCCTTATGATGGAAGTGTCATGATGACTACCCCGCTTGGAGCCGAAGAGTACCGAGACCTGCTGACTGCGGCACTCCCTGATGCGCAGGATGCGGACACGGTACAGCCCACACTCTCGAATCTTTTCACGCCAGACAGTCATCGGTTGGCACTTCACGTGGACACAACTGTTGTACGTGGCGGCCGGGGGGTAGGGAAGACGTTCTGGTATAGAACGCTCCTGGACGATCGACTGCGAGAGGTTGCTTCCGAGGAGTACCGTATCGAGCGGCTCAGGCACCTCAGGGTTCACCCTGGTTACGGCACGAGAATCGCCCCCCAGCTCTACCCGAGTCCAAACGTGCTGCGGAGCCTGCTGGATGCCGGCGTGGCACCGTACGATTTGTGGAACGCAGTCCTGCTCATGGCGCTCGGTCAACCCGAGATTCGTAGGCCCATGCAGTGGCACGAACGCATCGAGTGGGTTCGGACGCATCCTGAAGAGCGAGACCTGACTATCGCCGAAGCCGATAATCAGGCCTTGGCCGAGAAGGCTACGCATCTGGTCCTTTTCGATGCGCTTGAGCACCTGCACCGAGACCGCGGCCAAGCTGATCGCCTTGTCGCTGGCATCTTGCAACTTGCTCTAGAGATGCGTCTGGGGACGAGGAACATTCGCTGCAAGATCTTCATTCGACCTGACATGTTTGACGGTGCACTGCTGCATTTCCCTGACGCCTCGAAGCTGACGGCCAATGCGGCCAGCTTGAAGTGGAGTACTACCAACCTTTACGGCCTCTTTTTCCATTACCTTGGCAACTACGATAGTGAGGGTGCGTGGCGTTTCCGCGCATTGCAGACAGGCTGGACCGAGCATACGCATGGTCGACACCTCTTGCCTCCCGCGTTGCTTGGTGATCAAGGGACTCAGTCCGATATGTTTGGGCGACTGGCGGGCGCTTACATGGGAGCAAATTTCCGTAAGGGAATTACATACACCTGGTTGCCCAATCATCTCATGGACGGGGTCGAGCAGGTTAGTCCGCGCAGTTTTCTAAATGCTCTGGGGATGGCGGTAAATGAGACGCGCAGCGATTATGCGGCTCACCCATATGCTATTCATCACGAGGGTATCCGGCGTGGTGTTCAATCCGCATCTCGTACACGCGTCGGCGAAATCCGAGAGGACATGCCGTGGGTGCATACCGCCATTGCCCCCTTGAACGGCCAGCAGGTTCCGATCGACCAGAATCTTTTGTTGGGACGCTGGGATGAGGCTGACCTGACAGTGCAACTCCAGCGCGAGTCGGACCGGGCTAGCGCTTCGGGTAACGGTGCGGAAGTGCGAACCGGCCCTCGGTATCCAGACGACTATTTGCGTCTGATCGACGAGTTGATTGCACTCGGCGTGATGCGGCGGCGCAAAGATGGTCGGATCGACCTGCCGGATGTCTACCGTATCGCGTTTTCCATTGGGCGTAAGGGAGGAGTTCCAAAGGTGCAGTCCTGAATGCTTTGCTTTTTAGCATATCTCCGTTTCATGGTTTCTTGCTAAGGGCTGGCAGAGTGGGACTTCGGCTGCGTCCTTGGCTAAGGTTTCGGGCGAAAAGTTGGGGACCTCGAAGGGGGCTGCTGCAGAGTTGGGTGATACCTGACCTGGCTTGCTGAGAGGCGGCCCGGAAGGATGTCGCGGTGCCCAAGCCGTATCCCAAGGAGTTCCGCGAGGACGTCGTGCGGGTCGCGTGCAACCGCGAGCCCGGCGTCACCTTGGGAACAGATCGCCGCTGATTTCGGTGTCCACCCGATCACGCTGTCGAAGTAGCTGCGCTGCGCCGACACAGACGACGGCGCCAGGCCCGCAACGGCACCGGGTGAGTCGGCCGAACCGTGCGAGGCGCGGAAGCGGATCCGGCTGCTGAAGCAGGATAACGAGGTGCTCAGGAGGGCGGCGGCGTATCTGTCGCAGGCGAACCTGCCGGCAAAATGGTGTGCCCGCTCGTCCGCGAGCTGGCCGCCGCCGCTGCCTCTTGCCGGGTGCCAGTGGCGGTGACGTGCAGGGTACTCGGGCTGGCCCGCCAGCCCTACTACCTGTGGCTGGACCGGCTGGTCACCGACGCCGATTTGACCGAGGCGAACCGGGCCAACGCCTTGTCCGATGCGCACCGCGACGATCCTGAGTTCGGCCACCGCTTCCCTCTCGACGAAGCATGCGTCGCCGGTGAGGTGATGGCCGAGCGGACCGCCTGGCGGATCTGCCGGGGACAACGGCTGGTGAAGTGCCTTCGGTAAGCGCAGGGGGCGCGGGAAGGACGCCAAGGCCGGGCCGCCGGTCCACGATAACCTGGTGCGGCGGGACTTCACCGCGGACGGTCCGAACCAGCTGTGGCTCACGGACATCACCGAGCACGCAACCGGCGAGGGCAAGCTGTATCTGTGCGCCGCTTAGAGCCGCTAACAGAAGTGTCTGATGGTGTGACGGTCAGCTTGATCGCTCGTTGATTGGTGCGTGGGGAAGAGGGAGTCGCGGCCGTGGG
>NZ_JBSFHN010000035.1:0-95227 GCF_053597115.1 Streptomyces sp. NPDC001515
CAGGAGTCCACACAACCCCCGATGATCACGCGGTGGCCGTACCCGTTTCCAGCCGGGTCCACCAGCAAGATCGCGAAGTCAGACTGGAGTACTAGCTTCCTGGGCCTTCCCTCTGTCGGCCCTCCGGGCCGCACTGGTGAAGCGGCTTCCGACTATGGCGGCGGAGCCGCCCACCGCCGCCTACTCCTTCGCCGGTGCACTGCCACGGTGGGCGCTGCCGCGCCCCGCTTCTGTTCGCCGCTGAGACAAGAGGCTCCCCTCTGTCGGCCCCGGGGGGGCCGCACTGCACTGGAGCCAAATAGATAAGAGAGGACTTGAACATTCGCGCGGGTCAGGTGCGATATGAGCACACGCGAGACGTGCTCTGACTACACGCGTGGTGTGCGGTCACCTGTCCTGGTGGACGCGGCAGGGTACCGGCGCACCCTTGGCCTTCTGGAACAGGTGAGGCGGTAGCACCAGGCAGGCCGCGCCGGAACGGGGCGAGACGAGGTGCAACTCCTTGGCGCGTGCTACCGCGTTGCGGGTGCCCTGGTCGGACAGTCGCTTGCCTTCTTTGCCGAGCAGTGCGGCCAGTCGGCCCGGCTCGAACGCGGCGTGCCCCTGCCGGTCTGCCCATCCGATGGCAGCGAAGTGCACCCGGTAGGAGAGCGGGTGTCCATGGTTCTGCGCCATGCGCCGGTACTCGCGCCGAGAGACCCCGCCCCATGGGCGGTCATGGCCGAAGCTGATAGCCACTGGTTGCGGCTCCTTCCTGTGTGGCGCACACGGGTGCGCCAGTGACCCCCGCCGGACGGCGGGACATGTGCCCCCCTTCGTGAGGCGGGCGTGCGGGTGGCGTCAGCCAGTGGCCAGGCAGTCCCGATCGATCCAGCGGTCCACGTCGACAAGGCGGAAGCGGAGGTGTCCGCCGATCTTGCGGGCGGGGATGTTGAGTGGGCGGTGGTTGTTGTAGACCCATGCGGGCGTGACGCCCAGGTACTCGGCCAGTTCGGCGACGCTCATCAGTCGGGCGTTCTCCAACGGGTGATCTCCTCTGTCTGCGGTGGGGGTCCCCTTCAGGGGCTGCCCATCCTGCACTATCAGTCTGGGTCAGTCAAAGCCGGATGAGTCACACCCGGACTTGCCTGGTGTGGTTGCGTTCCGTACGGTGTCGCTCATGACGAACACCGTTGATCACGAGGACGGCCCCGCACCCCGTGCGGGCATCGAACAGGTGCAGCGCATCGGCGCATGGAAGGTCACCCTGTGGCTTCCGCTCGACTCCGCTTCGGGCGGTCCGCAGGAAATCCGGATCGAAGCTCACGAGGAAGGCGACGCCCAGGAGGTTGCGCGCGGTATCACCAGCACGGTTCTGCGCCAGATCGACACGACTGCTTTCGCGGAAGAGTTGGGCCCGCTGGCGGAGCTGGCGAACGCCGGGAAAAAGGCGGTCGAGAACTTCCGGCGTGACCTGGCCAGCCTGCCCAAGGGGGTCTCTGACGAGTACCTCGCCGTGGTCTCAGCCCTCTACGTGCGCTTCGTGAACGCCGGACGGCGCGCACCCGCTCGGGACCTGGAGCTGTGGACAGGCGCGAAGCAAGCCACGTTGAAGGGTCACCTCCGGGCGGCGCGTCAGCGTGGCTTCCTGACCAAGGTCGAAGGCAAGGCGGGCGGACAACTCACAGACAAAGCGATCGAGACCCTGAAGGGGGTCAACGTTGCAGGCGTGCCGCAGCCGTAGTGGCTGCGGTAGAACGAGGGGGAGACAGTAGGTGGCGAAGCGTGGCAACGGGATGGGAGGCACTCCGGTGCTCATCCCGCGCAAGGGGCGGGCAGGCACGTGGGGTGTCCGTACGCCTGAACACTTCAACAAGGCGACGGGGAAGCGGGATCTCTTTTGGACAGGGCGGGAGTTCAAGAACAAGACGGCGGCGGAGAAGGCGCTTCGGCAGTGGACGACCGACTACGAAGCGGGCAAGGTCGCCGCCCGGTCGGACATGAAGCTGGGTGACTGGCTGGACAAGTGGCTGTCGAATCACAGGAAGGAGGGGGCGACCGTGGCCGGGTACGAGACGAAGATCCGCCTGCACATCAAGCCGCACATCGGCAGCGTGAAACTGTGCGAGGTCACGGACGACACCTTGGATGACCTCTACCGGCTGCTGGAGACAGCGCCGTGCCCGACGAACAACGGCAAGCCCTTGGGGGTGAAGACTGTCCGACACGTCCACAACATCCTGTCTGGCGCTCTCGGCGCGGCAGCGCCGAAGCTGATACCCGCGAACCCGGCAGCGACCGCGCACCCGCCCACCGCCCGGCAGATCCGGGCACAGGAACAGAGGTACCCGCCCCTGGACGACGGACAGACGGCGCGCTTCCTGGCCTCCGCGTGGGAGCCCTGCGGCAACAGAGCCTGTGACGGCGGCCTGACTCACCACTACCTCCGTGACGCCCCTCTGTGGACTGTGTACGCCGCTACTGGCGTGCGGCCCAGTGAGGCACTGGGCATGAAGTGGTCCCTAGTGAACTGGGATGAGGGGTCCATCGAACTGGACTGGGTGGTGATCGAGGAGGGCAACGCCTACCGTCTGCGCAAGCTCACCAAGGACGGCGACGACAACGCGCGGATCTACGTGGACCAGTCCGTGATGAACGTCCTGAAGTGGCAGCGGGAACGCCAGGACACGGAGCGGGAACGGCTCGGCCCTGCATGGGCGGACCATGACCTGGTGTTCGCTCGGGACGGCTTCAAGCTGTACCGGGGTGAGGCGGGCGGACCGCAGGACCCCGAGAAGGTGTCGGCACGGTGGCGCACCCTGCGCACCCGGCTTCACCTACCCGAGGACTTCCGCATCCACGACTGGCGGCACAGCAAGGTCACGAACGACCTGGAGGCCGGGGAGAACCCCGTTGAGGTCTCCGCCAACGTCCGGCACCACTCGCCGGGCTACACCATGGCCCGGTACGGGCACTCACGTAAGGACGGAGCGCGGCGGCTGGCCGCTTCCGGAGCGGGCCGACTCGGGCTGTCATCCCTGGTCTGACCAGGAGATTCGCCCGGCTGTTGGTCACGTGGTTGGTCACGCCACAGCCGGAGAAACAGAAAAACCCCACGTGAAGTGGGGTCTCTGCTGGTGTCCGAGGGGGGACTTGAACCCCCACGCCCGATAAAGGGCACTAGCACCTCAAGCTAGCGCGTCTGCCATTCCGCCACCCGGACCAGGTGGTCGGCCCCGGTTTCCCGCGGCGACAAAGAAAACAATACCAGGGGTTTGGGGTGCCTCTCACCTGCATATCCGGTGGTCATCGCCCTGAAAGGAAGGGCCCGACGGGCGGGGTGGGCGGAGCGTGAGGGAGTGCGTACACACCGTGCGGGCGGGTGCTTCGGCGGGCGGGCCGGGCGGGTTACGTTCGCGGGCATGAGTGATCGCGGCCACCGGCCACCCCGGGCGCTGTCGCCCCTGCGCGAGCATCTGCGCGAGACCTTCTGGTTCGCTCCGGCCGCGACGCTGGTCTGCGCCGTCGCGCTCTGGCTGGCGGCGTCGGCGCTGGACGAGCGGATCATCGCGTATCTGAAGGACGAGGGGGCGTACGAGGAGATCAGGGACCTGGTCTCGATCGCCGAGGACACCAGGACGATCGTCGTCACGGTCAGCTCGGCGATGATGACGTTCATCGGTGTGGTCTTCAGCATCTCGCTGGTGGCCGTGCAGATGGCGAGCGGGCAGCTCACGCCCCGGGTGGTGCGGATCTTCGTACGGAGCCGGATCAGCAAGCTCACGCTGTCGGTGTTCCTGGCGACGTTCGTGTTCTCGCTGCTGGTGCTCAGTTCGTACGAGAGCACGGCCGATCCGCGCCGCGTGGTGTCGGTGCCGTTCCTGCAGAGTGTGCTGACCGCCCTGCTCGTCGCGCTCAGCCTGCTGCTCTTCATCGCGTACGTCAGCTCCACCCTGCGGCTCATGCAGGTCGGGCCGGTCGTCGACCGGATCACCCGGGAATCGTTCCGGGCGCTGGGGCGGATGCCCGTCGGCCGGCCGGAGCCGGAGGCCGTGCCCGCGGAGACCGGGGTGATCCGGTACGAGGGGCGGGCCGGGGTGCTGCGGGACGTGAACGTGGTCCGGCTGGTCCGGGCGGCGCGGCGGCAGGGGGCCGTGCTGCGGCTGATCCCCCGGCTCGGGGACTTCGTCGTGCCGGGCACGCCGGTGCTCGCGGTGCACGGCGGGAGCGCGCCGGGGCGGCGGGCGCTGCGGTACACGGTGTCGGTGGGGGTCGAGCGCACCCTGCACCAGGATCCGGCGTTCGGGCTGCGCCAGTTGTCCGACATCGCGCTGCGCGCGCTGTCGACGTCGGTGAACGATCCCACGACGGCCGTGCAGTGCCTGGACCGCGTCGTGCAGTTCCTCGCGGCGCTCGCGCCGCTCCCCCTGGGCACCGTCCACCACCGGGACCGGGCCGGCGCGGTGCGGCTGGTGCAGCCGGTGCCGACCTGGGAGGGGTTCGTGGATCTCGGCTTCGAGGAGATCCGGCGCTGCGCCCCGGACAGTCCGCAGGTCACCCGGCGGCTGCTGGCGGCCTTCGACGATCTGGCCCTGCTGGCCGGGCCCGAGCGGCAGGGCCCGCTGCTGCGGCACCGCGCGCTGCTGGTGCGGGCGGTGGAGCGCACGGTGCCGGACGAGTCCGAGCGGGCGTTCGCGCTGCTGCCGGACCGGCAGGGCATCGGCTGAGCGGCGGCGCCCGGGCCGGGTGCGCCGACGGGCCTCTCCGCGGGGTGCGGGGAGGCCCGTCGTGCGCGGCGCACCGGAGCCGGTTGCGGGACCGCCGGAGCGGGTGCTACTTGCGCAGCGCCGCCAGGTGGTCGTAGCCGATCCGGGCGTGGGTCAGGGACTGGGCGGGGTCGGACGAGCTGGGCGCGTTGTCCTGCTCGACCATCGGGTTGTGGTAGTTCTTCGCGCCGACGCGGCGGAAGAAGGTCCGGTAGTCGATGACGCCGGTGCCGAACGGGACCATGTCGTAGCCCTGGCCGTTGGTGGTGTTGACGACGCCGTCCTTGGCGTGGAACAGCGGGTAGCGCTTGGTGTGGGAGCGGACCAGGGCGGCCGGGTCGAAGACGTTCTCGCGGGTGGAGCCGTCGTGGGCGGTGTAGGTGTGGAACTTGTACTGGGCGACGTGCGCCCAGTAGATGTCCATCTCCAGCCAGACGTGCTTGGGGTCGGTCTGCTGGAGGAAGTACTCCAGCTTGCGGATGCCGGAGCTGCGGGTGGGGCGGCCCTGGGCGTCGAGCGGGCCGCCGTCGAGCAGGAAGCCGTAGGCGGCGTCGTGGTTGTGGGTGTAGAGCTTGATCCCGGCGGAGGTGGCGATGCGTCCGAGGACGTTCCACTTCTCGGCGGCCAGGTCCCAGTCGGCCCGGTAGGCGCTGCCGGTGGGGTCGCCGCCGGTGCCCATGTGGTCCATGCCGAGGATGTTCGCGATCTCCAGGTGGCGCTTGAACTCGTCCAGGTCGGCCGTGGTGAGCGGCCAGGAGCCGGGGATGAAGCCGTGGTTGCCCTGGGCCCGCAGTCCCGACTCGTCGAGCCAGGAGCGCAGCAGCTTGGCTCCCTCGACGGTCTGGAGGTTGCCGCCGCCGGGGGCGTTGGCGTGCTGGCCGTATCCGGCGAACTCGACCTGCCGGTAGCCGTAGCGGGCGAGTTCGGCGAAGACCTCGCGGAAGCCGGAGGGCAGGTCCGTGCTGAGCGGGTCGCGGCCGGTGGCGTCGCGCACGGTGTAGAGGATGATGCCCCGCTTGTCCGCCGGGACCAGGGACAGGCCCTTCCCGTTGCCCCGGTCGGGGGCGGGCTGGGCGAAGGCCGGCGCGGCACCGAAGACGGGCGCGGCGACGGCGCCCGCCGCGACGGCCGTACAGGTGCTCAGGAAGCCCCGGCGGCTGATGCCGAGGCTGCGGCGCAGGGCTTCGTCCGAACCGGATTCGTTGTACGCGGTCACGATCTGTCTCCTTGTCGAGGGTGTGCGGGAACCACTGCGCGGGCCGGTCATGCGAGGCCGGCGAGTGCGAGGAGCAGGGACTTCACTTCGGTGGCCCGGACCGGGCCGGTGAACGCGTGGGGGGTGGAGCAGAGGATGAGCGGACCTTCGTCGTCGCTCGTGGGCAGGCGGCCGTGGCTGCCGCGGATGGGGGACGGGTCGAGCGGCACGACCGCCATGCGGTAGCGCATCCCGAGCTTCTTGCGGGCGACGGCGGTGGCCGCCCTGACCCGGACGTAGGGATCCTCGGGGTCCATGAAGAGTTCCACGGGGTCGTAGCCGGGTTTGCGGTGGATCTCGACGAGCTGCGCGAAGTCGGGGGCGCGGGCGTCGTCGAGCCAGTAGTAGTACGTGAACCAGGCGTCCGGTGCGGCGACGGCGACGAGTTCGCCGGAGCGGGGGTGGTCCAGGCCGTGGGCCTTCTTCCCCTCGTCGTCCAGGAGCTGTTCGATGCCCGGCAGCTCCGCCAGGGCGGCGCGGGCCGCTTCCAGGTCCTCGGGGCGCCGTACGTAGACGTGGGCGAGCTGGTGGTCGGCGACGGCGAAGGCGCGGGAGGCCATCGGGTCGAGGTATTCCATGCCGTCCTGGGTGTGGACCTCCAGGAGGCCGGCGCGGCGCAGCGCCCGGTTGATGTCGACGGGGCGGTCGACGCGGGTGATGCCGTACTCGGAGAGCGCCACGACGGTGCGGCCCTCGCGGCGGGCGTCGTCCAGGAGCGGGGCGAGGGCCCGGTCCAGTTCGGCGGCGGCGGCGAAGGCGCGCGGGTCGTCGGGGCCGTAGCGCTGGAGGTCGTAGTCGAGATGGGGGACGTAGCACAGGGCCAGGTCGGGGTGGCGGGTGTCGAGGATGTGCCGGGTGGCGTCGATGATCCACTGCGAGGAGACGAGGTCGGCACCGGGTCCCCAGAAGTGGAAGAGGGGGAACGTGCCGAGTGTGTCGGTGAGTTCGTCGTGGAGGGCGGGCGGGCGGGTGTAGCAGTCGGGTTCCTTGCGGCCGTCGGCGTAGTAGACGGGGCGCGGGGTGACGGTGATGTCGGTGTCGGCGCCCATGGCGTACCACCAGCAGATGTTGGCGACGGTGTAGCCGGGGTGGGCGCGGCGGGCGGCGTCCCAGAGCTTGTCGCCGGAGACGAGTCCGTTGTGCTGGCGCCACAGGAGGACGTCGCCGAGTTCGCGGAAGTACCAGCCGTTGGCGACGATGCCGTGCTCGGCGGGGGTGGTTCCGGTGAGGAAGGTGGACTGGGCGGCGCAGGTCACGGCGGGGAGCACGGTGCCGAGCGGGGCGTGGGTGCCGGACTCTCCGAGCGCCTTGAGGCGGGGCATGTGGTCCAGGAGCCGGGGGGTGAGGCCGACGACGTCGAGGACGAGGAGCGGGGTGGGCGTGGGGGTCGCGCCGGCGGTGGTCATGGCAGTTCCTTGAGGCCGAGGTCGACCAGGAGGTCGCGGGCGAGGGTGAGTTCGGCGGCGATGCCGTCGGCGAGCTGGACGCGGGTGCGGGGGCGCAGTTCGGCCGGGAGCGCCTGCCAGGTGTACGTCTCCACCTCCAGGTGCCGGGTGCGCGGGTGGGCGCCGCCGGCCAGCCGGGCGAGCGCGGTGCGCAGGACGGGCAGGGTGGAGGTGAGCGGGGGTGCGGGCGGGGCGTGCAGGGGGACGTGGAAGTGGGCGCGCCACGGGGAGCCGTCGGGCAGCGCGTCTCCCCCGACGGCTTCGCCGAGGTCGTCGGTGCCGCGCAGTCCGGCGGCGGTCGCGGTGCGGGTCTGGTGGAGGAAGCGGGGTTCGGCGAAGGCGGCCAGCGCGGTGCGGACCTCGGGGAGGTGGGGGTGTTCGGCGTGCAGGGCGGCGGAGAGCTGGGTCTTGACGACGGGGACGCCGGCCGCGTCCAGGGCGTCGAACGCGGTGTCCGGGTCCTCGAAGGAGGTGGCGAGGTGGCACGTGTCGACGCAGACGCCGATGCGGGGGTGGCCGACCTCGGTGAGGGGGGCGATGGCCCCGGCGGTGGTCTCGACGGTGCAGCCGGGTTCGGGTTCCAGGCCGATGCGGATGGACTTGCCCGTGAGGTCGGCCAGGGCGTCGAGCCGTTCGCCGAGGGTGGTGAGGGCGGCCAGGGCGGTGCGGGCGGCGTCGGGGTCGCCGGTGTACGGGGTGCGCCAGGCCAGCGGCAGGGTGGAGACGGTGCCCTCGGTGACGTCGTCGGGGAGCAGGGCGGCGAGGAGCCGGGCGAGGTCGGTGGTGTGGGCGAGGCGTTCCGGGTCGGTCCAGTCCGGCTTGTAGACCCGGTACTTGACCTCCTCGGCGCCGAACCCCTCGTAGGGGAAGCCGTTGAGGGTGACGACCTCCAAGCCGCGCGCGTCGAGTTCGGCCCGCAGGGCGCGCAGCCGTGCGGGGTCGTCGGTCAGGGCGCGGGCGGCGTCGCGGGCGAGCCAGAGGCCGATGCCGAGGCGGTCGCGGCCGAGCCGTTTGCGTACGGGTTCGCAGTGGTCGCGCAGTTGCGCCCGGACGCCGTCGAGGGTTTCGGCGGGGTGGACGTTGGTGCAGTACGCGAGGTGGAGGACGGTGCCGTCGGGGTGCCGGAAGCGCATCGCCTCACTCCCCGCCGCGCAGGATGGAGTTGCCCTCGTGGAGGGGTTCGGGGGCGGGCATGTCGAGGTGGAGGCGGCCGCTCTGGCCGTAGAAGGCGACGGGGTTGCGCCACAGGACGAGGTCGACGTCGTCCTCGGTGAAGCCGGCGGCGAGCATCGCGTCGGCCACCCTGCGGGTCTTGAGGGGGTCGCTTCTCCCCCAGTCGGCGGCCGAGTTGACGAGGATCCGCTCGGTTCCGTACGTCTGGAGGACGGCGACCATGCGGTCCTCGTCCATCTTGGTGTCGGGATAGATCGAGAACCCGGCCCAGCAGCCGCTGTCGAGGGCGTCCTGGACGGTCGTCTCGTTGAGGTGGTCGAGCAGGACGCGCTCGGGGGCCAGGGCGGACTCGCGTACCACGTCGATGGTGCGGTGCAGTCCGGCGAGCTTGTCCCGGTGCGGGGTGTGGACGAGGGCCGGGAGTCCGTGGTCGGCGGCCAGTTGGAGCTGGGCGGCGAGCGCGGTGTCCTCGGCCGGGGTCATGGAGTCGTAGCCGATCTCCCCGACGGCGACGACGGAGTCCTTGACGAGGTAGCGGGGCAGGGCGTCGAGGACGGGGGTGCAGCGCGGGTCGTTCGCCTCCTTGGGGTTGAGGGCGAGGGTGCAGTGGTGGGCGATGCCGTACTGCGCGGCGCGGAAGGGCTCCCAGCCGAGCAGGGCGTCGAAGTAGTCGAGGAAGCTGGCGGGCGAGGTGCGGGGCTGGCCGAGCCAGAAGGAGGGTTCGACGAGGGCGCGGACCCCGGCGTCGTACATCGCCCGGTAGTCGTCCGTGGTGCGGGAGGTCATGTGGATGTGCGGGTCGAAGATGCGCATCAGGACTCCTGCGTGGGGGGCGTCGGGGCGGCGGGGGCCGTGGGAGCGGACGGGGCCGTGGGGGCCGCGAGGGACAGCGCGCGGTGCAGGTCGGCGGGGACGGCGCGGCCGGCGGCGGTGCGTTCGGCGGCGAAGTCCCGGAGCATCCGGGCGAGTTCGGCGTCGTCGCGGGCGCGCCGGTCCAGCGCGTCGACGGCGTCGAGGGGGACGCCGGTGAACAGGCACTTCAGGACGGCGTGGCGCCAGGCGTGCGGGGCCAGGTGGGCGGCGGCGTACGGTCCGACGGCGGCGGCCACGAGGGTGGTGTCATTGGTGCGCAGGGCGTCCTCGACCAGCGGGAGCGCGGTGTCCCCGAGCCCGAGCGCGGGCAGGGTCCGCAGCACGGCGCGGCGTTCGGCGGCGGTGCCCTGCTCGTAGAGCCGGGTCAGGGTGGGCAGGCCGGCGCGTGCCTCGGTGAGCAGCAGCGCGCGTACGGAGTCGCCGTGCTCACGTCCGCAGTGGCGGCCGGCGGCGGCGTACCGCAGTTCCCACGGGGGGACGGCGTAGCCGCCGGTGGGGGCGGAGTCCGGGCGGGTGACGGCGTGGGCGGCCTCGGCCAGTGCCTCGTCGAGCCAGGCGCGGGCGGCTCCGCCGAGCAGGGCGTCGAGTTCCTCGCGGGTCAGGAGTGCGGGAAGGAGCGGGGGCAGGACGGGGGCCGGGGTCATGACGTACTCCTTTCGGAGGTCGCGGGGACCGGCCGGTGCGTGTTCAGGAAGTCGAGGCTGGTACGGGCGAGTTCGGGTCCGGCGTGGGAGTGGCGGGGCAGCTCGACGACGGTGAGCCCCAGGTATCCGGCGGTGCCGAGCGCGTCGAGCGCGTCGAGCACCGGCGGGAAGTCGATCTCCCCGTCGCCGAAGGGCAGGTGCTCGTGCACGCCGCACCGCATGTCCTCGATCTGGACGTGGCGCAGCCAGGGGGCGGCGGCGCGGACGCAGTCGGCGGGCGACGCGGTCTCCAGGCACTGGCAGTGGCCGATGTCCAGGGTGAGGCCGAGCGGGTCCGGGTTCCCGCACAGGGCGCGCAGGCGGTGGAAGTCGTCGATCCGGGCGACGAGGTGGCCGGGCTCCGGTTCGACGGCCAGCGGCACGCCCGCGCGCGCGGCGGCCTCCAGGACCGGGGCAAGCGCGCCGGTCAGCCGCTGCCAGGCGGTGTCAGGGTCGGTGCCCGGCGGCATCACCCCGCTGAAGCAGTGCACGGCGTGGGCGCCGAGGTCGACGGCGACGTCCACGGCCCGGACGAGCAGCGCGGTGCGGGCGGCGCGGGCCTCGGGGTCGGGGTCGAGCAGGGAGGGGCCGTGCTTGCGGCGCGGGTCGAGGACGTAGCGGGCCCCGGTCTCCACGGTGACACCGAGCCCCAGCGCGCCGAGGCGGGCGGCGACCCGGCGGGTCCGGGCCGCGAGGTCCGGGGCCATCGGGTCCAGGTGCATGTGGTCGAGGGTGAGGCCGACACCGTCGTAGCCGAGGTCGGCGAGGAGCGCGAGGGCGTCGTCCAGACGGAGGTCGGTGAGCCCGTTGGTGCCGTAGCCGAGGCGCAGGGTCATGTGGGGCTCACCTTCCGGGAGAGGGCGCGGGCGAGCGGGACGAGGCCCATGACGGCGAGCCCCGTTCGGGCGGCCCCGGCGCGGGCCGCCAGGGCGGCCTGGAGCGGGATCATCGCCCGGATGCCCCCGCCGACCGCGCGCTGGGTGAGCGCCGGCGAGGGGTTGAGCGCGGCGTGGGCGAGGGGCCGGGCAGCGGTGCGGAGGTACGCCCCGGCCAGGGCGGTGCGCAGCAGCCCTCCGGGAGTCGCGGCGGCCGGGCCGGCCGCGCCCCGCCCGGCGGCCACCGCCCCGCCGAGCGCGGTGACGGCCGCGAGGGCCGCGAGGGGGGCCGTGGTCGATCCGCCGTGCGCCTCGTGGCGGGAGACGGCGGTGACGGCGTACGTGTGGGCGGTGAGGAGCGCTGCGGCGGCGAGGACGGAGCGCGGAGCGGGAAGGGACAAGGAGGCCGGGAGGGACGCGGGGGCGGGAAGGGACAAGGAGGCCGGGCCACCGGTGGCCCGGAGCTTCGTCGTCGGCTGCGCGCGGAGGGCGGAGGCCGGGGCCTGCGTCGGCGGCTGGGTGCCGGACGCGGCGGGCCGGGCCGTCGCGCTCGGGGTGGTGGGCAGGGCGGGGGCCACGGGCCCGGGGGCCCTGACGCGTCCCTTCCGTGACGGGGCGGGGCCGTCGCCCAAGGGCGCCGTCCGTCCCGCTCCCGCTCCGCGCCGGCCCTGCGCCGTCGCGGTCGCCGTCGCGCCGAGGAGCAGGTCCAGGCCCCGGGCGGCGGCCATCGCGGCGGGGCCGGCGGGGGTGTGCTTGAGGCGGAGGTCGTAGGCCCAGACGGTGGCGGCGAGGCCGGTGGCGACGGTGAGGGCGGGGCGTCCGGCGCGGGCGGCGAGGGCGAGTCCGGCGGCGGTCAGGGCGCCTGCGGCGGTGAGCGCGGCACGCGGGGTGATCCGGCCCGAGGGGATCGGCCGGTGCGGCCGGTCGACGGCGTCCTCGTCGCGGTCCGCCCAGTCGTTGAGCGCCATGCCGGCCTCGTACAGGCAGAGCGAGGCCCCCGCGGCCAGGGCCGTGGCACGGCAGGGGCGCAGTCCGGCCGCGGCGGCGCCGGCGAGGGCGTCGCCGGGCACGGTGAAGAGCGCGGAGATCCTGAGGAGTTCCGCCCAGGCGGCTGCCGTCATCGCTCGTCCCTCAGCCGCTCGGCGAAGGCGAGGAGGGAGAGGTACTGCTCGGAGAGGGCGGCGGGCCCGCCGTCCGGGTCCTTGAAGTAGAAAGCCAGCTCCGGGCGCGGTCCGCTCAGCCCCGCCTCGTGGGCGCGGGCGAGCAGCCGGGCCAGATCGAGGACGAGGGGCGCGGCGAGGGCGGAGTCGCAGCCCTGCCAGGTCGTCTGGAGGACCATCCGGGCGCCGAGGAATCCGTCGAAGGCGATGTGGTCCCAGGCGGTCTTCCAGTCGCCGAGGGCGGGTACGTCGTCGATGTGGACCTCGCCCTCGGGGGCGGCGCCGAGGGTGTCGGCGAGGACGCGTTCCTTGCCGGCGTTCTTCGCGGCGGCCGCGGCGGGGTCGGCGAGGGCCGCGCCGTCGCCGCCGCCCAGCAGATTGGTGCCGGACCAGGCGCGGACGGGCAGGGCGCGCTGGACGAACATCGGGGCGAGGACCGAGCGCAGGAGGGTCTGGCCGGTCTTGCCGTCCCGTCCGGCGTACGGGAGTCCTGCGGTCGCGGCGGCGTCCCGGAGTGCGGGGGCGTGCAGTCCGGTGGAGGGGGTGAAGTTGACGTAGGCGCAGCCGGCCCGGAGCGCGGCGGCGGCGTACAGGGAGCTGGCGGGGAGCCGTGCGGCGTCGGCGGCGGGGGCGGGTTCGGTGGAGGCGACGTTGACGACGACGGTGCGGGCGAGTGCGCCCCGGCGGGTGAAGTCGGTGAGGTCGGCGGCGAAGGCCGCGATGAGTTCCTCGTCGGTGCGGGTGTCGCCGGGCAGCGGGCCGCCGGGGCGGATCTCCGCGTCGGCGGCGGCGAGTTCGGCGTGCACGGCGGAGGGCAGTCCGTGCGGCAGGACGCCGCCCTCGGCCAGCGCCTCGGCGCGTTTGGGGAGCGGGCAGTCGAGGGTGTCGTGTCCGCCGAAGACGAGCGTGGACAGGGACGGCAGTCCGCTGTCGGCGAAAGCGGCGGTCTCGGTGACCATGCCGGCCGCCGGGTGGAGGCCCGCCGCGAGCGCCGCGCATCCCGCCGTGGCGGTGGTGGCGACGGAGCCGCGTGCTCCGATGAACCAGACTCCGGTACGAACGGCGTGTGCTGACACGGGACTGCCTCCCTGGCTGGTGGTCCTGGCTGGGCGGAGGGGTGGCGCTGTACGGGAGGGGGCCGGGGTGGTGGTGGCCGGGGGCGGGCGGGACGGGTCGTTCCGCCCGCCCCCGGTCCGGGCCTACGCCTGGGGCAGTTCCTTCAGCTGGATGTCGCGGAAGGACACGTGGTCGTTCGCCCCGTGGTTCTGGAGGCCGATGTAGCCGTTCCTGAGGCTGCGGGCCGGGTCGGTGTTGGTGAAGTCGTTGATCTTCACCCCGTTGAGGAAGATCTGGAGCCGTTCGCCCTGGACCTTGATCTCGTAGCTGTTCCACTGGCCCGGCGGGCGGAGCACCTGGTCGCGGGCCTTGATGTTCGCGGCCTTGAAGGTGTAGACGGAGCCGGTGGTGCGGTCGGCGGCGTCGGTGGCGTCGATCTGCACCTCGTAGCCGTTGTTCACCGCGGACCAGGGGTCGTCCGACTCCGGGAAGCCGACGAAGACGCCGGAGTTGGAGTCGCCCTCCAGCTTCCAGTCGAGCTTCAGGGAGTAGGCGCCCAGTTCCTTGGCCTGGTAGGTCAGCAGGCCCATGCCGCCCTCGGAGCGCAGCTCACCGTCGACGACGTCGAACTTTCCGGGTCCGGCCTGCTTCCAGCCTTCGAGGGTCTCGCCGTTGAAGATCGAACGGTAGCCGGTGGCGGGCTTGCAGTCGGCCTTGACCTGGCCGGCCGCGTACCGCAGACCGCCGAGGAGCAGTCCCCGGAAGTCGGCTTCGGCGTAGGACTCCTTGGTGTGGCCGAGACCGGTGTAGAAGGAGCGTCCGCCCTGGTAGGTCTGGCACCAGGTGATGGGGTGGTCGCCCTTCATGGTGCCGCCGGTGTAGGTGGTCTCGTCGAGGGTGGCGAGGACCTTCACCTTGTCGCGCGGGTTGGTGCGGTAGTTGTACAGCTCGTCGGTGCGCTGCCAGGAGTCGCCCAGGTGGGCGGTGGCCGGGTGCTTGTGGTCCTCGACGCGGACCGTGACGGGCTGGATGGCGGGGTGGCCGGAGAAGTACGCGCCGACGAGTCCGCCGTAGAACGACCAGTCGTACTCGGTGTCGGCCGCGGCATGGACGCCCATGTAGCCGCCACCGCCGGCGATGTAGTTCTCGAATGCCTTCTGCTGGTCGGCGTTGAGGACGTCACCGGTGGTCGACATGAAGACGACGGCGTCGTAGCGGGCCAGGTTGGCCGTGGTGAACTGGCCGGCCTCCTCGGTGGCGTCGACCGTGATGTTGCTGTCCTTGCCCAGCTCCTTCAGTGCGGCGATGCCTTCGGGGATCGCGTCGTGGCGGAAGCCGGCGGTCTTGGAGAAGACCAGGACGCGCTTGGCGGTCTTGTCCGGCGGAGTGTTCGAGAGCTCGAAGGAGTCGATGTCGAAGAGCGCTCCGTCGCCGCCCTTGAAGACCAGGAAGAGCTCGGTGGCCTTCTTCGGAACGCCGCGCAGCGGGACGTCGATGTCCTGGAACGTCTCCCAGCTCCCCGTCACCGGGACCGGCGCCGAGCCGAGGATCTTCCCGGTCGCGGAGCCGGAGCGGACCTCCAGGAACCCTCCCGCGCCGCCGGACGAGATCCGGGCGGTGAGCTTGGTGGAGTCACCGAGGATGTACGGCTTGAAGGAGATCCAGTCGTCGTTGTCGATGTCACCGACCGTCTTTCCGCCCTCGGCGTTCGCCTTGTCGTACGTCTTGATGCCGTACGAGTCGGAGAAGTGCTCGGCCTGCCGGTGGCGGGGCTGGAGCTGCGCCTGGTCATGGCCGCTCAGCGCGGGCTGGCCGCCGCCGCCGTTGTCGGTGTAGGCGGCGTTGATGACGCCGAAGATGTTGGCGTTGGGGTCGTGGCCGCCGTCCATCTTCGTGGTGAGGGTGCCGGTGCAGCCGTGCGCCGAGGTGATCGGGTGGCCGTGGCTGTCGTGTCCGAGCACGAAGCTGACCTCGACCTTGGAGCAGTCGATGGTGCCGTCCTCGGGATCGGTGACGGTGACCTTGAACGGGATCTCGTCGCCGAAGGTGAACAGCTGGCCGTCGCCCGGGAGTTCCAGCTTGACGACCGGGGCCGTGTTGCCGACGGTGACGTGGACGCTGGCCGAGCCGGTCCGCCCGGTGGGGTCCTTCGCCGTGACGGTCGCGGTGTAGGTGCCGTTCTTCTTGTACGTGTACGTGGGGTTCGCGGCGGTCGAGGTGCCTCCGTCGCCGAAGTCCCAGGCGTACGTGAGCGCGTCGCCGTCGGCGTCCGTGGTGCCGGCCGAGGAGAACCGCACCTTGAGCGGCGCGGTACCCGAGGTCTTGTTCGCGGCGGCCTCGGCGATCGGGGAGCGTCCCCCGGTGGCGTTCTCGATGCGGTACAGGGCTGAGTTCTCGTCGCCGCCGAACCAGGAGAGGCCGTAGTCCAGGACGTACAGCGCCCCGTCCGGGCCGAAGGCCATGTCCATGATCTGGGTGCCCGACCACGGGACGTCGTTGATCGACTGGACCTTCCCGTCGGCGTCCTGCTCGATGCGCTTGATCCACCGGCGGCCGAACTCACCGGCGAAGAAGTCGCCGTCGTAGGCCTCGGGGAACTTCACGGGCGAGTCGAGGTCCGGGTCGTAGTGGTAGACCGGTCCGCCCATGGGCGATTCGGAGCCGGTCCCGAACTCGGGGACGGAGCCGCCGTCGTACGGGATCCACGCCTCCTGGGCGGGCGGCAGGTCGACGAGGCCGGTGTTGTGCGGCGAGGTGTTCTTCGGGGCCGCGCAGTCGAAGGCGGCGCCGGAGGTCTTCGTCGCGAAGTCGTAGTCGATGTAGGCGTCGTTGGCACCGGTGCAGAACGGCCAGCCGAAGTTCCCGGCCTTGGTCACCCGGGCGAACTCGACCTGCCCGGCCGGGCCGCGCTTGGGGTCGGCCGCTCCGGCGTCGGGGCCGTAGTCACCGACGTAGACGATGCCGGTCGGCTTGTCGACGGAGAAGCGGAACGGGTTGCGGAAGCCCATCGCGTAGATCTCGGGACGGGTCTTGTCCGTGCCCGGCGCGAAGAGGTTGCCTTCCGGAATGGTGTACGAGCCGTCCTCGGCGACCTTGATGCGGAGGATCTTGCCGCGCAGGTCGTTGGTGTTGCCGGCCGAGCGGCGGGCGTCGAACGCCGGGTTGCGGTCCGGGCGCTCGTCGATCGGCGTGTAGCCGTCCGACGCGAAGGGGTTGGAGTCGTCGCCGGTCGACAGGTACAGGTTGCCGTCGGCGTCGAAGTCGATGTCACCGCCGACGTGGCAGCAGATGCCGCGCGACGTCTTGACGTCGAGGACCTTCTTCTCGCTGCCGAGGTCCAGGGTGCCGTCCTCGTTGAGGACGAAGCGGGAGAGGCGGTTGACGCCGTCGAACTTCGCGAAGTCGGCGGCGGTGCCGGTCTCCGGGGCGTCGCCGGCGGGCGTGTCCAGCGGGGGCGCGTAGTAGAGGTAGATCGCCCGGTTCTCACTGAAGTGCGGGTCGACCCCGATGCCCTGGAGGCCCTCCTCGTCGTGGGAGTAGACGGGGACGACGCCGGAGATCCTGGTGTTGCCCGCGCTGTCGGTGATGCGCAGCTCGCCGCTGCGGGAGGTGTGCAGCACGCTGCGGTCGGGCAGCACGGCCAGCGACATCGGTTCGCCGGTCTCGGCCGCGCCCTTGGCGAGCGTGACCTGCTGGAAGTCCTCGGCGGCCGGTGCCGGGGCGGGCTCCTCGTGGGCCGCCGCCGGGGAGACGGTGGCGCTCAGGCTGAGGGTGGCGGCGGCGAGCAGGCCACCGGTGAACAGCGCGAGGGACTTGCGGACGCGGAGCCGGATGCGGCTGCCGGCTCGGGAGCCGGTCGCGGTTCTGGATCTGTGCACGAGTGTGTCCTCCGGAAGGTGCCGGTTGTACGGGCGGGTGCTGCCGTGCCGTTCCGCGCGGGGACTGCCGCGCAGGTCACCGGGGCCCCTGGGGCTCCGGTGACGGGAGAGTTACTTCATGTACACGTCTTGGACGGTAGACCTGTTCGTCCGGGACGGAAAGCCCTTGTGCAGAGCCTTGTCGAACTTCTTCCCTGGCCAGGACAAAGGAGGGTGCGGGCAGGGCGGACCGGCACGGCGGCGCGGTGCGGTGCCGCCGTGCGCGGTGGCCCCGGAACGGGCCGGGGGCGGCGTCGGGGGCGGTGCCCCCGACGCGGTCGGTCGGATCAGGAAGCGTCGGTCGGAGCCGGAAGCGGTCGGTCGTTGCCCGAAGCGGTCAGTCGTTGCCGCCGAAGGCCGCGTCGAAGGACGCGCTCGGCGGGTCGAAGTCGAACCTCTTCAGCGAGGCCAGCGCCTCCGGCGCCCCCGCCAGCCGGTCCATCCCGGCGTCCTCCCACTCGACGGACACCGGCCCGTCGTAGCCGATGGACCGCAGCATCCGGAAGACGTCCTCCCAGGGCACGTCCCCGTGCCCGGCCGAGACGAAGTCCCAGCCCCGGCGCGGATCGCCCCAGGGCAGGTGCGAGCCCAGCCGCCCGTTGCGCCCGTCCAGGCGCTTGCGGGCCTCCTTGCAGTCCACGTGGTAGATCCGGTCCCGGAAGTCGTACAGGAAGCCCACCGGGTCCAGGTCCTGCCAGACGAAGTGGCTGGGGTCGAAGTTCAGCCCGAAGGCGGGCCGGTGGTCCACCGCCTCCAGGGCGCGGTGCGTGGTCCAGTAGTCGTACGCGATCTCGCTGGGGTGCACCTCGTGGGCGAACCGCACGCCCTCGGCGTCGAACACGTCGAGGATCGGGTTCCAGCGCTCCGCGAAGTCCTCGTAGCCCCGTTCGATCATGTGCGGCGGGACCGGCGGGAACATGGCGACCAGATGCCAGATCGAGGAGCCGGTGAAGCCGATGACGGTGTCCACGCCGAACGCGGCTGCCGCCCGCGCGGTGTTCTTGATCTCCTCGGCAGCGCGCCGGCGCACCCCCTCCGGCTCCCCGTCCCCCCAGATCCTGGCGGGCAGGATCCCCTGGTGGCGTTCGTCGATGGGGCTGTCGCAGACGGCCTGGCCGACCAGGTGGTTGGAGACCGCCCAGCACTTCAGGCCGTACTTGTCGAGCAGTTGGTGGCGGCCCTCCAGGTAGCCGGGGTCGGCCAGGGCCTTGTCGACCTCGAAGTGGTCGCCCCAGCAAGCCAGTTCGAGACCGTCGTAGCCGAAGTCGCGGGCGTGGCGGCAGACCTCCTCCAGCGGCAGGTCGGCCCACTGGCCGGTGAAGAGGGTGAAGGGACGGGGCATGCGCGGAACCTCCTAGGACGCTACGGGGGTGAGGACGGAGTTCTTGGCGGCGCTCTCCTCGACCGCCGCCAGCACCCGCTGCACCTGGAGCCCGTCGGCGAACGACGGGACGGGGGCGGTGCCTTCGGCGATGGTGCGCACCACGTCGCGGGCCTGGTGGATGAAGGTGTGCTCGTAGCCCAGCGCGTGCCCCGGCGGCCACCACGCCTCCAGATAGGGGTGCTCGGGCTCGGTGACCAGGATGCGGCGGAAGCCGGCCGTGGTGGCGGGCTCGGTGTGGTCGTGGAAGGACAGCTCGTTGAGGCGTTCCAGGTCGAAGGCGAGCGAGCCCAGCTCCCCGTTGATCTCCAGCCGCAGCGCGTTCTTGCGGCCGGCCGCCATCCGGGTCGCCTCGAAGGAGGCCAGCGCGCCGGAGGCGAGGCGGCCGGTGAACAGCGCGGCGTCGTCCACCGTCACCGCCCCGTACTCCCCCTCGGCGGCCACCCCGCCGAGTCCGCCCGAGGGCCCGGCGAGCAGCGGCCGTTCCCGGACGAAGGTCTCGCTCAGCGCCGAGACGGCCACCAGCGGTTCGCCGGCCAGATACTGGGCGAGGTCCACGATGTGCGCGCCGAGGTCGCCGAGCGCGCCGGACCCGGCCCGGTCCTTGCGCAGCCGCCAGGTGAGCGGCGAGGCCGGGTCGACCAGCCAGTCCTGGAGGTAGGTGGCCCGGACGTGGCGCAGGGTGCCGAGCCGGCCCGAGGCGATGAGCCGGCGGGCGTAGGCCGTCGCGGGGACCCTGCGGTAGTTGAAGCCGGACATCGCGACCTGGCCGCGGGCGGCGGCGCGCCGGGCCGCCTCGGTCATGGCCTCCGCCTCCGCGACCGTGTTGGCCAGCGGCTTCTCGCACAGCACGTGCTTGCCGGCCTCCAGGGCCGCGATGGCGATCTCGGCGTGGCTGTCGCCCGGGGTGCAGATGTCCACGAGCTGGACGTCGTCCCTGGCGATCAGGGCGCGCCAGTCGGTCTCCGCCGCCGCCCAGCCGTGCCGGTCGGCCGCGGCCTGGACGGCGGTGCGGTCGCGGCCGCAGATCGCGGCGAGCGCCGGTCTCATGGGCAGTTCGAAGACGTGGCCCGCGGTGCGCCACCCCTGTGAGTGGGCGGCTCCCATGAACGCGTATCCGACCATGCCGACGCCGAGCGTGGGTGTGCTCGCCGTCGGCCGGTGCGTCGGCGGCGCGGCCGACTCCTGCTCTGTGTCTTCCCTACGGGCCATCCGGGCTTCCTCCTCGTCGGTGGTTCAGTGGGTGCGGCCGGGGGGGCTCACCCCCCTCGGTCGGCCGTCTAGTTGAAGCCCGTGGGCAGGTACTGGTCGATGTTCTGCTTGGTGACGACCGCGGAGTACAGGGTGAGGTTGGTCGGGATCTCCATCTCGGCGAGTCCGGCCACCCCCTTGGCCTGGCCGAGCGCGCGGGCCAGGTCGATGGCCGAGGCGGCCATGGTCGGCGGGTAGAGCACGGTGGCCTTGAGCACGCTGTTGTCGGCCTTGATGGCGTCCATGGCGGATTTGGCCCCGGCGCCGCCGACCATCAGGAACTCGTCGCGTCCGGCCTGCTGGATGGCGCGCAGCGCGCCCACGCCCTGGTCGTCGTCGTGGTTCCACAGCGCGTCGAACTGCTTCTGCGCCTGCAGCAGTTGGGCCATCTTGGCCTGGCCGGACTCGACGGTGAAGTCGGCGGCCTGACGGGCCACCAGCTTGATGTTGGGGTAGTTCTTCAGCGCGTCCGCGAAGCCCTGGCTGCGCTGTTTGGTCAGTTCCAGGTTGTCGATGCCGGCCAGCTCGACGACCTTGGCGTTCGCCTTGCCCTTGAGCTGTTCCCCGATGTACGTGCCGGCGTTGAGCCCCATGCCGTAGTTGTCGCCGCCGACCCAGCAGCGGTAGGCCTGCGGGGAGGCGAAGACGCGGTCCAGGTTGATCACGGGGATGCCGGCCCGCATGGCTTCCAGGCCGACCTGGGTGAGGGCCTTGCCGTCGGCCGGCAGGATCACCAGGACGTCGACCTTCTTGTTGATGAGCGTCTTGACCTGGCCGATCTGGGCGGCGGTGTCGTTGGAGCCCTCGGTTGTCTCCAGGGTCACCTCGGAGTACTTCTTCGCCCGGGACCTGGCGTTCTCGTTGATGGCGTTGAGCCAGCCGTGGTCGGCCTGGGGGCCGGCGAAGCCGATGGTGACGGGCTTGCCGGGCTTGTCGTCGGCGGCCGGGGCGTTGCTCTGGACGGCGGTGTCCTTCTCCTTGGGGTCGTTGCTGGTGCAGGCGGTGAGCAGGGCGCCCGCGGAGACGGCGGCGGAGCCGAAGAGAAGTCGTCTGCGGCTGGTTTCTGGCATGGCTGTCAAACCCTTCATCCGGGAGTGCGGCGTGGGAGGGGGTGCGAACGGGTGCGGGAGGAGCCGGGCCGTCAGGTCCCCGCGCGGGCCGAGGTGCGGCCCTGGACGAGGACGGCGGCGACGATGATCGCTCCCTTGGCGATCTGCTGGACGTCGCTCTGCAGATTGTTGAGCGCGAAGATGTTGGTGATGGTGGTGAAGACGAGGACGCCGAGCACGGAGCCGACGATGGTGCCCCGGCCGCCGCTGAGCAGGGTGCCGCCGATGATCACGGCGGCGATGGCGTCGAGTTCGTACAGGTTGCCGTTGGTGTTCTGGCCCGAGCCGGACAGGATGACCAGCATGAACGCGGCGATGCCGCAGCAGAGTCCGGAGAGCAGGTAGAGGTAGAGCCGTTGGCGGCGGACGTCGATGCCGGCCAGCCGGGCGGCCTCGGCGTTGCCGCCGACGGCGACCGTGCGGCGGCCGAAGGTGGTGCGGTTGAGCACCAGCCAGCCGACGACGGTGACGGCGGCGAACATCAGGACCAGTGGCGGGACGCCGAGGACGTAGGCGTCGGGCAGGCCCAGGTCGAGGACCGATTTCACGGTGACGATCTGGGTCTTGCCGTCGGTGATCTGGAGGGCCAGACCGCGGGCCGAGGCGAGCATCGCCAGGGTGGCGATGAAGGGGACGACCCGGCCGTACGCGATGAGCACCCCGTTGACGAGACCGGCGCCGAGGCCGACCAGGACGGCGGTGAACAGGATGCCCGCGAAGCCGTAGTCCTGGGTGGCGACCGTCGTCGCCCAGACGGAGGCCAGCGCGACCATGGCGCCGACGGACAGGTCGATGCCGCCGCTGGTGATGACGAAGGTCATGCCGACGGTGACGACGCCGATGACGGAGGACTGGGTCAGGATGAGCTGGAGGTTCCCGGTGTCCAGGAAGGCGTCGGGCTCGGTGATGCCGCCGACCAGGACGAGCACGGCGAGGACGCCGAGCAGGGAGAGGCTGTGGACGTCCGCGCGCAGCCGGAGGGTGCGCGCGGATCCGTCCTTCTTCGGGGACGTGGGGGCCGGGACGGGCGCTGCGCCCTTGTCCGGCCCGCTGTGCCGCGCCGATGAGACGGGCTGCGTCATGACGTCGGGCTCCCTTCCATCACGAGGTCGAGTACGCGGTGCTCGTCGAGGTCCCCGGCGGCGGCCTCGTGGACGACGCGGCCCTCCCGCAGGACGAGCACCCGGTCGGCGAGGCCCAGGACTTCGGGCACTTCGCTGGAGACGAGCAGAACGGCGAGGCCTTCGTCGGCCAGCCGGCGGATCACGGCGTAGAGCTCGGCGCGGGCGCCGACGTCCACGCCGCGGGTCGGTTCGTCGAGCAGCAGCACCCGGCAGCCGCGCAGCAGCCAGCGGGCCAGGACGGCCTTCTGCTGGTTGCCGCCGGAGAGGGTGCGGACGGCGGTGTCGGGGTTGTCGGGGCGCAGGGAGAGTTCCCGGGTGGCGGCGCGGGCCGCCTCGCGCTCGGCCCGCCGGTCGATCCAGCCCGCCCGGGAGAAGCGGGACAGGGTGGACACGGAGACGTTGCGGGTGACGGACTCCAGCATCAGCAGGGCCTGGGCCTTGCGTTCCTCGGGGGCGAGGCCGATCCCGGCGGCCACGGCGGCGCGGACGCTGCCCGGCCGCAGCGGGCGGCCCGCGACGGTGACCCGGCCGGCGGAGGGCCGCCGGGCCCCGTAGACGGTCTCCAGGATCTCGGAGCGCCCGGAGCCGACGAGGCCGGCGAGGCCGACGATCTCGCCGGGGCGCAGTTCCAGGTCGACGGGGGCGAACTCGCCCTTCCTGGTGAGCCCTTCGACGGTGAGGACGGGCGCGGGGCGTTCGGCCGGGGCGGGGCGCGCGGGGCGCGGCGGGAAGACGTACTCGACGTTGCGGCCGGTCATCAGGGCCACGATGTCCTTGGTCGGGGTGGACTCGGCGGGCAGGCCGACCGCGACGGCCCGGCCGTCCTTGAGGACGGTGACCCGGTCGCCGATCCGGCGGATCTCCTCCAGGCGGTGGGAGATGTAGACGACGGCTACGCCGTCGGCGGTGAGGGAGTCGACGATCCGGAAGAGGTTGTCGACCTCGTCGGGGTCGAGGGCGGCGGAGGGTTCGTCCATCACGATGAGCCGGACGTCGTGGGAGAGGGCGCGGGCCATCGAGACGATCTGCTGCTGGGCGGCGGGGAGTTCGCCGACCGGGCGGGCGGGGTCGATCTCGGGGTGGCCGAGCCGTTTCAGCAGGGCGGCGGCCGCGTGCCGGCCCTCGCGGGTGCGGACGACGAATCCGGCGCTGGTGTGCTCGTGGCCGAGGAAGACGTTCTCGGCGACGGACAGCCCTTCGACCAGGTCGAGTTCCTGGTAGATGGTGGCGATGCCGAGCCGCATCGCGGTGATGGGCGACTTCAGCACGGCGGGGGCGCCGCGCCAGGTGATCTCGCCGTCGTCGGGCTGGTGGGCCCCGGCGAGCACCTTGATCAGGGTGGACTTGCCGGCGCCGTTCTGGCCGAGGAGGCAGTGGACTTCGCCGGCCTGGACCTCCAGGTCCACGCCGTCGAGGGCGCGCACGCCGGGGAAGGACTTGGTGATGCCGGACATGGTGAGCAGGGGTGGTTCTGGAGCCATGACGAATCCCCTCGGCGGATGGGGTCTCCTCTGCGGGGTGGTGCCGGACGCAGGGAGGGGCCGGTGAGCGGGCAGGGCGCGGTGCGGTCCCGGGTGGGGTGCCGCCCGGGGCGGGCGTGACGGGCCGTGCGGGTACGGGAGGTGTCGTGCGGGTACGGCGGAGGAACCGGGCGGGTGGTGCGGCCGGGCGCGGTGGTGTGGGGCGGGAGGGGGCGGGGGGAACGGATCAGGCGGGTGAGAAGAGGTGGTCGCTGATGAGCCTGGCCGCGCCGATGACTCCGGCGGCGGGTCCGAGCTCGCCCAGCACGATCGGGAGGTTGCCGGTGGCCAGCGGCAGGGACTGCCGGTAGACCTGGGTCCGGACGCTGGCCAGCAGCGTGTGGCCCAGTCCGGTCACCCCGCCGCCGATCACCACCAGACCGGGGTTGAAGAAGCTGACGAGGCCGGCGATGACCTGGCCGACCCGGTTGCCGCCTTCGCGGATCAGGTCGAGGGAGGTCGGGTCGCCGGCGGCCGCGGCGGCGGCGACGTCGGCGGCGGTCAGCCGTCCGGACGCCTCCAGGCGGGCCGCGAGTTCCGCGGACCGGCCGGTGCGTGCCGCGTCCTCGGCGTCGCGGGCCAGGGCCGCGCCGCTGAAGTGTGCTTCCAGGCAGCCCCGGTTGCCGCAGGCGCAGGAGCGGCCCTCGGGTTCGACCTGGATGTGGCCGATGTCGCCGGCGCTGCCCGTCGTGCCCCGGTGGACCTCACCGCCGACGACGATGCCGCAGCCGATGCCGGTGCCGATCTTGACGCAGAGGAAGTCGCCGGCGGAACGGGCGACGCCCGCGTGCTGCTCCCCCATGGCCATCAGGTTCACGTCGTTGTCGACCATGACGGGGCAGCCCAGTTCCTGGCTGAGCGCCTCGCGGACCGGGAAGCCGTCCCAGCCGGGCATGATCGGCGGGGCGACGGGGATGCCCTCGGGGAAGCGGACCGGTCCCGGTACGCCGATCCCCGCGCCGTCGAAGCCCTCGGCGAGGCCGGAGGCCCGGAGCTTGGCCGCCATCGACAGCACCTGCTCGAAGACGGCGACGGGTCCTTCGCGTACGTCCATGGGGTGGTTGAGGTGGCCCAGGACCTCCAGCTCCGCGTTGGTGACCGCCACGTCGACGGAGGTGGCGCCGATGTCGACGCCGAGGAAGCGCAGTTGGGGGGCGAGCCGGATGTTGTGGGAGCGTCGCCCGCCGCGGGATGCGGCGAGTCCGTCGGCCACCACCAGGCCGGTCTCCAGGAGCCGGTCCACCTCGACCGCGAGCTTGGACCGGGAGAGGTCGACCTGGTCCCCGAGCTGTGCCCGGGAGTTGGGCCCGCCGTCGCGCAACAGCCGCAGCAGTCGCGCCTGATGGGCGTTCGCGGGTCGTGCCGTCATCCGTCTCACGCGCCTCTCCCCGCCACATCGGCCTGTCCGTCGGGCTTTGGAGGGGAACGTAGCAGCGGTTGCCGGGGCTGGGAAGAAGTTGCGCAGGAATCCATCCCAACTTTCTCCACCCTGAAGACAAAGAAGGTGCCGCGCCCTGCCGGCGCGGCACCCCCTCTCCCCCGCGCGTCAGGGGCAGCGGATGACCTGTCCCGCGTAGCTGAGGTTCCCGCCGAAGCCGAAAAGCAGCACCGGAGCGCCGGACGCGACCTCGCCGCGCTCGACCAGCTTGGACAGGGCCATGGGGATCGAGGCGGCGGACGTGTTGCCGGAATCCACCACATCGCGGGCGATCACGGCATTCACGGCACCGATCTTCCGGGCCACGGGCTCGATGATCCGCAGATTGGCCTGGTGGAGCACGACGGCGGCCAGTTCCTCGGGAGTGATCCCCGCCCTCTCGCACACCTGGCGGGCGATGGGCGGCAGCTGGGTGGTGGCCCAGCGGTAGACGGACTGGCCCTCCTGCGCGAAGCGCGGCGGCGTCCCCTCGATGCGGACCGCGTCGCCCATGCCCGGCACCGAGCCCCACAGCACCGGTCCGATGCCGGGCGGACCGCCGTGCGCCCCGGAGTCGGCGACGACGACGGCCGCCCCCGCCCCGTCGCCCATCAGGACGCAGGTGGAGCGGTCGGTCCAGTCGACGATGTCGCCCATCTTGTCGGCGCCGATCACCAGGGCGCGGGTGGCGGCGCCGGCCCGCAGGGTGTGGTCGGCGGTGGCCAGGGCGTGGGTGAAGCCCGAGCAGACCACGTTGATGTCCATCACGGCGGGCGCGGTCATGCCGAGGCGGGCGGCGACCCGGGCCGACATGCTCGGGGAGCGGTCGATGGCGGTCGAGGTGGCGACCAGGACCAGATCGATGTCCGCCGGCTGGAGGCCCGCGGCGGCCAGCGCCTTGGCCGCGGCGTGGGCGGCCAGTTCGTCGACGGGCTCGTCGGGACCCCCGAGGTGCCGGGTCCTGATGCCTACCCGGCTGGTGATCCACTCGTCGCTGGTGTCGACCATGGCCGCCAGATCGTGGTTGGTGAGCACCTTGGCGGGCTGATGGTGGCCGAGCGCCACGACACGTGAGCCGGTCATATTTGCGGTTCCCCTCGCTCCATTCGGCAGGAACCATCCAGTCTTGGTCGCTACCGTCCGGTACAGGGGTACGTGATCCCACAGGATTCGCGCCCGCGCCTTGGAGGCTTGGCAACAGCCGCTCCCGTGCGGCGCGCGCACCTGCCGCACCGCGCGGGCGGTCGTGCGGGACAATGGGAACGCCGAGGTCACCTCGGCCGCACGGGCCGCGCGGGCCTCCGCCACGTACAGAATCGGGTCTGACTGCCATGGGACGGGTCACCGAGCGCCGCCGCACCCTCCGCATCCGGGACGGGGCGGTCACCACCCGTCCGGACACGCTGGTGGCCGAGGAGCCCCTGGAGATCCGGCTGAACGGCCGGCCGCTCGCCATCACCATGCGCACCCCCGGCGACGACTTCGCGCTGGCGGCCGGATTCCTGGTGAGCGAGGGCGTGATCGGCGCGGGCTCCGAGGTCCGGTCGATCGTGTACTGCGCCGGGGCGACGGAGGACGGGGTGAACACGTACAACGTGGTGGACGTGCGGCTCGCGCCCGGCGTCCCGGTCCCCGACATCACCCTGGAGCGCAACGTCTACACGACGTCCTCCTGCGGGCTCTGCGGCCGGGCGAGCCTGGACGCGGTGCGCACCACGACCCGGCATCCGGTCGCCGACGCTCCCCCGGTGCGGGTGACGCCCGCGCTGCTGGCCGGGCTGCCCGACCGGCTGCGGGCCGCGCAGCGGGTGTTCGAGACGACCGGCGGGCTGCACGCGGCGGCGCTGTTCACCGAGGCGGGCGAGCTGGTCGACGTCCGGGAGGACGTGGGCCGGCACAACGCGGTGGACAAGCTGGTCGGCCGGGCCCTGACGGAGGACCGGCTGCCGCTGTCCCGGTCGGTGCTGCTGGTGTCGGGCCGGGCCTCGTTCGAGCTGGCGCAGAAGGCGGTGATGGCGGGCATCCCGGTGCTCGCGGCCGTCTCGGCGCCCTCGTCGCTGGCCGTCGATCTGGCGGCCGAGGCCGGTCTGACCCTGGTCGGCTTCCTGCGCGGCGCGTCCATGAACGTGTACGCGGGCGAGCACCGGATCGCCGTGGAGGAACCGGCCGCCCGCGGCTGAGCACGCCCGCCCCGCACCCGCGCCTCAGCCCACGGCGGCGGTCCCGCGCACCGGGGCGGCGCCCCGCTCCGGCGGCCCCTGCGGGTCCCGGGCGCGCCGCCTGGCGATCACCGCGCACACCATGAGCTGCATCTGGTGGAAGAGCATCAGGGGCAGGACGGCGAGGCTCGCCTGCGCGCCGAACAGCACACTGGCCATGGGCAGACCGGAGGCGAGGCTCTTCTTGGAGCCGGCGAACTGGATCGCGACGCGGTCCTCGCGCCCGAAGCCGAGCCGTTTCGCCCCGTACCAGCTCACCGCGAGCATCAGCGCGAGCAGCACCGCCTCGGCGGCCAGCAGCGCGCCGAGCCGGGCCGGGGTGACCTGGTGCCAGATGCCCGCGACCATGCCCTCGCTGAACGCCGTGTAGACGACCAGGAGGATCGATCCCCGGTCGACGAGGCCCAAAACCTTCCTGTGGCGGGCGAGGAAGCCGCCGAGCCGGCGGCGCAGCAGGTGTCCCGCGACGAACGGCAGCAGCAGTTGCACGCCGATCCGCAGCAGCGCGTCGGCCGAGAAGCCGCCGCCGCTGTTGCCGAGGAGCGCCGCCGCGAGCAGCGGGGTGAGGAAGATCCCGGCGATCGAGGAGAAGGAGCCGGCGCAGATCGCGGCGGGCACGTTGCCCCGGGCGATCGAGGTGAAGGCGATGGAGGACTGGATCGTCGAGGGGACCAGGCAGAGGAAGAGGAATCCGCTCTGCAGCTGCGGTGTCAGCACGTACGGCACCAGCCCCCGGCTCGCCAGGCCGAGCAGCGGGAAGACGAGGAAGGTGCAGGCGAGCACGGTGAGGTGGAGCCGCCAGTGGCGGAGCCCGTCCAGCGCCTCGGCGGTGGACAGCCGCGCGCCGTAGAGGAAGAACAGCAGGGCGACCGCCCCCGTGGAGGCGCCGCCGGCCACCTCGGCCGCCGTGCCGGAGGCGGGCAGGAGGGCCGCGAGGACGACGGTGCCCAGCAGCGCCAGGATGTACGGGTCGACCGGTATCCGGAGCGGGGACAGCGGGATGCGGCGGCTCATGTGTACGAGTTCTCTCGGTCGGGTGTGTGGTCTCCCATCCTGCTCAAGGACCCCGGCATCGGGAATCCCGTACACCGCGCTCACTGTCATCACGGTTCGCGATAATGTGGGCGCATGTATGACCCGGGGCAGTTGCGCACCTTTCTCGCCGTCGCCCAGACGCTGAGCTTCACCGCGGCCGCCCGCCGGCTGGGGGTGCGGCAGTCGACGGTCAGCCAGCATGTGCGGCGGCTGGAGGACGCGTCCGGGCGGCAGTTGTTCGCCCGGGACACGCACCGGGTCGAGCTGACCGTGGACGGCGAGGCGATGCTCGGCTTCGCGCGCACGATCCTGGAGGCGCACGAACGGGCCGCCGCCTTCTTCGCCGGCACCCGGCCTCGCGGACGGCTGCGGTTCGGCGCGTCGGAGGATTTCGTGCAGACCCGGCTGCCGGAGATCCTCCGCTCCTTCCGCCATGAGCATCCCGAGGTGGACCTGGAGCTGACGGTGGAGCTGTCGGGGACGCTGCACCGGCGGCTGGAGGCGGGCCGGCTGGATCTGGTGCTGGCCAAGCGCCGGAGCGGGGACACGCACGGGGAGCTGGTGCGCCGGGACGCGCTGGTGTGGATCGGCTCGCCGGGGCTGCGGATCGATCCGGAGCGCCCGGTGCCCCTGGTCCTCTACCCGCCGCCGGGCATCACCCGGGCCCGTGCGCTGGAGGTGCTGGAGCGGGCGGGGCGCTCCTGGCGGGTGGCGTGCACGAGCGGCAGCCTCAGCGGGCTGACCGCCGCCGCCCACGCGGGGCTCGGGGTGATGGCGCACAGCCGGGGGCTGATCCCGCCGGGGCTGGTGCCGCTGCCGCCCGGGTCGGGGCTGCCGGATCTCGGTGACGTGGACTTCGTTCTGCTGCACGGCCGGCGACGGGGTGGTGCCCAGCGGGCGGCGGACGTGCTGGCCGGGGCGATCCTGGCGGGCGGCGACCGGCTGGTGCGGCCGGGCGGCGGGGAGGTAGGGCTCTAGCACTCGAGCCGGACTTTACTGTCCGACCTGCGGGTTTCCCTGGGTGGCGGGAGTGTGGTGGGCCTTCGGTCGTACGGGGCCGCCGGTGGCGGGTCCGACAGCTGACCGACCGTTGGCGGGAGCATCACGCGCGTCAACGCGGCCACGTTCTGCGGCCCGCTCCGGGCACTTCGGCCCCGGCCAGGGACGGGCCGTCAGCGCATCCCGTTCCTGGGAGGACGCCGGGCGGGTGATCGTGGCGCCCTCTCACCCTCGGGGCCCTGTCCTGCGGGCAGAGCGCGCCCGCTCCGTTCCGCGTCCGGCCGGGCGGCGGCCGCCTCTCGTTCCCGAGCCGCCTGCTCGGGATGGCGACGCTGCCAGTAGGGGTTGTCGTGCGACAGCTTGCTGGACACCCGGCCGTACATGCCGAACGTGGCGATGACCAGTCCCGCGACGAAGCTGAAGATCACGTTCGTCATCGCGAAGTCGAGGACGTTGGCGCGACGGTCCAGTACGAAGACGTGGAAGAACCCGCTCAGGACGAAGAGCGCGCCGATCGTCATGTTGAGGACCGAGGCGAAGTTGCCGCCGATGGCCGCGCCGACGAGCAGCGCGAGACCGACGACGGCGGAGATCACACTGAGCGCGACGTTGGTGGTCATGCCGGCGATCGTGTCGCCCGCGGTGTCGAACGGGCTCAGCGCGTCGGCGAAGCCGAGACATGCGAAGACCAGCAGGACCAGCCCGCAGAAGCCCGCGCCGTAGCGGTAGACGGTGGCCAGATGGTGATCGACGGGCAATTCGTCTTTTAGCCTCATGTCCGTTGATTCCGCGTATGCGCTCGCTTCGGATGCACCACCTCCGGCGACAGGGCCCCAAGCCGGTACCGAGGCGTGCACCAGCCGCGGGCCTTGCGTGCGAAGGGGCCGGCCGGCGCGCATGCCCCGGTTGGCGGTCCTGGAGACGGGGCGGCAGGCGGTTCTGCCGGAGAGTGGGAGGACGGCTGCCGAGGTGATCGGGCTGCGGGCGGACGTGTGCGCATCCGTGCCGTCGCGCGGTGCCCTGATCGAGATCTCGGCGGAACCGGGCGGATCCCGGTTCCTGGTCACGGCCGCGGGCCACCCCGCCGCGACGGGCGCGGTCACGCCGTGGAGCACGTGATCGGACGTCCCCGCACGGTGCAACTGAACGGACCGGAAGGAAAGAGCCGTGACGCCGAACGGACAGCCGGACCAGGACCGACTTCTCTGTCCGGTGACCGGCGCCTGCGGGTACATCGGCCGACGCCCCGTGCCGGAGTTGCTGGAGGCCGGTCACCGGGTGCGATGTCCGGCCCGCACCCCGGCCGGACCAGAGAGGGACGCGGGAAACCGTACCCGCGATCGGCAGCGTGCTCTGTTCCATCCGCGTGGGCTGCTCGGCCACGCCTCCTGGTGGTCCGTGTCCCCCCTTCCATGCCGATGTCCTCGGCGGCATGGCGCGCAACATCGGTCAGGCCGCCGCCAAGGGCCCGACCACCCGCAGGAGTGATGACCGATCGCGGCGCATCCGGCGTCGAGGCAGCCCGCGAAGTGTGAAGCACTGAGCCTTCGTCCACGCACCACTCACACACCACTTGCGCCAGGAGTGACGTCATGACCGTCGCGGTCGTCCTGCTCACCTCGGACCTGCGTCCGCACGATCACCCGCCTCCGCCCGCCGCACTCGAGGCGGCGGACGGGGTGGAGGCGTTCGTCCGCCAGGTGTGCCGGCGGGTCTTCCACCACCAGGGACGGACGCACCGCCGGACACGGTTGCCGGCGGCGAGTGGCCTGACCACGACGCCGTACGTCGACCGGCGGGGTACGCCCGCGACCGGGACTGAGGGGGCGCGTCATGCACTGGCTCTTCGGTGACCAACTGGGTCCGCACTTCCTCGCTCCGGGCGAAGGGGGACCCGGACCGGAAACCCCGTTGCTCATGATCGAGGCGCGCTCCGTCTTCCGGCGGCGCCGATTCCACCGGGCCAAGGCCCACTTGGTGCTGTCCGCGATGCGCCACCGCGCGGCCGAACTGGGCGACCGCGTCACGTACGTGCGTGCCGACACCTACCGGCAGGGCCTGGAACGGGCGGCGCGCGGGCGTCCGGTCGGCGTCCACCACCCCACCTCGCACGCGGCCGTGCGCCTGGTCCGCACCCTGCCCGGAGTGACGGTGGGCCCCGCCCGCGGCTTCCTCGTGCCGATGGCCGACTTCGCGGCGTGGGCCGACGGCCGCGGCGGCAAGCGCCTGCGGCAGGAGGACTTCTACCGCTGGGTGCGCCGCGGGCACGACCTGCTGATGGACGGCGAGCAGCCCGCGGCAGGACGGTGGAACCTCGATCAGGACAACCGGGAACCCCCGCCCCGCGAGGCGGCCTCCCTCCAGGTCGGCCGCCCGTACCGGCCGCGCGAGGACGACATCGACGAAGAGGTCCGCCACGACCTCGACCGCTGGGAACGCGACGGGGACGTCTCCTTCGTCGGACGGGACGGTCCCCGCCTGTTCCCCGCCACCCGGGCTGAGGCACGACGGGCGCTGCGGCGTTTCGTCGAACACCGGCTCGCCACGTTCGGGCCCTACGAGGACGCCATGCTCGCCGCCGACCCCACCATGAGCCACAGCCTCCTCTCGTCCTCCCTGAACCTCGGCCTGCTCGACCCGGCCGAGTGCGTCGAACGGGCGGAACGTGCCTGGCGCGAGGGTCTGGCGCCGCTGAACAGCGTGGAGGGCTTCGTGCGGCAGATCGCCGGCTGGCGCGAGTACGTCTGGCAGGTGTACTGGTACTTCGGCGAGGACTACCGACGCTCCAACGCGCTTCGGCACACCGCGCCGCTGCCGGACTGGTGGAGCGCCCTGGACGCGGACGCCGTGCGGGCGAACTGCCTGCGTACGGTCTTGGCCCAGGTTCGGGACACGGGGTGGACACACCACATTCCCCGGCTGATGGTGCTCGGCAGTCACGCGCTCCAGCGGGGCTGGGACCCCGCCGCCGTCACGGACTGGTTCCACCGCTGCTTCGTGGACGGCTACGACTGGGTCATGCTCCCCAACGTCGTCGGCATGTCCCAGTACGCCGACGGCGGCCGGATGACCACCAAGCCCTACACGTCGGGAGGCGCCTACGTGAACCGCATGAGCGACCTCTGCGGCCCGTGCGTCTACCGGCCCGGCGACCGCACCGGCGAGCGCGCGTGCCCGTACACGGCCGGCTACTGGGCGTTTCTCGACCGGCACCGGGAACTGCTGGCCGGCAATCAGCGCGTCGCCCGACCCGTACGCCAGTTGGACCGGCTCCCCGACCTTCCGGAGGTACGCGAACAGGAGCGTGCGCGGGGTGACACACCGCCTTGACGCTCTCACCGTTGCGCCGACGGGGTGAAGTCGGACCGGACCCGGCGACGGAGCGGGCAGAAGTCACTGCATCCGCAACAGGACACCCGGTGGAAGCAGTGGCGTGCGGACAACGAAGAGTGAGAAGGGGCTGCGCATGCCTGGACTGCCGCCGATGGTGGCCCGACCTGCCGAACGGGTCGACGACGCCCTCACCGCGTCCGACGCGGCGAACGCCGTCGGCACCGTCCTCAAGGAGGTACTGGAGGAGCGGCTGCGTCATTCCCGTTCCGTCGACCCCGTCTTCGCCCGGGAGCTGGCCGACCGTCTCGCGGCGCTGACCGCACGGGGTGGAAAGCGGCTGCGTGCCGCGTTCGCCCACTGCGGCTGGCGCGCCGTGGGCGGCTCGGGAGACGCCACGGCCGTCCTGCGAACGGGCGCCGCACTCGAACTGCTCCAGGCGTGCGCTCTCGTCCACGACGACGTGATGGACGGCTCGGTACAGCGACGCGGCGCACCGGCCCTGCACGTCGACCTGGCCCGCAGGCACTGGGCAGCGGGCATGCACGGCTCGTCGGAGTCCTTCGGCACCTCGGCCGCCGTCCTGACCGGTGACCTGGCCCTCGCCTGGGCGGACGACCTGCTGACGGAGACGGCACTCGGTACGCCGCACGGCACGCGCCTGCACGGCGAGTGGCGGGCGATGCGCACCGAGATGGTCGCCGGGCAGTACCGCGACCTGCACGCCCAGGCCGCCCGGTCCTCCGGCGTCGACGAGGCGCTGGCCATCGCCACCCTGAAAAGTGCCCTGTACACCGTCGCGCGGCCCCTCGCGCTGGGAGCTGTGCTGGCCGGAGCCGACGAGGACGCACTGGACGCGCTGCGGGCGGCCGGCCGCTGCGCCGGGCTGGCCTTCCAGCTGCGTGACGACCTTCTGGGCGCCTTCGGCGACCCCGCGCTGACCGGGAAGCCGGCCGACGACGACCTGCGCTCCCGCAAGCTCACCTACCTGCTCGCCGTCGCCGTCCGGCTCGCCGATGCCTTCGATGACCACATGTCGGCCGCGGCGCTGGCTCCGGACGCGGACCCGAGGTCCGACCGGACCGTCCGGCAGGTGCGGTCCGCGCTGGTGCGCACCGGTGCCCGGGACCTGGTGGAGGCGAAGATCGAGGGGCTGACGGACATGAGCCTCGCCCACTTCGACCGCTGCGGCGCGCCCCCGGCCGTGCGGCACGAGTTCGCCGCACTCGTCGGGCGGGCGACGGGGGCGGTCCCGCGTGGTGACGGGGAGGCCGCGTGAAGCGGGTACCGGGGCCGACCGACCACGTCGTCGTGGTCGGGGCCGGGCTGTCCGGGCTGGCCTGCGCCCTGCACCTGCTGGGTGCGGGCCGCAGGGTCACCGTCGTCGAACGGGACGCCGGCCCCGGCGGCCGGGCCGGCCGTGTCCGGCGGGGCGGCTACGAGATGGACACCGGTCCCACGGTGCTGACCATGCCGCACCTGGCCGACGAGGCGTTCGCCGCCGTCGGGGACAGCCTTCACCACCGCGTCGAGCTGACGGCTCTGGATCCGGCCTACCGGGCCTGTTTCGCGGACGGGTCCTCACTCGACGTGCACACCGGCGGCGAGGCGATGGAGGCCGAGGTGCGCCGTTTCGCCGGACCGGCGCAGGCGGCCGGATACCGCGACCTGCGACAGTGGCTCGAACGGCTGTACCAAGCGCAGATGCGCCGTTTCATCGACACCAACTTCGATTCCCCCCTCCAATTGCTGCACCCGGACCTGGCCCGGTTGGCGGCGCTGGGGGGATTCGGGCGCCTGGACCGCCGCATCGGCCGCTTCGTGTCCGACGAGCGCCTGCGCCGCGTCTTCTCCTTCCAGGCGCTGTACGCCGGGGTGGCCCCCGCCCGCGCACTCGCCGCTTACGCGGTGATCGCCTATATGGACACCGTGGCCGGCGTCTGGTTTCCCAAGGGCGGCATGCACGCACTGCCCCGAGCCATGGCCGACGCGGCGGCGGACGCCGGTGCCGATCTGCGCTGGACGGCCGACGTGGACACGCTGGAGCGGTCCGCGGGCCGGGTGCGCGCCGTCCGCCTGGCCTCCGGCGAGCGCATCGCCTGCGACGCCGTGGTGCTGACGTGTGAGCTGCCCGCCGCCTACGGGCTGCTCGGGCGGGCACCTCGGCGTCCGGCACGGCTGCGGCACTCGCCGTCCGCCGTGATCCTGCACGCGGGCACCGACCGCACCTGGCCGCACCTCGCCCACCACACCATCTCCTTCGGCACCGCGTGGGAGCGCACCTTCGAGGAGCTGACCCGTACCGGAGAGCTGATGAGCGACCCTTCCTTGCTGATCACCCGCGCCACCACCCACGACCCGGCTCTGGCACCGCCCGGGCGCCACCTCCACTACGTCCTGGCGCCCTGTCCCAACACCCACGTCGGTCCGCGGGCAGCCTCGTGGCGTGACCTCGGCCCCCGCTACCGCGACAGCCTGGTCGGCGTACTGGAAAAGCGGGGGCTGGAGGGGTTCGCGGACAGTATCCAGGAGGAGCTCCTGGTGACGCCGCTGGACTGGGACGCGCAGGGCCATGCGGCGGGCAGCCCCTTCTCGGTCTCCCACACCTTCGCCCAGACCGGCCCCTTCCGTCCGCGCAACCTCGTGCGGGGGCTGGACAACGTGGTGCTCGCGGGCTGCGGGACCACCCCGGGTGTCGGCGTTCCGACCGTGCTGGTCAGCGGCAAACTCGCCGCCGCGCGCATCACCGGCGGCACCCGCTCCCGGCCCGCCCGAACGCATCGGCCCCCGGCCGTTCCCGCCACGTCTCCCGCCCCCGTCCCGGCAGGTACCGATGAGCCGTCGTGAACTGGACGCGGCGGGGATCACCGACCCCCTGCTGCGCGCCGCCTACACCCGGTGCCGCCGGCTCAACGCCCGCCACGGCAAGACCTACTTCCTGGCCACCCGCCTGCTGCCACTGGAACGCCGCTCCGCCGTGCACGCCCTGTACGGCTTCGCCCGCTGGGCGGACGACATCGTGGACGACCTCGACCGGCACCGCACGCCCGAGGAACGCGACCGGCTGCTGCGGCGCCTGGAGAGCGACCTGGCCGACGGGCTGCTCACCCGGGCGGGCCGCGAACCCGTGGTCAGGGCCGTCGCGGACACCGCCGACCGGTACGGCATCGATCACGCGCTCTTCGCCGACTTCCTGTCCTCGATGCGGGCGGACCTGACCGTCACCCACTACCCGACCTTCGCCGATCTGAAGGGGTACGTGCACGGTTCGGCGGCGGTCATCGGCCTGCAGATGCTGCCGGTCCTCGGCACGGTCACGGCCCGGGAGGAGGCGGCGCCGCACGCGGCGGCGCTCGGCGCGGCGTTCCAGCTCACCAACTTCCTGCGCGACGTAGGCGAGGATCTCGACCGCGGGCGGGTCTACCTGCCCGGTGATCTGCTGGCCGCGCACGGCGTGGACCGGCCCCTGCTGGAGTGGAGCAGGCGTACCGGGCGCCGCGACCGCCGCATCCGGGCCGCGCTCATGGCGGCGGAGGCCATGACGCGGCGCGTGTACCGGACGGCGGAGCCGGGCATCACCATGCTCGATCCGCGGGTGCGTCCCTGCATCCGTGCCGCGTTCACCCTCTACGGCGGGATTCTCGACGCGATCGCCGAGCAGGATTACAGCGTGCTGCATCGTCGGGCGGTCGTGTCGCGTCGGCGTCGGGCGGTAACGGCCGCTGCCGGGGTGCTGCGCGTGGCCGGTGCCCGTCTGGGTGCTCGTACGGAGGACCGCGTGGCACCGGCGGGAGCGTCGGCAGCCGAACGGACGGGTTCGGTGCGGTGAGCGGTCGAGGGAACGGCAAGCGGTGGTCGCCACCCTTGCGCCGGCGTGCTTCCGGTCCCCACTGGGCGGCTCAGACTCCGACGTGGCGCCAGGCACGTCCCGCGCTCATCGCCGACGCGCTCACGAGGGCGTCCGCCCGCCCGTCGGGCAACTGGTTCGTGGTCGGCGCCTCCCGGAACGTGCGCGCGGGCGACCGGCCCTACGGCCGGACGGTGGGTGGTGTGGAGGTCGTGCTGTGGCGGTCGGAGGACGGCGAGCCCCATGCCGGTCCGGGCATCTGCCCGCACCTGGGTGCTCCGCTGCGCGACAGCCGGGTGGTGTGCGGCACGCTGGTCTGCCACTGGCACGGGCTCGCCCTGGACGGTTCCGCGTCCGCCGGCTGGCGGCCGTTCCCCGTGCACGACGACGGCGTACTCGTCTGGGTGCGGCTGGACGAGGTGGGCGGCGAGGAGCCCAGTGAGCGGCCCGTCGTGCCCGCCCGGCCCGTGGCGGGCCGCGGGGTGGACGCGGTGTTCACGGCGGTGGGGCGGTGCGAACCGCAGGACGTGGTGGCCAACCGGCTCGATCCGTGGCACGGCTCGTGGTTCCATCCGTACTCGTTCGTCGACCTCTCGGTGGTGCGTGAGCCGCAGGGGGACGAGGACGACGCCTTCGTCGTCGACGTCTCCTTCCGGGTGGCCGGGCGGCTCGTGGTCCCGGTGCGGGCCGAGTTCACCGCGCCGGAGCCGCGCACGGTCGTCATGCGCATCACCGACGGCGAGGGCACCACGTCCGTGGTGGAGACGCACGCGACGCCGCTGACCGGGCCGGACCACGAGCGTCCCCGCACCGCCGTGGTCGAGGCGGTCGTCGCCGCCTCGGACCGGCCCGGCTTCGCCGTGGCCCGGGCCGCCGCCCCCGTGCTGCGCCCGCTGATGCGCCGTTCGGCCGGACGGCTGTGGCGCGACGACCTGGCCTACGCCGAACGGCGCTGGACGCTGCGCAACACCGGTCGGTATCCCGGCTGAGGGCGGCCGGCGGTCAGGGCGCCGCGTGGCGCCCCGCGGCGGCCCCGAGCGCTCGCAGCACGGGCGAACGCCCGGTCCGGGGAACCGTCCACAGGGTCTGGCCGCGCACTCCACGGTCAGCGAGCAGGGCGTTCGCGGCCAGGAAGCCGGTGGTGGCGGCCCGTTCCATGAGCGCGACGGGCAGGTCGCAGCGGATTCCGTCGCCTGCCAGGGTCAGCCACGGGTGGGGGGTGCGCACGGTGGGGCGCCGCCGGTGGGAGCCGACCTCGAACAGCGGGCAGTCCGAGCGCCACTCGTGCAGGGCGTCGACGACGCGCGCCTCACGGGTTTCCGGGTACACCTGGTGCAGCTGGTCGACGAGTTGGTCCTGCACCTGCTTCGGTTCGGCCGCCGGATCCAGGGCGTAGGCGTGCAGTTCCACGACCGACCCTCCGCTCCGCGCGGCCCAGCGGGCTGCCTCGCCCTCGTACCGCTCCAGGACGCTGACGTTGTCGAGTCCGGCGTAGCCGCTGGTGCCGAGGAACCCGGGCCGGTCGGCGCCGACCGGCCGGTCGAGCCAGAGCCGCGAGACGAGGAACGGCGGCGCGGTGCGCAGGGCCGCGATGCCCTCTCGCCAGGCGTCGGTGCCCAGGCCGGGTGACGCCGCGACGGTCTGCCGCAGCCCCGCGGTGTCGAGGGCCAGCACCACCGCCTGGTGGCGGTCGGCACCGGTGTCCGTGATCACGTCCGCTCCCCCGCCGTCCCTCGGAAGGACCCGTCGCACGAGCGTTCCGGTGCGCACGTCCGCTCCGAGGCGCCGGAGGTAGTCGCCCAGCGGGTCCCACAGTGCCTGGGGGAAGGGTTCGTCCGGTACGTCGAAGAGCAGGCCCTCGGCCGATCCGAGGAAGTAGATGTGGAACATCAGCAGCAGTTCCGCGGCGGACAGCCGCCGCGGATCGGCGAAGAAGCTGCGGGAGAACACCTCGAAGGCCAGGTGGTGCGCCGCTTCGGGGAAGCGCACGCCGTCCAGGAAGCCGGTGGCGGTGACGGTGTCGAAGCGTTCGTAGACCTCGGGCACGCGCACGTCGAGGAGCGGCAGGGCGGCCCGCGCGTCCATCGCGGCGAGGTCCCGCCACCCGAAGGTGGGGCTGAGCGCGACGAAGCCGAGCGCGCTGAAGGGCGGGGTCCGCGGGACACGGGCGAAGCTGTCGGTCAGACCGCCGCTGTGCCGCAGCGGGTAGTCGGGCAGCGGGGTGAGGCGCTCCAGCCCGGGGTCCGTGCGGCGGAGCAGTCCGCGGAGGTTGTAGTACTGGCGGAAGAAGGCATGGAAGCCTCGGGTCATGGTCACGGCGCTGCCGTCCGCCAGCGTGGTGCGCCGGCCGGAGAGCCGGCCACCGAGTGAATCCCCCTTCTCGTACAGGGTCACGCGGGCGCCGCGTTCGGCCAGGACAGTGGCCGCGGCCAGACCGGCGATCCCGCCGCCGATCACCGCCACGGGCGGCTCGTCACCGCGTCGGAACCGGTCCGCACCGGGTGCGGGGAAGACGATCTCGGCCTTGCGGTCGCGGCCCCGTCGGGCGGCGGTGGTGTGTCGGGCGGTCACAGGACGCGCTCCTCTGTCGTCTGGGGCCCGCCGTTGCGGGCGAGGAAGGTGTGCACGATGCCCGTCTGCCATCCGGCGACGAACCCGCGGCACACCGCCGACCGCAGGGCCCGGTGCACCGGTGCAGTCCGGCCCCGTCGTCCGGGAGCGCGAGCCGTCGGGCCGAGCGCGGGAGGCCGGCGCGGTAGCCGGGATCGAGGGCCGTGAGGCGGTCGTAGGTGTGCGAGGCGTGGTCGAAGGCGCGGGCCAGGTCGTGGTCGCGCAGGAGCGTCATCGGCTGTGTCCTCCGGTTCGGCCGGCCGGCCGGGAGCGGCGCGGGAGGAAGGGCACTTCGGCCGCGGTGCGCAGCATCGGCCGGACAGGGGTGCGAAGCCCGATGCCCCACTCCTCCCGGAACGAGGTCGTGCCGTCGAGGAACCTCAGCAGACGCTCGGCCGGGACCCGGCGGAACAGGTCGGTGAAGAAGCGCGGCCCGTCGATGCGACCGGTGTCCAGGGCGCGCAGCAGGATCGCGTCCATGGCCAGTGCCCGCAGCCCGTGCGGTGCCGGGAAGCGGTCGTGTCCGTCACGCAGGGCGGCGGCGATGGCCCTGCTGTGGCGTTGCACCGCGGCGAAGGTGTAGCCGGTGGCGGGACGAGTGGCACCGCCCGCGGTCCCGATACGGAACACGGCGTGCCCGGCGCGCCGTGGGAAACGGGCGTCGGTCATGGGGATGAGCCCCTGCTCCGTCCGTTCCACGGTGAATCGGCCGAGTCCCAGGATGTCGCGGCAGTAGTGCCCGAGTGCCGACTCGTACGCCGCCGTGGTCAGCACGCCGCGGGAGAACTCGGTGTACTCCACGAGCGCCCGGTCCGGAGCCAGCGGCAGGACGTAGCCGAACGCGAGCCCGTGGGCCGGCTGCGGAACCCGGAAGTCCATCAGATCCGCGACCGTGGGATCGAACCGGTCGGTCTCGGTGCGCACGAACCAGCCGCGGAAGTGCTGGAGCAGCCGCGTACGCGCCGGCGGCAGATCGGGCAGCGGCCGCGAGTCGAAGACCCAGCGGGCGTGCAGCGCCAGGGGCCGGCCTCCGGGCAGCGCGCACCGGACCTCCGCGCCCGCCGGTACAGCGCGCACCGCGTCCGCCGTCCCGCGCAGCAGGCGCGCTCCCTCCGTACGGGCCAGGCGGCCGTGAACCAGTCGCTCGAAGTCCGCGGAGCGCACCATGCGGTAGGTGAAGGGAGCCGGATCGACGGTGACCGAACCGCCGTCCGCGCCGTACAGACGCAGTACGGACCAGGAGGCGCTGACCGCCTCTTCGAGGCCGTCGGTGCCCGCCCCCCAGTAGCACCAGGTGCGCTCCGCGGGGCGCAGCGGGCCGTCAGGCGGCTCCACCAGGGTCACGGCGGTGGCCGTGCCGTTCTCCGTCAGCCGGTGAGCAAGGCTGAGACCGGCCGCGCCGCCACCGAGGACGAGCACGCCGGAGTCCTCGGTGCGGCGGGGTGTCACCACGGTCGCCGTTCGACGACCGGCCTTCCGTCGGCGCCCGGGTGCCGCGGCCCGCCGAGCACCTCGGAGCCGGCGGCCGGCCCGCCCGGACAGGCCCCTGCCGCTCCTGCCGCCAGGACGCGCGCACGCACATCCGTCAGATCCACGTTTCACCCCTCAGGAGGACGGCGATTCCGTCCGGTCGCCATGGCTTCGGGCCCGAGGTCGTCCGTGGATGCGGTCGGGCACCACTTCATCACCGACGCCACCCCTGCGCTTCCAGGTCCGCCCGTACCTCCCGCGCCGCGCGCGCACCCGATGCCAGGGCACCCTGCACGGAACCGGTCGCCCGGTGGTCCCCGCACACGTACCTTCCCGGGCCGCGGCGGGTGGTCCGGCTCAGCGGCCAAGGCGGAAGCATCGCGGGCAGCGCGCCGTCGACGGTGCGGGCGGCCACCTGCTCCCAGCCGCTCGTGTCGGTGCCGTACATCTCGGCCAGCCGCCGGAGCACCGCCTGTGCCCTGCCGGGGAGGTCCGTACCCAGCACGGAGGTGGAGATCAGTGCGGTGCCGGGGGGCGCGTACGTGGGAGCGACGCGGCTGAGGACGGTGGTGTTCAGGATCGTTCCGGTGCTGTCCACGACGAGGACGGGTTCGGCCGTGGGCGGGCTGTCGGTGGCGTGGTAGTAGGTGGTGACGGTGCGGGTGGCCGGAACGGTCAGGTCCGGGAGCAGGCGGGCGGCGGTCGCCGGGTCCGTCGCCACCACGACCGCCCGGGCCGGCACCTCGGCGCCGTCACCGAGCAGCACTCCGGCGTCCGTGATCTCCGCGACGGGCGTACCGAGGCGCAGGACGCCGTCGGGCAGGCCGTCGGCGAGCTGTGCCGGTACGGCGCCGATGCCCTCGGCCGGCAGGCACAGGGACCCTCGGGCCATGCTCCGCCAGACGAGGTGGAAGAACCGGGCGGAGGTCTCGAGCCGGTCCTCCAGGAAGACGCCGGACAGGAACGGCCGCAGGATGCCGGCGATCGCGGCGTCCGACAGTCCCGCCCCGGACAGGGCCGCCGCGGTGGAGCGGTCCCGGCGTCGTCGAGTGACGGACACGGGCAGTACGGCGTCCCGTGCGGTGAGTGCCGCCAGCGCGATCAGGTCGCGTGCCGAGAGGGCTCGCCCCGGCAGCAGGGTCCCCGCCGCACGGTGCTCCCTGGTCGGATCGGCGAGGCGGACGGGCCCGCTCCGAGTGTGCGCGACAACGCCCGCGGTGAACCGTCTCAATCGCAGGTCCCGCAGCTCCATCCGCCCCTTCACCTGGGGGTAGGAGGTGTTGAACACCTGGAACCCGCGGTCCAGCAGGAAGCCGTCCCGCCGGTCCGTGCGCATCCGGCCGCCGACGCCGTCGGACGCCTCCAACAGTGTCACCCGCCATCCGGCGCGGCACAGGTCGAGGGCGCAAGCGAGGCCTGCGAGACCCGCGCCGACGACGACCGCGTCCGCTGCCCGGCGATGTCCGTCGCTCATATGTCTCCTCGCTCGACACCATGACTTCGATGCCTGGGTGCGGAGGCCGCTTCGGGCGGCCCCGCGCCTCGCCCAGCGCTCCGGACCGGCCGGCCCGGAGCGGTGTCGCGGCCCGGTGAGAGTGCGATGAGCGCCCGCCGGCCGAAGACGGGCCACGACCACCCTTCAAGCGGACCACGTCCCCCGGCCGATGCCCGGGAGCCACGACGAAGAACGGCCGGACGACACCACTTCACGGGTACACCGACGACTCCAGGGCGGCGACCGCTTCGGCAAGACCCGACGGACGCGCCGGGCCGGCCACCGGCCGTCCCGCCCATCCGGGTCCCAGAGTGAGGACGACGGGCCGCCGCCGGGCTCCGCGCACGCCCCACTCCATGGCGGCCACGTGCTCGGCCAGCGGCCGGCTGGCGGTGCTGCGGGACTGCGCCCACAGTCCCACCGCGGCCGGCCCGGTTCTGCGCACCGCCGCGACGAGCGACTCGACGGGCAGCGCACCGCCGAACATCCGCACCGGAACACCTCGCTCCGTGAGTGCCGCCGACAGGACCTCCAACGGCAGCGTGTGGTGCTCCCCGGGCACGCAGGCGAGCATCGTGGTGGCACCGGAGCGGTTCTCGACCGTGCGGGGTGTGGCTCGTCGGAGCGCCCCCGACACGTGCCAGGACAGGAAGTGCTCGACCTCGACGTACTTCTCGCCGGACGTCTCCCACTTGCGACCGACGGCCTGGAGTGTCGGCACGATCACCTCGGTCCATGCGGCGACCAGCCCGTGCTCGGCGATAGCGGCGAGCAGCAGTTCGTCCAGGACGGCGGCGTCCAGGCGCAGAGCGGCTCTCGCGATCCCCCGGCACTCCTGTCGCACGTCGCCCAACCGCAGGCCGCTCCCCGCCCGGCTCCGGCGCCCGGCGGAAGCGCGACGAGCCGCGTCGGCGTCTCGGGGCCGGGCAGCCGCCGTCGGGCCCTCTCCGCCGCGCACGAGCCGCGCCGCCTCGGCCGGTGGCAGTCCGGTCGCCGTCAGGGCGCACATCCGCTCCAGCCTCGCCACGTCCTGCGCCGTCCAGCGCCGATGCCGTCCATCCGCGTGCGCGTCCGGCCCCAGCCCGTACCGGCGGTCCCACGTGCGGACCGTGGTGGGCGCCACGCCCAGACGCCGGGCGACCTCGCCGGTCGTCAATCCGCCCCGGCGCGGGCCGCCCTCGCCGACCAGGGCGTCGCTGTCCTCCGTGTGCGTGTTCACCCGGCCACTATACGACGCACAAACGACGCAAGTTGCTTGCATCGTTTGTGCGGCCAACACTGAAGCGACGCACGCGGCAGTCGCACAGGGCGGACCGGCGACGTGCCACTCGGCGGACGGCCCCTCCCGTCCCCGCACGACGCACGGCAGGAGGAACGGCCATGGACACGCGCACACGACCGACCAGAACCTCGGTCCCGCCCGTGGAGGAGACGCGGTACGAGGAGGACCTGGCTCAGGGACTCGTCAAGGCCGACGAAGAGGCGTTCGTGGCCATCTTCCGGCGCTGGGGATCCCTCGTGCACACCATGGCCACCCGCTCCCTCGGCGACACCCACGAGGCCGAGGACGTGACGCAGCAGGTCTTCGTCGGCGCGTGGCGCGGGCGGAGCGGCTTCCGGCCCGAACGGGGCACACTCGGCGCCTGGCTCGTCGGCATCACGCGCCGGAAGATCGTCGACGCGCTGGCGGCCAGGACACGTCGCCTGTCCCTGATCGAATCGGCCGGTCAGGACGTCACGCCCGCCCGTCTCGTCCAGCCGGCACCGGACGAGGTACTCGACCGCGTACTGCTCATGGAGGCCCTGTCCCGCTTGCCGCGGGCCCAGCGGGAAGTCCTGCGCATGGCCTTCTACGAGGACCTGACGCAGGCTCAGATCGCGGAACGCACGGGGGTCCCCCTGGGCACGGTCAAGAGCCACACCCGCCGCGGCCTGCATCGGCTGCGCACGGCAGTGGAGCCGGGCACCGCGCACGACCCATGCGCATGAGCAGATGGTGCGGAGATGCACCGGGCACATCCTGCCCTCGCCGCGGCGAGGAACTGCCGCGGTTGACCCGCCTGGTGACCGCCGCGCGCGGCGCGGAAGCACCGGACAGCGGCTCCGCCCGAGCGCGTGTACCGGCGCGTCACGCTCGCCGTGCCCGAGGAGACCGAAAGGCCGCCCCGTCCTCGGGGACATCCCCCCCACGGGTCTGCCGACGAGAAGACTCGCACGTGCCGGCACCGATGGACGGACCGCTTGGGCGGGGCCTTCTACGGGCGTCGCGCGGCGGACGGGAGTGGCCGGACAGGCCCCGCGGTCCGGCCGTATCCCCTGTTTCCCGCTATATCGCAGTGCGCGCGGCGTACAGATTCGGTGGAGATTCCCGCGCGAGCCACTTACTCCATGGTCAGAAGCGTGTCCGGGCCTTGCCCATCTGGCCGGATTTCACCACCCGGCCGTTGCACGACGCACCTGGTGCGGGGCGGTGCGGGCCCTCCCGCGGCGGCCTTCGGTGGGGTAGCGTCACGGCGCTGTGCGGAGCGCCACAAGGAGCAGGTCATTGCGTGAATTCACGGTTCCCCCGATGGCGGCCGCGCCCCCCGTAGGCGGGCTCGCCGATGTCGTCTTCGACTACGCCGAGGAGGATCCGCGGCGGGTCGCGCTGGGCCGCAAGGACGCGGACGGACGCTGGCGGGATGTCACCGCGGCGGCGTTCCGCGACGAGGTGCTGGCGCTCGCCAAGGGGCTGATCGCGCACGGGGTGCGGTTCGGTGACCGGGTCGCCCTGATGTCCCGGACCCGCTACGAGTGGACGCTGTTCGACTTCGCCCTGTGGTCGGTCGGCGCGCAGTCCGTGCCGGTCTATCCGACGTCCTCGGCCGAGCAGGTGCTGTGGATGCTGCACGACGCCGAGGTCTCGGCCGTGCTGGTGGAGCACGAGGACCACGCGATGACGATCGCGTCAGTGATCGACCGGCTTCCGCAGCTGAAGCGGCTCTGGCAGCTCGACGCCGGCGCGGTGGAGGAGCTGGTGGAGGCGGGCGCGACGGTCGGGGACGACGTCGTGCACCGGCACCGCAGGGCAGTCACGCCGGAGTCGGTGGCGACGGTCATCTACACCTCGGGCACCACCGGCCGCCCCAAGGGCTGCGTGATCACGCACGCCAACTTCATGTTCGAGACCGACACCATGACCTCCCGCTGGGAGTCCGTCTTCCGCTCCCGGGCGGGCGACGAGGCGGCGACGCTGCTCTTCCTCCCGCTGGCGCACGTCTTCGGGCGGATGGTGGAGGTGGCGGCCGTGCGCGGCCGGGTGAAGCTGGGCCACCAGCCGGAGCTGTCGGCGAGGGCGCTGCTGCCGGATCTGGTGTCGTTCCGGCCGACCTTCATCCTGGCGGTGCCGTACATCTTCGAGAAGGTCTTCCACACGGCCCGCCGCAGGGCCGAGGCGGAGGGCCGGGTCGGGCCGTTCGACAAGGCGGTCGAGGTGGCCGTGAAGTACGCGGAGGCCATGGAGGAGCGGGCTTTCGGCACCGGTCCGGGGCCGTCGGCCGGGCTGCGGATGCAGCACCAGTTCTTCGACAAGGTCGTCTACCGCAAGGTGCGCGAGGCGATGGGCGGCAGGATCCGCCACGCCATGTCCGGCGGTTCCGGGATGGAGCGGCGGCTCGGGCTGTTCTTCGCGGGGACGGGGGTGACCGTGTACGAGGGCTACGGGCTGACCGAGACGACGGCGGCGGCCACCGCCAACCCGCCGGAGCGCACCCGGTACGGCACGGTCGGGCAGCCGATCCCCGGCTCGACCGTGCACATCGCGGACGACGGCGAGATCTGGGTCCACGGGGCCAATGTCTTCGGCGGCTATCTGGGCGACCCGAAGGCCACCGAGGCGGTCCTGAAGGACGGCTGGCTGGCCACCGGGGATCTGGGGGCGCTGGACGAGGACGGCTATCTGACGATCACGGGGCGCAAGAAGGAGATCCTGGTGACCTCGGGCGGCAAGAGCGTGTCGCCCGCCGGTCTGGAGGAGCGGGTTCGGGCCCATCCGCTGGTGGCGCAGTGCATCGTCGTCGGCAACGACCGGCCGTACATCGCGGCGCTGGTCACCGTCGACCAGGAGGCGGTGGAGCACTGGCTCACCATGCAGGGCCGGCAGCCGCTGGGCCCGGCGGACCTGGTGCGCGACCCCGATCTGGAGATGGAGATCCGGCGGGCGGTGGTCGCCGCGAACACGGCCGTCTCGCAGGCCGAGTCGATCCGCACGTTCCGGATCCTGGCCCATCAGTTCAGCGAGGAGCACGGGCTGCTGACGCCGTCGCTGAAGCTGAAGCGCAGGGCGATCGAGACGGCGTACGCGGCCGAGGTGGACGCGCTCTACCGCTGAGCGCCCGGGGTCCCACCACGCCCGCCGGCCGGTCGCGTCCCGATCGGCGTTCACGCATACGGACCGCGCGTCCGGGAATGCACGGGCCGCCCCGATCGTTCACTCTGGGAGTCCCACCACCCACAACGTTAGGATCGACCGCTCGTGAGCCAGGTCCCCACTCTCACTCTCCACAACGGTGTCGAGATGCCGCAGCTCGGTTTCGGCGTCTGGCAGGTGCCTGACGACGAGGCCACGAAGGCCGTCGCCACGGCCATCGAGTCCGGGTACCGCAGCATCGACACCGCCGCGATCTATCAGAACGAGGTGGGCACCGGAAAGGCCATCGCCGCCTCCGGTGTCGCGCGCGACGAGCTGTTCGTGACCACCAAGCTGTGGAACACCGAGCAGGGCTACGACCGGACGCTGCGCGCCTTCGACGCCTCGCTGGAGAAGCTCGGCCTCGACTACGTCGACCTGTACCTGATCCACTGGCCCGTCCCGGCCAAGGACGCGTACGTGGACACGTACAAGGCGTTCGAGAAGATCTACGCCGAGGGCCGCGCGAAGGCCATCGGCGTGTCGAACTTCCTGCCGGAGCACCTGGAGCGGCTGCTCGGCGAGACCTCCGTGGTGCCGGCCGTCAACCAGATCGAGCTGCACCCGCAGCTCCAGCAGGCCGAGTCCCGCGCCCTGCACGCCCGGCACGGCATCGCCACCGAGGCGTGGTCGCCGCTCGGCTCGGGCAAGGGCCTCCTGGAGGTGCCGACCGTCGTCGCCGTCGCCCGCAAGCACGGCCGGACCCCGGCCCAGGCGGTGCTCCGCTGGCACATCCAGACGGGCAACGTGGTGATCCCGAAGTCCGTGACGCCGTCGCGGATCGCGGAGAACATCGACGTGTTCGACTTCGAGCTGGACGCCGACGACCTGGCCGCGTTCGCCGCGCTGGACGAGGGCAAGCGCCTCGGTCCGAACCCGGGCGAGTTCAACGCCGGCGCCTGAGCCCGTCCCGTTCTTCACCGCCGCCCGGCCCCGTGCCGGGCGGCGGTCGCCGTGTCAGGCGCGGCGGCCGAGGTGGACCGTGCGGGCCAGCAGGAGGAAGGTGTCGGGGCGCCGGTGGAGTCCGGCCGGGTCCTCGGGGTCGAGGAGCCGGTCGAGCGTCTCCCGGTCATCGGCGTCGAGCCGTTCGCCGAGCCCGTCGCGGCGGCGGGCGAACTCCGCGATCACATGGTCCCGGGCCACCTCGCCCAGCGGGGCCGGCAGATCGAGCAGGAAGCTGCGGGTGCCCTGAGGGGCCAGCCCGACGGCGGTGAAGAGCGCCGCCCAGTCCTCGTTCTCCCGGCGCGCGTCCGGCAGTTCGGCCCGCATCTCCTCGAACATCTCCGCCTGGACCGCCTCCATCCTCGCCTCCAGACCGGGCCTGCCGAAGCCCAGGTCGCGCGGCAGCTGACGCGGCTGGAGCCCGCCCTCGACCAGGGCGACGGTGCCGCCGGGGCGCAGCAGCGCGGCGAATCCGGCCAGCACGGCGCGCTGGTCGCCCATGTGGTGCAGGGCGTTGCCCGCCCAGACGAGATCGGCCTCGCCGAGACCGGCGAGTCCCTCGGGGATTTCCGCGTGGAGCGTGGTGACGCGCTCGCCGAGCCCGAGCCGCCGGGCGCGGTCGCGGGTGTGCTCCAGCAGGGCCGGGGTGGCGTCCACGGCCACGACCTCGGCCTCGGGGAAGACCTCGGCGAGCAGGCAGGCGACGACCCCGGGACCGCTGCCGATGTCCAGGACCCGGCGGACCTTCGGGGCGTCGGGAAGTCCGGCGATCCAGCGGGCCGCCCGGGTGTACTGCTCACTGCTGAGTTCGGCGTTCTGCTCCAGGAGCGGGGCCATCACGTCCCAGTCGGGATCGGCGGGGTTGTGGCCGTGCCCGTGGGTGTGCCCGTGGCCGTGGCGGCCGTCGTGGTGGTGACCGTGACCGGTGTGGTTGCTCATGCTCCCACCCTCACCACACCTCAGCTCACGGGCAAACTTTGTTGCCGGTCCGGCAAGCCGCCCTTGCGGTACTTCTGCGGGCTGACTCCGCGCACCCGCTTGAACGCGGTGCTGAACGCGAACGCCTGGCTGTATCCCACCTTGCGGGCCACCGCCTCGACGGTCGCGTCGGTCTCCCGGAGCAGATCGGCGGCCAGCGCGAGGCGCCATTCGGTGAGGTAGCTCATCGGGGGCTCCCCGACCAGTTCGGTGAACCGGCGGGCCAGTCCGGCTCGGGAGACCCCGGCCCGCGCGGCGAGCGCGGCGACGGTCCAGGGGTGGGCGGGCTCGTTCTGGAGGAGGCGCAGCGCCTGTCCGACGACGGGGTCGCCCATGGCCCGGTACCAGGCGGGGGCCTCGGCGCCCGGCCGGGAGAACCAGGTGCGCAGGGTGTCGATGAGGAGCAGGTCCAGGAGCCGGTCGAGCACCACGCTCTGGCCCGGTTCGTCGCGGGCGATCTCCGAGCCGAGCAGGCCGAGCAGCGGTCCGGTGGTCCGGCCGTCGGCGGGCAGGAGGAGCAGCGGGGGCAGGGCGTCGAGCAGCCGGCCGCTGATCTCGCCCTCCATCAGATAGGTGCCGACGAGCACGACCGCCGAGCCCTCGGCGGCGTTGCCCCAGGTCCGTACCCCCAACCGCATGGACTGGGCGAGCGGTTCGCCGCGCAGGGTGGTGCAGCCGCCGCCGGGTCCGATGAGGGCGCGGGGCGCGGTGTGGGGGCCGTCGGCGACGGTGTACGGCTCCGGGCCGCGGGCGAGCGCCAGATCGCCCGGGGCCAGCCGTACGGGAGCGGCGTCGGCGTCGGGGCGGATCCATGCCTCGCCCTCGGTGACGGCCATGAGGCAGAGCGGGGCGCGGTCCTCGATCCGTACGGACCACGGGGGTTCCATCACCATGCGCAACAGGAAGGCACCCCGGGCGCGGGGTCCGTCGAGCAGTCCGGCGAGTGCGTCCATGCGGTGCAGCGTAGACGCGCGCGTAGGGAGGTGAGTGGCTGGGGCATGGAGGGCGGGGACGGGGGCGGGGAGTCTGGGGGCATGACGGAGAACACGGAGAACACGCGGCGGCAGACCCCTTTCACCGGCCCGGTCCTGGTGACGAGCGGGACGGGCAAGACGGGCCGGAGGGTGGTGGAGCGGCTGGCGGCGCGCGGTCGGGAGGTGCGGGCCGGATCGCGGGGCGGCGCCGTCCCGTTCGACTGGACGGACCCCTCGGGCTGGGAGGCCGCGCTGACCGGCGCGGAGGCGGCGTACATCGCCTACTACCCGGATCTGGCGGCGCCGGGGGCACCGGAGGCGATGGCGGAGTTCGGCGCGGTCGCGCGCCGGTGCGGGGTGCGGCGGCTGGTGCTGCTGTCGGGGCGGGGCGAACCGCAGGCCGTGGTGGCCGAGGAGGCGTTGCGGTCGGCGGCCGGGGACGCCGAACTGACCGTGCTGCGCTCGGCGTTCTTCGCGCAGAACTTCAGCGAGGGGGCGCTGGCGGACGGGGTGCACCTGGGTGAGGTGGTCTTCCCGGCGGGCGGTACGGCCGAGCCGTTCGTCGACGCCGACGATCTCGCGGACGTGGTGGCGGCCGTGCTGTGCGGGGACGGCGGCGCGGGTGAGGTCCACGAGCTGACCGGGCCGCGTCCGCTGACCTTCGCCGAGGCGGTCGCGGCGCTCACCGCGGCCACCGGGCGCGAGGTGCGCTACACGGCGGTGACGGGTGCTCAGTACGCCGCCATGCTGGCCGAGTTCGGTGTGCCGGAGGAGGAGGCGTCCCTGCTGGCCGAGCTGTTCGCGTTCCTGCTCGACGGGCACAACGCCACGGTGACCGACGGGGTGAAGCGAGTCCTGGGCCGGGACCCGAAGCCGTTCGCGGTCTTCGCGGCGGAGGCCGCGCAGGACGGGGCGTGGGGCGGCGCCTGAGGCGACGAGCGCCTCGGCGCGGCCCCCGGGACGAGCCACCGGCCGGGCGCCGGCCCCGTCAGCGGCGGCGGAACGCCAACAGCCGGTACTCCGGTTCGGCGCGGCGGCGGTCGGGGTCGGGCAGCGCGGTGAGTGCGCGGGCGAGGTCGTCGGCCGCCGTCCCCGGCAGCGCCAGCCGCGAGGCGTAGGAGCCGCGCAGGACCCCGTTGGCGGCGGTCAGCGGGGTCCTGCCCTGCCCGTGGCCCCGGAACACCCCGCTGCCCGTCGCGTCCAGGCCGCAGGCGGCGCCGTAGCCCAGGACCCGCTCCGTGGCGTCGGACGGGGAGCCGGAGAGGTAGGGAGCGAACAGTGCGTCGATGTCGCTGCCGACGTCGTGGGAGGCGTCCTTGTCGACCGTGGTCACGAACACGCCCCCGGGCCGCAGGATCCTCGCCGCCTCGGCCACGACCGCCGGCACGGCGCCCTCCTCGCGCAGCAGGTGCAGCAGCCACACGGCCGTCACCGCGTCCACGGAGGCGTCACGCACGGGCAGCCGGCGCGCGTCGGCCAGCACGACGCCCCCGACGCGCTCCCGGGCCACCCGGGCCATGCCCGGGGAGGCGTCGGAGCCGTACACCCGGCAGCGCGGCCGTCCGGCGGCGAGCCGCTCGGTGACCAGGCCCGTACCGCATCCGACGTCCAGCAGGGTGCGCGCGGTGGGCGGGACGAGGCCCAGCACGGCGCGGGCCGCCGCCCCCGCCCTGGGGACACCGCCGCGCGTCGCGTCGTAGACGGCGGCCTCTTTGTCGTAGTCCAGCATGCGCAGGACTGTACGACACCGGGCCGTCCCCTACCGCCCGGAGGCGACGACCGTATTGCCGCAGGACGGCGGGGACCATAACGTGCCGTTATGGAGCTGGAGTTGCGCCATCTGCGAACCGTACGTGCCATCGCCGACACCGGGAGTCTCACCAAGGCGGCCGCCGCTCTCGGGCTGGCCCAGCCCGCGCTCAGCGCGCAGCTGCGGCGGATCGAGAAGGCGCTGGGCGGGCCGCTGTTCGACCGCGACCACACGGGCGCGCGCCCCACACTCCTGGGCGAACTGGTCCTGGAGCGCGCCCGGGTGGTGCTGCCGGCGGTGAGCGAACTCCAGGAGGAGGCGGTGCGGTTCGCGAACGCGTGGGGGTCCATGGAGCGGTTCCGGCTGGGCGCCACGCACGGTCCGCTGCTGGGCGGGCTCGTCGACCGGCTGGCCGCCGCGTACCCGTCCGCCCCGGTGTCCACGTACACCTCGTGGTCGGTCGCCGAGCTGGCCGGTCAACTCGTGGACGGGCGGCTTGACTTCGCTCTGGTCGGGGCGTGCGGTGAGAGCGCGCCGCCGGTCACGGACCGGCTGCGGTGGGAGGTGATCGGCATCGATCCGGTGTTCGTGATGCTTCCGGACACGCATCCGCTGGCCGGTGAGACGGAGCTGGAGCTGTCCGCGCTGGCGGAGGAGAGCTGGGCGGACGTGCCGGGCGACGGCTGTTTCGCGGACTGCTTCGTGGCCGCCTGCGCGCGGGCCGGGTTCAGCCCGGTGTCGGTGTTCGAGACGGACACCGTGTCCGTGGTCCATCTGGTGCAGGTGGGGCGGGCGGTCGGGCTGTGCCGGGCGACGTTCCCACCGACGCCGGGCGTGGTGACCCTGCCGCTCGCCGGGTCCCCGCTGAGCTGGCGCCATCTGCTGGGCTGGCATCCGCGCTCGGCGGCAGCCGCGGCGGCGGCCGGGGCGGTCACCGGGCACACCCGGGCGGCGTACGCCCAGGCGGTGGAACGCAGCGACAGCTACACGCGCTGGCTGGCCGCGCATCCGCGTTTCGGCGCGGCCCCCTGACGGGGCGTCCGGCCGGGGCCGACGGGGCCGGGCGTCACTCGGCGCCGTGGGCGGGGGCGGCGGCCGCGACCCGGCCGGCCAGCTCCAGGTCCTTCGCGGTGACCTTGCCGCCCGCGTCGTGCGAGTTCACCGAGAGGGCGACGGTGTTGTAGCCGAGCGTCAGATCGGAGTGGTGGTTCAGCTCGTCCTGGATGCGGGCGACGTGCATCGTGAACGCGGCGGCGGCGATGTGGGAGGGCAGCCGGTAGGAGCAGGCGATGCGGTCCCCCTCGACCTCCCATCCGGGCAGCTCGCGCAGCCCTTCCTCGATCGCGTGCGGCGGCAGGGGTGCGGCGGGCATGGACGGCTCCCTCGTCGGGGTCGGGTGGGACGGCGCTCCCGGTGACGTTACGGTCTCGGTATGACAACTGTCGCGCTTGACACGGGGGTAGGGCCGCTGCTGCGCAGCTGGCGGGAGCGTCGTCGGATCAGTCAGCTGGAGCTGGCCCTGCGGGCCGACTCCTCGGCCCGGCACATCTCCTTCATCGAGACGGGCCGCGCCCGTCCCAGCCAGGAGATGGTCCTGCGGCTGGCGGAGCACCTGGACGTGCCCGTACGGGAGCGCAACGCGCTGCTGGTGGTCGCCGGATACGCCCCGCACTACACGGAGACCGCGCTCGACGACCCGGCCATGGGCGCGCTGCGCGAGGGCCTGGACCGGCTGCTGCGGGGGTACGACCCGTATCCGGCGTTCGTCGTGGACGGCCTGTACACGGTGGTGGCGGCCAATGACGGGATGCGCCGCATGCTGGACGGGGTGGCGGACCATCTGCTGGCGCCGCCGCTGAACGCGATGCGGCTGACCCTGCACCCCGAGGGCATGGCCCCGCACATCCGCAATCTGCGGGAGTGGCGGGCCGATCTGCTGGCGCAGATGGAGCGTCAGATCGCGTTGGCCCGTTCGGTGGAACTGCGCGCCCTGTACGAGGAGGTGGCGGGCTATCCCGTACCGGACCGGGAGCCGGACGCGTCGGGCTGGGAGCCGCCCTCGGCCTCCGCGCCGTTCGCGCTGCCGCTGGTCATCGAGCACCACGGGCACGTCCTCTCGTTCGTGGCGTCCATCGCCACGTTCAACACCCCGATGGATGTGACGGTGGCCGAGCTGGCGATCGAGACGCTGCTGCCGGCCGACGCGGCGACGGCGGCGTATCTGCGCTCCCTCGCGGGCTGACCGGCGCGGACGGCGGCGTATCTGCGGTCGCTCGCGGGCCGACGCGGCGCGGACGGCCGCGTATCTGCGGTCGCTCACGGCTGCCCCGGCGCTGACGGCCGCTCACTTCTTGACCGCCGGGCCGATCCACGCGCCGTCCGCGCGGGCCAGGAGCCGGGCGGCAGGGCAGAGCAGCACGAGGATCGCCGAGGCGAGCACGAGCGGCAGGGCCGGACGCCCGTGCAGCACCGCCACGGCGCCGGCCAGGGCGCCGGCCAGCATGGCCGCCGCCGACAGGGCGCGGCGGCCGGCCCGGCTGCCGCCGCCACCGACGAGCCGGCCGTCGGCGGCGATCCCCGTGATGGTCAGGGTGAGGACCGTGGTGGTCAGATCGGTCACGGCCAGCGCCCGCGCGACGGCGTTCTGCACGCCGAGGCCGAGGGCGAGCAGCACGATCAGGGTGAAGCGGGCGCCGCCGTGGAAGGGGCTGCCCGCGACCAGCGCGACGGCGAGCGCGGCCAGGACGCACGGCGTCTGGGCCCACAGCCCGTACAGCAGCATCCGGCCCCGGTGGGCGCGGGCGCGGTGCACGATCCCGCCGCCGGTCAGCGCGCCCGCCGCGAAGGCGACGAGCGCGACCAGGGAGGCGGCGAGGGAGAAACCGGGCGCGCCGGCGACCGCGAACCCGGCGAAGACCACGTTCCCCGTCATGTTGGCGACGAAGACCCGGCCGAGCTCCAGATAGCTGACGGCGTCGACCAGACCGGTGACGACGGTCAGCGCGAGCATCAGCGGCGGCAGCGGACCGTGCCGGTCGTCCGGGCCGGGTACGAGGGTGGTCCATGCCTCACGCAGCACGACGGGCACGGGCATGGGCACGCTCCGATCACGGGGGTACGGCTACGACGCGGTGTGATCAGGATCGTGCCGCCGCACCCGGCCCGGGGGGAGCGTGCGGCGCGTGTCGCCGCCCCCGCACCACGGGGGCGCGGGGGCGGCGACGGGGTCAGACCCGCGCGCCGTTGTCGAGCGGGTCGCGGCGGCCGGCGCCCGAGCGGGCGCGCGGGGCGCGCGTCCGGGCCGGGGGCGGGACCCTGCCGCTGCTCTCCAGCAGCAGCGCTCCCGGGACGGCGGTCATGACCGAGGAGTACGTGCCCACGACGATGCCGATCAGCAGGGCGAGGGCGAAGTCCTCCAGGGAGTCACCGCCGAGCACCGCCAGCGCGGTGAGGATGAACAGCGCGCCCATCCCGGTGTTGACGGTCCTCGGTACCGTCTGCAGGACGGCCTGGTTGGCGACGTCCGCGAGTGGCTTGCGACGGGCCTTGGCCCACAGCTCCCTGACCCGGTCGAAGACCACGACGGAGTCGTTGACCGAGTAGCCGATCACGGTGAGCAGCGCCGCCAGGAAGACGCCGTCGACGGTGCGCCCCAGCCAGGCGAAGGCGCCGATCAGGATGATCACGTCGTGGACGAGCGCCCCGACCGAGGCGACGGCGAAGGTCCAGCGGAACCGGATGGCCAGATAGGCCAGTTGGACCAGGACCGCGATCGCCAGGGCGATCAGGGCGTTGCGCCGCAGTTCGTCGCCGAGGCTGGGTCCGATGAGTTCGTCGCGGACCTTGGTGGTCTCGCCGCCCTCTTCGGCGAGCGCCGCGCGCAGCCGGTGCTCGGCGTCGTTGTCGAGGTCCCCGGTGCGTACGGAGATGTCACCGGCGCCCGCGGTGGTGACCTCGGCATCACCGAAACCGGCCCCGGCCAGCACCGTACGGGCCCGCTCGACGTCGACGGGCCGGCTGGTCGCGTACTCGACGAGCCGGCCGCCGGTGAACTCGACGCCCAGGTTGACGCCGCGTACCACGATGCCCGCGACGGCCAGGGCGACCAAGACGGCGGAGACCATCAGCCAGCGGCGCGGGGTGCGCATGAGCTGCGGGTCGCGACGGGTGATCCAGGTCCGCACCCGCCCCGGGCTCGCGATGCCGTTGACGCCCCGGTAGTCGGAGACGAACCGGGACCGGGAGGCCGTTTCGGTGAGCACCCGGGCGACGACCAGCGCGGAGAACATCGAGGCGAGCACACCGATGCCGAGGGTGACGCCGAAGCCCTTGACCGGTCCGGAGCCGAGGAAGAAGAGCAGCCCGGCGGCGATGAGCGTCGTCACGTTGGAGTCGGCCACCGCGCTCCAGGCGTGCCGGAATCCGGCGACGAGCGAGGTGCGCAGGGAGCGTCCCGGCCGCGCGGCGTACTCCTCCCTGGCCCGTTCGAAGACCAGGACGTTCGCGTCGACCGCCATGCCGATGGCGAGCACGAACCCGGCCAGCCCCGGCAGGGTGAGGGTCACTCCGAGGCCGACCAGTGCCGCGTACGAGATGAGTCCGTAGGCGGCCAGGGCCACGGCGGCGAGGGCGCCGAAGAGCCGGTAGACGACGGTGATGAACAGCGCCGTGGCCGCGGCGCCGATCAGGGCGGCCCGCGCGCTGGCGTCGATGGCGTCGGCGCCGAGCGTGGGTCCCACGGTCCGCTGCTCGACGATCTCGACGGGCACGGGCAGGGCGCCGCCCTGGATGAGCAGGGCCAGTTCGCGCGCCTCGTCGGCGCTGAACGCGCCGGTGATCTGGGTCGATCCGGAGGGCAGTCCGGTGTTGCAGGCGACGCCCGGGGAGACCTGCGGCGAGGAGATCACCTTCTCGTCCAGCACGATGGCGACCCGGCGCCGTTCGTCCTGGACGGGGTGGCAGGCCGCCTCCCCGGTCAGCTTGGTCCAGTCCCGCCCGGCGTCCTTGTGGAAGTCCAGCGCGACCGACCAGCCCGCCCCCTGCTGCGCGTCGAACGAGGCCGAGGCGTCCTTGACCCCCGCACCCGAGAGCGCGACGGGCCCGAGGGCGAGCAGCCGGCCCTGCTCGTCGGGGAGCGTGGGGCCTTCGGTGCCGGGGGTGGCGGTCTTCCCGGACCCGGACCCGGCCTCGGCCTCGGGCTCTGCCCCCGCTTCGGCGTCGTTGTCGGCGGCGTCAGCGGCGTTGCCGGGGCCGCGTACGGCGTGGAAGGTGAGCTGGGCGGTGCGGCCGATGACCTCGGCGGCCTTGCGCGGGTCTTGGACGTCGGGGAGTTCGACGATGATCCGGTCCTCGCCGGACCGGGTCAGGGTCGGTTCCGTGACCCCGAGGGAGTCGATGCGCTTGCGGAGCACCTCCAGGGTGCGATCGGTGCTCTGCCGGTCGGCCTTCGCCGTGCCGGAGTCCTTCGCCTGGAGGACGAGCCGGGTGCCGCCCTGGAGATCGAGGCCCAGGCGGGGGGACATGGTCAGCGTGATGAGCACGGAGACGAGCAGTACGGCTGCGGCCAGTACCGCCCGCACCGTGGTGGCGCGGGTCATGCGGGGGTCCTCCGAGGGGTGCCGGACGGGTGGTTCCGGACCCCTCGGAGGCGGCCGGTCCTGCGGAGGAGAGCGGTTCCTCCACAGGACGGCCGGATCTCGGGTGCTTCGTTCGGATCGAGTCAGCAGGATGCGAACGAGAGGCCCTGGGAGCGCGGAACCGTCACGGCGGTGAGGTGGGTCGGGACCGGTGCCGGGTCCCACGGCCGGTGAACGGCCGCGCTCGGGGGCCCGCGCACGCCGGGCAGCGCGGCGCGGAATCGGTCGGCGGCCGCCGCCTCGGCGGCGGACGGCCCCCCGGGGACGGGGTGCGGAGGCGGAAGGCCGGGCGGGGACGACGGCAGGAAGCCGGGCCCCGGGGGCGGCAGATGCTGCGGAGAACGCGGCTGCTCGGGCACGGCCCACGGCTGGGTCGCCGCCCAGGGCGGAGCCACGACACCCGGGTGCGGAACGGCCCACGAGCGCGGCCCGGCAGCCCGCTGCAGCGCGGCAATTCCCTGCGGCGCGGCCCAGGAGCCCGGCGCGGCGCGAGGCGCGGGTCCGGCTCGCGGATGCGGGTGGGCACGCGGCTGGGCACCGGTGGCAGGGGCATTCGCGGTGCCGGTGGCGGGGGTGTTCGCGGCAGTCGTGCCAGCGGTGGCGGGGTTTCTCGTCGTGCTCGCGGTGCCGGTGGCGGGGGTGTTCGTGGTGGCCGCAGGGTTGCCCGTGGTGGTCGTGCCGACGGTAACGGGCGACGATCCGGTACGGGTCGATGCCCCGGGCGACGACATCGCGGCGTCGCCCGGCACGGCGCCGGTGGCGGCGCCGGGGATCGACGCGAGCGCGAGGGGCGCTGCGGCGGCGGGCACGGACGCGGTCGCGGCTGTCCCCGGTACATGGCCCAGGGCCGACGGCGCGGCGCCCGTCACCGCGAGGACGGCGAGGAGCAGCGCGGCGAGGAAGCGCCGGGCGGCCGTGCCACGGAGTGGCGGAACGCCGTGCGGTGCCGGGGTGTGCGGCCGGACCCCTCGGGGTGGGGTGCCCCGGGGCGGCCCCGGGAGGGGGGTCACCTGGTCCGGCCGGGCAGGGCGGGGGCGGCATGGCGGAGCACGGAGCTGAGGACCAGTCCCGCGCCGCGGACGACCGTGGTCGCCGGGTCGTCGGTGAGCCGGACCGGGACGCCGAGGCGGACGGCGACGCGGTGGGTGATGTCCGGACGCAGCGCTCCCCCGCCCGTGAGCAGCGGCCCCCTGCGCAGGGCGCCGAGCAGCGCCCCGTGCCGGTCCTGTCGCCACATGTCCATGACCATGTCGAGGACGGTGCCGACGACGGCGGTGGGCGGGGCTCCGGCCTCCAGATCGCTGGTGCCGGTCTCGGCCAGGCGCGCGTCGCGCACCCGGCCGCCGACGAGGAGCGTGGTCTCGGTCAGTTCGGCGCCGATGTCGACGACGAGCAGCGGTCCGCCGTCGTGCGGTCCGGCGCAGGCGGCCGCCGCTCTGGCGCTGTCCAGGACGATGACATCGGCCGGGCCGAGTGCGACGAGCATGTCCCGCGCCGCCGCCCGGTGTTCCGGGCCGGTGAGCAGGGGATGGCTGAGGACGATCACCGCGTCGCCCCGGTCCGCGCCGAGCGCGGTGTCCGCGATGCGGCCGAGTGTCCGGCCGCAGGACTCGGGATCGACGATGCGCCCGCGCCGGACCGGGCGGCTGCCGTGCGGGGACGCGTCGGCCGGGCCGGAAGCGGGGTCCGCGACGACGCCCTGCCCGGGGATCCAGGCGCGGATGCCGGAGCTGCCGAGGTCGAAGGCGAGCCCACGGGTCACGCCGTGGCGCGGAAGCCGGAGCGACGTCGGTCGCTGCCGGTCCGGCCGGTGACCGGATCCGGTCCGCCGGAGCCCGTCGCGCACAGAACGCATCGCCCCTCACCCCCGGTCCGCCGCAGCGGCCCGTCCACACACCCATGGACCCGCGCATCGCGAGGCATGGCCGAACCCTCACTATGCAATAGGGAGGCAAAGAAAGCCACTTCCATGCAAAATCCAAGGTCACCCCGGCCCCGCAGACGCCCGGGGCGGCCCCGCCCCCCAATGCCCCGGCGGCCGGCGGTCCGCCGTGGGCTCAGACCGCGTCCGGCAGGAACGCGGCGACGAGCGCGGCGAACTCCTCCGGGTCGGATATGCGCACCCCCAGGTCCTCCGCCTTGGCGCGCTTGGAGCCGGCCTTCTCACCGGCCACCAGGAGGGTGGTGCGCTTGGAGACGCTGGAGGAGGACTTTCCGCCGGCCCGCTCGATCAGCTCGTTCATCTGGTTGCGCGACAGCTTCTCCAGGGCGCCGGTCATGGCGCCCGTGACGACGACGGTCATCCCGTCCAGCGGCCCGGCACCGGCGCTCCCGGCATCCCCGTCCTCGCCCCCGCCCGCCGTACCGTCGATGCGCTCCGTGCCCTCCGTGCCCTGCGCGCTCTCCGCGCCGGGCTCCGGCGGCGGGGTCGCACCCGGCTCGGTCATCGTGAGCCCGGCGGCGACCAGCTTGTCGATCAGCGGGGCCAGCTCCACCAGCTCCGCGACGACGGCCGCCGCCTTCTCCTTGCCGATGCCCTCCACTCGCTGGAGCGATTCGGCGTCGGCGGCGCGGATCCGGTCCATGTCCGCGAAGTAGCGCGCGATGCGGCGGGACATGGAGCGGCCGGTGCCCCGCACCCCGAGCGCGCAGAACACCCGCGAGAGCGGCTGGCGGCGCGCGGCGTCGATCGCGGCCAGCAGATTGTCGGTGCTGGTCTCGCCCATCCGCTCCAGCGCCAGCAACTGCTCGCGCTCCAGGGCGAACAGATCGGCGAAGTCCTTGACCAGGCCGGCGTCGACGAGTTGCACGACCCGGGTGGCGCCCAGGCCCTCGATGTCGAGCTGGTCGCGCCCGGCCGCGTACGAGATGGAGGCGACCAGGCGGCAGTCGCGGCCCCGGACGCAGCGCCAGCGCTGCTCACTGGTGTCGATCTCGGACCCGCACTGCGGGCAGGACTCGGGGAAGACGACCGGCTGCTCCTCGCCCGTGCGCAGATGGGCGACCGGGGCCTCGATACGGGGGATGATGTCGCCCGCCTTGTAGACCGTCACGTGGTCGCCGACGCGCAGATCGCGGCGGGTGATGTCCGCGGGGTTGTGCAGGGTGGCATAGCCGACGGTCGATCCGTCGATCTCGACCGGCTCCAGGACGGCGCGCGGGGCGATGATGCCGGTGCGGCCCACGTTCCACTCGACGCCCAGGAGACGGGTGACCTTCTCGACCGCCGGGAGCTTGTAGGCGATGGCCCAGCGCGGCGCCCGGCTGCCGGAGCCGGCGTCCCGCCGGTCCGCCGCGAGGTCGGCCTTGATGACGATGCCGTCGATGCCGAAGGACAGCGAGGTGCGCAGCGAGGCGATCTCGTCGATCCTCGCCTGGACCTCCTCCACGGTGGCCAGGGTGCGCGGCGCCACCACCGTCTCCCCTGCGGTGTGGACCCCGAGGCCGGCGGCGTAGGTCAGCGTCTCGCCGTGCGGCAGTTCGGCCAGGTCCTCGGCCGTCTCCCCCGAGTCGGGCAGGGCGACGACCCCGTAGGCGAAGAACGTCATCTCCACCGTGTACGCCCGGTCCTTGGCGCGCAGCGTGCCGGCCGCGCCGTTGCGCGCGTTGGCGAAGGGGGCGCCGCCGTGCGCGGTGCGGGCCGCGTTGGCCCGCTCGAACTGCTCGGCCGTCATCAGGATCTCGCCGCGCAGCTCGATCGTCACCGGCTCGCCCAGCTCGGCCGGGAGGCCCACCACCGTACCGATCGCGTGCGAGACGTCCTCGCCCGCGGTGCCGTCGCCCCGGGTGATCAGCCGCTCCAGCCGGCCCTCCCGGTACCGTGCGGCGACCGCGAGGCCGTCGAGCTTCGGCTCGACGCTCCAGGCCGTGACCGGGCGGCCTATCCGCCGCTCCAGCGAGGCGGTCCAGGTAGAGAACTGCTCGGCCGAGAACACGTTGTCCAGGGAGAGCATGGGCACCGTGTGCGGCACGTCTCCGACGACGGTGCCCCCGGCCACCTTGCCGGTCGGCGACTCGGGCAGCACCTCCTGCGGATGCGCCTCCTCGTAGGCGGCGATCCCGCGCGCGAGCCGGTCGTACGCGTCGTCGTCGAGCGCGCTCTCGCCCGTGGCGTAGTACGCGGCGGCGGCCCGGGACGCCTCTTCGACGGCGGCGGCGTAGGCGGCGGTGTCGGCGAGCACAACTGCTGAGTTCGTCATGTGCTCCATCCTGCCGTCCACCACTGACAACGCCCTGGTCGTGGAACGGTCCGCCGGTCCCGGCGTGCGCCCCGGACCACCGCCCCGCCGCCCGCGCGGAATCGCGAACCCGCCCCGCCGCCGGGCCAGTCGGAGGGGCCGGGCCGAGCGCGCGCGAGGGGGGCCGGGCACCGGCCGGGCGGACGTTCCGCCGGTCGTATCACCCGGTATAAAGACTGCATGACTGCCGAAGCTCCCCCGCCCACGCGTCCCGCCACCCTGGAGGACGTGGCCGGGGTGGCCGGGGTGTCGCGGGCGACGGTGTCCCGGGTGATCAACGGGGCGACCACCGTGGACCCGGTGCTGCGGCGGATGGTCGAGGAGGCGGTGGAGGCCACCGGGTACGTGCCCAACCGCGCGGCCCGATCCCTGGTGACCCGGCGGACCGATTCGATCGCGCTCGTCGTCTCCGAACGCGAACGGCGCGCCGTGGCCGAGCCGTTCGTGGGCCGGATGTTCTCCGATCCGTACTTCGGGCGGGTGGTCACCGGCCTGTTGGAGGTGCTGCGCCCGGCGGGCATCCAGCTGGTGCTGATGCTCGCCGACGACCAGGAGTCGCGCGGACAGCTCGTCTCGTATCTGCGTCACGGCCATGTCGACGGTGTGGTGCTCATCTCCTCGCACGCGGACGATCCGCTGCCGGGGCTGCTGCACGAGTCCCGGCTGCCCGCGGTCCTGGCGGGGCGGCCGCTCCGGCCGGTGCCGCTCACCCATGTGGACGCGGACCAGCGGGCGGGCGCGCAGTTGGCGGCCGACCATCTGGCCGCGCTGGGCCGGCGGCGGATCGGCACGGTCGCGGGTCCGCAGGACATGCCGGCCGGGCGGGCGCGGCTCGCGGGTTTCCTCGACGCCCTCGCGGCGCACGGCATCCGGGACGTGGCCTGCGCCGAGGGCGACTTCACGCACGCGGGCGGGGCAGCCGCGATGCGGCGGCTGCTCGCGGAGCGGCCGGATCTGGACGCGGTGTTCATCGCGTCGGACCTGATGGCCCTGGGGGCCGTCCCGGTGCTGCTGCGGGCCGGCCGCGACGTGCCCGGGGACGTGGCACTCGTCGGGTTCGACGACAGCAGCGCGGCCCTGGCCTGCGATCCGCCGCTGACGACGGTCCGCCAGCCGATCGAGGAGATGTCCGCCGAGATGGCCCGGCTGCTGCTGACGCAGATCGCCGGGCCGGGAGCACCGCCGCCGTCGGTGGTCTTCCAACCGACGCTGGTACGGCGGCAGTCGGCCTGAGCCGGGGCCCTTCGCCCGCACCGTGACTCGCGTGCGTATGCACGGGCTCACGGGCTCACGGGCTCACGCGAACTCTAGGACGTATGCCCGGAGTCCGGGGCTTGCCGGGCCGGGGCGACGGCGGGCGCGCGCCGTGCCGTGCGGCGGCCGAAGCGGCGCGCGCCGGTGCGGTGGCGGGTGCCGGGCAGCGGGACCTGGGGGCCGGACACCTCGCGCAACCAGCGTCGCAGCACGCGGTGAACCGATTCCGCACCGACCACTCCGGCCGCCGGTACGCCGTCCTCGCCGAGGATCTCCAGGGGGTCGGTCATCTCGCGCGGCCAGAGCAGGAAGGGGTGGGACTGGGCGCCGCCGAGGCCGCCGTGCGAGCCGATCTGCTCCTCGAAGGCGTGGACGGTGCCCGTCTGCGGGTCGTACATGGAGTTGACCATCACGTCGGCGACGTGCGGGAAGGTGTCGGTGCGCCGGATCGCGTCGGCGGCCCCCGGCCCGAAGGGGGCGAGCGGGCCCTGTCCGTCGGCCAGCTCCGCGACCGGGACGCGGGCGCCGTCGCGGCCGAGGACGACCGATCCGTCGCGCTCGCTGCGGACCAGCAGGAAGCCGATCCCGGGGTGGTTGGCGAGGGTGCCCAGCAGCGCGGGGTGGCGGCGGTCCAGCTCTTCCTGGGTGGCGCGGCCCTCGATGTCCGGGAACGAGATCAGACCGAGGTTGCCGGAGGCCAGGACGACGGGGTCGGAAGGCGTCGCCGCCACGTGCTCCTCCTCGCTCTGGGCGGCGACCGGGCGGTGCAGGGCGATGCGGACGGCGTCGCGGGCCTCGGAACCGCTGCGGGTGCGCTGGGCGCGGCGGGGGACGGGCAGTCCGCTGCCGGCCCGGACGAGGTCCTTCAGGGTCAGTCCGTACGCCCCGGCGAAGGTCTCTCCCGGGCTCTGGCCGTGGTCGGACAGGAGGACGATGCGGTAGCGGCGCGGGGTGTGCTCGGCGACCTTGACGATCAGGGCGAGGGCGCGGTCCAGCCGGGCCAGCACCTTGCGGGCGTCCCGGCCGTGCGGTCCGGAGTGGTGGGCCACCTCGTCGTACGCCACCAGATCGGCGTAGACGGCGGTCCGGCCGGCGAACATGTCCCCGATGACGGCGGCGACGACCACATCGCGTTCGACGACGGTCGCGAAGGCCCGGATGAAGGGGTAGAGCCAGCCGCGTTTGATCCGGGGGGTCTCCTTGCGGATCCGGGCCCGGGTCGACTCGCCGATCTCGCGGCCGACCTCGGCGACGAACGAGAGAGCGGTGCGGACGGCGTTGGCCGGGTCGGTGAAGTAGGCGAAGTACCCGGCGCGGGAGCGGCGGCCCTTGCCGCGCCGGGCGGCCATCGACAGCACCAGGGCCAGCTGGTCGGCGCCGCCGCTGAAGAGGTTGCCCCGGCTGGCTCCGTCCACGGTGAGGAGCCCGCCGTCGTGGGTGCGGACGATGGCACGGCGCTGGAGTTCGAGGGCGCTCGCGGGGCGGCTGGAGACCATGACGGCGCCGGTCTCCTTCTCGTACCAGCGGAAGGCGGGCACGTCGTGGTTGCTGCCGTGCAGGATGCCGAGCTGGCTGGCGCCGGTCTGGCTGGACCAGTCGGTGCGCCACGGGGTGAGCCGGTGGCCGGCCGGGTCGGCCAGCCAGTGGGCGACGGTGGGCATGACGCCGTCGGCGGCGGCGCGGGCCAGGACGTCGTGGCCGACGCCGTCGAGCTGGAGGAAGACGGTGCCGGGCGGGCCGTCCTCGTCGGTGCCGTACGCACCGCTGCGGCGGCGGCGCCGTTCGGCCAGGCGGGAGAGGCGGCGCCGGTAGGCGTTGTCGTCGCGGACGGCGAGGGCGGTGGAGGTCGCGGAGGCGACGGCGGACATCACGGCGGCGACCACGACGGCCGTCTCCGGGGCGGCGGCGCCGCGCCCGTCGGGGATCAGCCGCAGGGCGACGATCAGCAGGGAGCCGTTGAGGAAGAAGACGAGCATCCCGAGGACGAGCGCCGGGACGATGAGCAGCGCGCGGACGAGCAGCGGCCAGACGAGGGCCGAGAGCAGACCGAAGGCGCCCGCTCCCCAGGCCGCGGTGAACGCGGTCTTGGTCCAGCTGTCACCGTCGGCGGACTGGAGCTGGAAGTCCGGGAGGATCCCGGCGAGCACCAGCAGGGTGAGGGTCGAGACACCCCACACCGCGATCACTCGCATCAGGGCGCTCCCGGCCGTCCGCCATCGCCCGCCACTCACTCCGCCGCCACCTCACACGTCCGGGACCTGCCGTTCCGGTCCCCGCCCCAGCCTTTCACAGGGGGCGGAACGGGCGGCGGAGCGGTGGCGGGGAGCGGGCCGGGCCCGGGTCAGCAGCCGTCGTAGCCGGCGGTCGGCATGGAGAGTCTGCGGTGGACGCTGGCCTTGGTACGGGAGCTGTACTCCGGTTCGTCGAGGCCGGCGATCTCCAGCCGGACGCCCCGGCGCGCGCACTCGGCGGCGAACTGCGGCACCGAGGCGACCGCGCGGGCGAGGACCCGGTCCGTGGGGGCGACGAACAGCTCGACCTCGCCGCCCTCGACATCGGCCCAGAGCGCGTGGTGGTCGGGGCGCATCCCGTAGAGGCGGAGCTGCCGGGTCACCACGTATCCCTGGTCGGCGGCCCAGCGGGCGCACATGGCGTGCTGGCTGCGGGTGTCGACGAGGAAGGGTTCGCTGTCGAGTTCCTCCAGCGGCGTGAGGCTGGCGATGGCCGCCACCCGTACGTCCCCCATGGCCGTCTCCCCGTGCTGGTTCCTGTCCGGAGTGCTCCGACCCTACCCGTCGGATTCCCGCACAAGAAGGCGCGCGTCGGGCCCGGTGGGCGTACGGGGAGCGGGGGCGCGCGCCGGAGCCGTGCCGCGCGCCCCGGCACAAGCGGCCGGGGCCGTGCGCGGCCGTGCGGCCGGGACTCGCCGTCCGGGCGGGCCTGGCGCCCCGTAGGCTCGTGGGCAGACGACGGAGGGAGACGGCGGGTGTCGGTGGACATCACCTGGTGGGGCCATGCCACCTGCACGATCGAGGACTCCGGGGTCCGGTTCCTGACCGATCCCCTCTTCGTACGGCGCTTCGCGCATCTGCGCCGGCGCCGGGGCGCGCTGCCCCCGCCGGCGGCGGCGGTCGCGGACGCGGTGCTGATCTCGCATCTGCACACGGACCATCTGCATGTGCCGTCCCTGGCCCGGATCGCCCCGCGGGCACGGCTGGTCGTCCCGTTGGGGGCTCCCGCGGCGGTGCCGGGGCTGCGCGCCCTGCGCCGGGAGCGCGGGGTGCGGATCACCGAGGTCGCCCCGGGCGACGAGCTGCGCGTGCGCGGCGTGCGCGTCCGGGCGGTGCCGGCGCTGCACGACGGGCGGCGGCTGCCGCTGGGCCCGCACCGCTGCCCCGCGCTCGGGTATGTGGTCGAGGGCGAGGCGCGGACGTACTTCGCCGGGGACACCGGGCTCTTCGACGACATGGCGCGGGCGGTCGGCCCGGTGGACGTGGCCCTGCTGCCGGTCGGCGGCTGGGGGCCGTATCTGGGGCACGGGCATCTGGACGCGGGGCGTGCCGCCGAGGCGCTGGCCCGGCTCGCGCCGCGTGCGGCGGTCCCGGTGCACTACGGCACGTACTGGCCGATCGGGCTGGACGGGGTCCGACCGCACGAGTTCCACGCGCCGGGCGACGAGTTCGTGCGGCAGGCGGCGCTGCGGGCGCCGGGCGTGGCGGTGCACCGGCTGGCGCACGGCGAGCATGTGCGGCCGGGGGCGCGCGGGTGATCCCGGAGTTCCTGCGGCAGACGGCGACGCTGCCCCCGGAGTCGACCCAGCAGGCCGTCGGCTATCCGTCGTTGTTCCTGCTGGTGGCGCTGGGGGCGCTGGTGCCGGTGGTACCGACGGGCGCGCTGGTGAGTTCGGCGGCGGTGGTGGCGTTCCACCAGTCGTCTCCGTTCGCCCTGCTGGTGGTGTTCGCGGTGGCGTCGTCGGCGGCGTTCCTCGGTGACATATGCCTGTACTGGCTGGGTCAGCGCGGGGTGGGGTCGAAGAACGGTTCGCGGTGGCTGCGGGCGATCAGCGACCGGGCGGCGCCGGAGCGGCTGGCGCAGGCGCGGCGGAAGCTGGACGAGCACGGTGTGGTGGTGCTGGTGCTCTCGCGGCTGGTGCCGGCCGGGCGGATCCCGGTGATGCTGGCGTGCCTGCTGGGCCGGATGCCGCTGCGGCGGTTCGCCCGGGGCGATGTGCCGGCGTGCCTGGCCTGGGCGGCGACGTACCAGCTGATCGGGATCCTGGGCGGTTCGCTGTTCCCGGAGCCGTGGCAGGGGGTGGTGGCGGCGGTGGGGCTGACGCTGCTGATCAGCGCGGCGCCCGGGGCGTGGCGCCGGCTGCGGGCGTGGTCGGGGCGCTGACCGGGGTGGTCAGCGGCCGACGGGGCGGGGTTCGTCGGCGGTGTCAAGGAGGCGGGAGCCGCCGATCGGCAGGTCCCAGAGGCGTTCGCGGGGGTGCCCGGCGCGCCGCCAGGCGGTGCGCAGCCGGGTGAGCGGTTCGAGGACGGGTTCGGCCGAGAGCAGGAACGTCGCCCAGTGCATGGGGGCCATGGAGTGGGCGCCGAGGTCCTCGTACGCCTGGACGGCCTCCTCCGGGTCGGTGTGCACGTCGGCGAGCCAGCGGCGCGGTTCGTAGGCCCCGATGGGCAGCAGGGCGAGGTCGATGCCGGGATGGCGGCGGCCGATCTCGGTGAACCAGTGGCCGTAGCCGGTGTCGCCGGCGAAGTAGATCCGCCCGCCGCCGGGGCCGGTGGTGTCCTCGACGACCCAGCCGCCCCAGAGCGAGCGGCAGGTGTCGGTGAGGGTGCGCCGGGACCAGTGGTGCGCGGGGACGAAGTCGAAGCGGACGCCGTCCAGTTCGGCCGATTCCCACCAGTCGAGTTCGGTGACGACGGTGAATCCCCTGCGGCGGCACCAGGGGCCCAGTCCGGCGGGGACGAACAGGGGTGTGTGCCGGGGCAGCCGGCGCAGGGTCGGGGCGTCGAGGTGGTCGTAGTGGTTGTGGCTGATGACGACGGCGTCGACCGGCGGCAGGTCCTCCCAGCGGACGCCGACGGGGGTGATCCTGGCCGGGGTGCCCAGGATGCGGCGGGACCAGACGGGGTCGGCGAGGATCGTGAGGCCGCCGGTGCGGATGATCCAGCTGGCGTGCCCGGCCCAGGTGACGCAGGTGGTGCCGGCCGGGGCGGCGGGCAGTGGTTCGGGGGCGTGGGGCAGCCGGTGGATTCCGCGCAGTCCCTCGGCGTTGGGCCGGACGGAGTGCTCCCGGGCCAGCCGGGTCAGGCCCAGGACGCCGGGGAGCGGCGCGGTGAGCCGGTCGGCGAAGCTCCGGGGCCAGACGCGCGTCTCGCCGAGGGGACGCGGGGCGAGCACACGGCCGTGGGAGACCTCCCGGGTGCGGGCGCCCTCTGGTCGTTCCGTCATCGCGTGCTCCCGTCTCCGAGTGCGTCGGCCCGTCCGTCAGCGGAGTGTGTCGAGGGCCGCTCGGAACATGCTCAGCGCCGCCGCGACATGCGGCAATTCGAGGGGTTCCGGGGCGGTGAGGGAGGCGGTCTGCTCCTCGGGTGTGGCGCCGAGCAGGGGTCCGGTGCCCAGGCGTACCCGCAGGGCGCCCAGTTCGTCGCCGAAGCGGTGGCCGCCGGGGGCGGGGGCGCCGAGCCGGGCGGTGAGCCAGCCCTCCAGCTCCAGCGAGTCGGTGACGCCGCGTTCGGCGAGCCGGGCCCGCAACGGGGCGAGGTCGGCGTAGAGGTGGCGGCCCGCCTGGGGCGGCCGGGCGAGCGCGCCGCAGGCCAGGACCGCCTGGTGGGCGGCGGCGGCGACCCGGGACTGGAGGGCGGCGGCGCGGCGGATGCGTTCGGTGACGGCGTCCGGTTCGCGCAGCGCGTGGGCGGCGGCGGCCGCGACCGGGCGGGCGACGAGCGCGCCGAGAGCGGTGAGGATGTCGAGCGTACGGGCGTGGCGGGCGGCGGCCCGCGCGGTCTCGGGGAACCGGGCGACGGCGACCGGCCAGGCGGCCGGGGTCAGCGCGCCCGCCAGGTCGGTGACGACGGTGACGTCGTCGGGGCACATCTCGGCGGGGCTGATCAGCACGGTGTCCCGGGGGCGGTGCAGGGTGTCGCGCCAGGTCTCGTCGCTCACGATGTGCAGCCCCTCGGCGACGGCCGCCTCGCATGCCTCGCGGACGAGTTCGGGCGGGGCAACCGTGGCGGTGGGGTCGTCGGCGACGGAGAGCAGCAGCAGGCGCGGCCGGCCGCCTTCGGCGCGCACCCGGCGGACGGTCTCCAGGAGCGCGTACGGATCGGGTACGCCGCCGCATTCGGCGGGCGTGGGCACGTGGTAGGCGGGCCGGCCCAGGAGCCGGGCCTGCGGGATCCAGGCGGCGGGGCAGGGGCGGGGCATCAGCACGTCGCCGCCGTGCGCGGCGATCAGGGCGAGCAGCAGCGGGGAGGCGCCGGGGGCAGCGGCGACGCCCTCGGGGCCGCCGTGCAGGCCGCGCCGCGCCCAGTGGGCGACGGCGGCCTCGCGCAGGGCGAAGGAGCCGCCGGCCGGTTCGGGGGCGGCGTCGTCGGCCGCGGCGGCCAGCACCCCGGCCAGTTCGGGCAGGACCGGCAGGCCGGGCCCGGGGGCGGGCGGCCCGTAGCGCACGGGTCCCCGGCCCTGCGGGCCGCTCGGCCCCTCGCTTCCTCCCGGTCCGGTCCGCTCCGGGCCCATCCGGGCCTCCTTCGCCGCTCGCCGCGTCCGCCGTCGCCGTTCTCCGGCCCCGTGTACGAGTTATACGAGGGAATGGCGCGGGGCGCCTGTGGAGGCCGCGCCGGGTGGCCCCATTGACACTCGCCCCGCCGCGTTATTACGGTCACGCCAAGATTTCGAACGAGTGACGAGATATCGAACAAGTCGAGGGGCGACTCCCGTGCGTATCACCGGAATCAGCACACATGTGGTCGGAACACCCTGGCGCAATCTCACCTATGTGCGGGTCCACACCGACGAGGGTCTCACCGGGGTGGGCGAGACCCGGATGCTCGGCCGCACCGACGCGCTTCTCGGCTATCTGCGCGAGGCGGAGGCCAACCACGTCAAGGGGTCGGACCCCTTCGCCGTGGAGGACCTGGTCCGCCGGATGAAGTACGGGGACTACGGCCGGGCCGGCGAGATCGTCATGTCCGGGATCGCGGTCGTCGAGATGGCCTGCTGGGACATCAAGGGCAAGGCGCTCGGCGTGCCGGTCTGGCAGCTGCTGGGCGGCCGGGTCACCGACCGCGTGAAGGCGTACGCGAACGGCTGGTACACCACCGAGCGGACCCCGGAGGCGTACCACCGGGCCGCGTCCGGGGTGGTGGCGCGCGGCTACCGGGCCCTGAAGATCGACCCGTTCGGCACCGGCCACTTCGAACTGGGCCACGAGGAGACCCGGTACGCGGTGTCGCTGATCGAGGCGGTCCGCGACGCCATCGGCCCGGACACCGAACTGATGCTGGAGATGCACGGCCGGTTCAGCCCGTCCACGGCGGTGCGGATCGCGCACGAGATGGCGCCCTTCCGGCCGGCCTGGCTGGAGGAGCCGGTCCCGCCGGAGAATCTGCGGGCGCTGGCCAAGGTGGCGGACAAGGTGGATCTGCCGATCGCGACCGGGGAGCGCATCCACGACCGGATCGAGTTCCGCGAGCTGTTCGCGTCGCAGGCGGCCGACATCATCCAGCCGGACGTCGGCCACATCGGCGGCATCCTGGAGACCCGCAAGCTCGCCGCGACGGCCGAGACCCACTACACGCTCGTCGCCCCGCACAACGTCGGCGGTCCGGTGCTCACGGCGGCCAGCCTCCAGGTCGCCGGCTGCACCCCCAACTTCAAGATCCTTGAGCACTTCAACGACTTCGCGGACGCGGACATCAAGAAGGTGGTGCGCGGCGCGCCGGAGGTGGACCCGGAGACCGGCTGCTTCGCCCTCTCCGACGCCCCCGGCCTCGGGGTGGAGCTGGACGTGGACGCGGCGGCCGAGTTCCCGCAGCAGCAGGCCCGGTTCGATCTGTGGGCCGACGGCTGGGAGAAGAGGCAGCCCAAGTGAGCACCGCCTCCGCCCGCTCGCGGGCGATCACCGTCGACGGACCCGGCGGCCACCGGCTGGCCACCGGACCGGTGCCCGAGCCGGGGGCGGACGAGGTCCGGGTGCGGGTGGCCGCCGCGGGCATCTGCATGAGCGACCGGGAGGTGTACGACGGCCGCCGCGCCGAGGGCTATGTGCGCTATCCCGTGGTGCCCGGTCATGAGTGGGCGGGCACGGTCGAGGCCGTGGGCCCCGGCGTCGACCCCGCGCTGACCGGCCGGCGCACCGTGGCCGAGGGCTTCCGCTCCTGCGGCCGCTGCGACCGGTGCCGCGAGGGCGAGACGTCGCTGTGCACCGCGGGCTACGACGAGACGGGGTTCACCCGTCCGGGTGCCTTCGCCGACCATGTCGTGGTGCCCGCCCGGCTGCTGCACCCGCTCCCCGACGACGCGGATCTGCGCGCCGCCGCGCTGCTGGAGCCCGCCGCCGTGGTGGCGGCGGCCGTGCGCGCGGGCGCCCCGGAGCCGGGCGAGCGGATCGCCGTGGTGGGTGCGGGGACGCTCGGGCTGCTCGCGGTCCAGTTCCTGGCGGCGGTGTCGCCCGGGGAGCTGACGGTCATCGACCCGCGCGACGAACGCGCCGGGCAGGCACTGCGGTTCGGGGCGGGCGAGGCGCTGGCGCCGCGCGGGGCCGAGGGGGTGCGGGGGCGCTACGACCTCGTGGTGGAGACGGCGGGCGCCCCGTCCACGGCGGCCGACGCCTGTCTGCTCGCGCGGCGCGGCGGGCGGGTCGTGCTCACGGGGATGTTCGGGCCCGGGGCGGCGGGCATCGACCCGGTGCATCTGTCGGTGAGCCAGTTGACCGTACGCAGCGTGTTCGGGGCGTCGTCCGCGTCCTGGGCGTACGCGGTCCGGGCGTTCACGGCGGGGCTGCTGGACCCCGCGGCGCTGATCACGCACGAGTTCCCGCTGGAGCGGTTCGCGGACGCGGTCGCGCTGGTCGGGGGCGGCGGGGCGGGCACGGGCAAGGTGCTGCTGCGGCCGTAGGTCCGCACCGCGTGCCGTCCGCCGCACCGGAGGGCGCGGGGGCGCGTCGACCGGGCCCAGGCGCCCGCCCTCCGGCTCCCCCGGGCCCCGCACCGGCCCCTCCGTACCGCCCCACATCCACTGTCCCGAACCTTGTCCGACCCACCGAACAGGAAGGCCGTCCATGACCGCCGCATCGCTGGACCCGACCCCCTCCCCCGTCCGGAGCCCCGGCGAGCCCGCGCTCGGCGCGCTCGGCATGGGCGCGCCCGCCGCCGATCCGGCGGACGCCTCGCCGCATGCCTTCCCCGACGGGGGCACCTGGCGGACCGAGGTCCCCTCCGTGGAGGGCCCGGAGGCACTGGCCGTCGTCCTGGAGGAGAGCGCCCGTCTCGACGTCCCGGTGCACCGGATCAGCCAGGGCAGCGGGATCTGGATGCTCACGGACGCCGAGATCACCGAGATGGTCGGCGCCTGCGCGGCGCGCGGCGTCGAACTCTGCCTGTTCACCGGTCCGCGCGGCAGCTGGGACACCGGGGCCTCCTACCGGACGGACTCCGGCGGCGCCGGCCTGCGGGCGCGCGGTCACGACGCGCTGGCGGGCTGCGTCGAGGACGCCCTGCGGGCCTCGGCGCTCGGTGTGACATGCCTGCTGGTGGCCGACGAGGGCGTGCTGAGAACCCTGCACCGGCTGCGCGAGCGGGGGGTCCTGCCGGCCGATACGACGTTCAAGGTGTCGGCCCTGATCGGCCCGGTGAACCCCGCCTCCTTCGAGGTCTACGAGCGGCTGGGCGCGGACTCGGTGAACGTCCCCTCGGACCTGACGCTCGCTCACTTCACGGAGATCCGAAGGGTGTCGGCCGCCCCGATGGACCTGTACATCGAGGCGCCGGACGATCTCGGCGGCTATGTGCGGATGTACGAGGCGGCGGAGCTGATCCGGCGGGGCGCCCCGATCTACCTCAAGTTCGGCCTGTCCAGGGCGCCGGGGATCTACCCGTACGGCGCGCATCTGCGCGAGGTCGCCCTGCGGACCGCGCGCGAACGGGTCCGGCGCGGCCGGCTCGCCCTGGACCTGCTCGCCCGGCACGGCGCCGACGGGAACATGTCGCCGCTGGGCTCCCGGCTGCCGGGTCCGCTCCGCCGCTTCCCCGCGGAGTGAGCGGGGACGGCGCCGGAGGGGGCCGGCCCCGGCACCCGCGACACCGTCCCGCCAGGCGGGTCGCCGCGCCCCGCGACGCGCCCGGCCGCGGCCCCGGTCAGCCCGCGAAGGCCGTGCCCGGCAGTCCCCGCCCGGCGTCCGGCAGCACGAGCAGCGATCCCGAGAAGGGGTGCGGCGCGGTCAGGCCGGTGCGGGCGGTGGAGATGTAGAGGTCGCGCAGGTCCCGGCCGCCGAACGCGCAGGCGGTGGGCCTGCGCACGGGCAGCGGGACCGTGCGGTCCAGCCGGCCGTCGGGGGTGTAGCGGCGCAGGGCGGCGCCGTCCCACAGGGCCACCCAGACCGCCCCGTCGGCGTCGACCGTCAGTCCGTCGGGGTAGCCGGCACCGTCCTCCACGGTGGCGAACGGGCGGCGGCCGGTGACCCGTTCGCCGTCCACGTCGAAGACGTCGATCCGGCGGGTCGGCGTGTCGATGTAGTACATCAGCCGCCCGTCGGGGCTCCAGCCGGTGCCGTTGCTGCACGCCACCAGGGGCAGCACCCGCGTGGCGGCGCCGTTGGGCGCGATCCGGGCGAGACTGCCGCCGGTCCGCGACTCGTCGTACAGCATCGTCCCGGCCCAGAGCGCCCCGTCCGGCGCCACGGCGGCGTCGTTGCCGCGCCGCCCTGGTTCGGGATCGTGGACCAGCCAGCGGAACGCGCCGTCCGCGTCGTACAGACCGACGCCGTCCCGCAGGTTGACCACGAGCCCGCCGCCGGTCCGCGGCTTGGCCGCGCCGACGTGCTGCTCGGTGGCCATCACGGTGCGCCGGCCCGTCGCGGGCGCGTAGGTGTGGATCCGGGCGGAGAGGATGTCGACCCAGATCAGCCGTTCGCCGGCCGGGTCCCAGGTCGGGCCCTCGCCCAGTTCGGCGTGTTCCCGTACGGCGATGTCGAGGCGGGTGCGGTTCATCGGTCCCCCCGGTGGTGCCCGAGCCGGCCGGACAGCTCGTCGGCGCCCTCGACGGCGAGGGCGGCCAGCTCGGACTCGCGCTCCTCGCTCCAGCGGATCATGGGCACGGAGACCGAGAGGGCGGCGACGACCCGCCCCGAACGGTCCCGTACGGGCGCGGCGACGCAGCTCACATCGGGGTTGGACTCCCGGTGCTCGACGGCGAAGCCGCGCTCCCGGACGCCGGCGAGCGCGGACCGCAGCGTGGCCTCGTCGGTGATGCTGTCGGGGGTCATGCCGGTGAGTTCGAGTCCGTCGAGACGGGCGTCCAGCTCCCGTTCGGGAAGGGCCGCGAGCAGCATCTTGCCGACGGACGTGCAGTGCGCGGGCAGCCGGCGGCCGGCCGCCGACACCATGCGGACGGCATGGGTGGAGTCCACCTTGGCGATGTAGATGACGTCCGTCCCCTCCAGGATCGCCACGTGCACGGTCTCCCCGCACGTCTCGGCGACGCGCCGGGCGACCTGCTGCCCCTCGGCGGCGAGGTCGAGCTGCTCGGCGTAGCGGCTGCCGAGCTGGTACGTGCGCACGCCCAGGCGGTAGCGGCCGGGCTGGTCGGGGACCGCGACCAGATAGGAGCGCGCGGCGAGCGTGGTCAACAGCTCGTGGACCGTGGTGCGCGGCAGCTGGAGCTTGCGGGTGACCTCGGGCGCGGAGAGCGTACCGTCGCCCTGGAGGAAGAGTTCGAGTACGTCCAGCGCCCGGGTCACCGCGGGGACGAGTCGCCCCATGGTCGTGCACCACCCTCTCGTGTTCGTGTTCGGCATTCCGGCCACTGACCGGCATCACGAACACAGGCTATGCGTGCCTCACTTGCCGGGGCAATGACGGGAGGGCGCCCCGGGGGTTCCGGAAGGCGCAAGGCGGGAGCGCGGCGGGGGGCGCGAGGCGGCTCCCCGGAGGGATTCCGAGGGCCTCGGGCGCGCCTGCCGGTTCGGCGGGGGTGCGCGGGGTATGCGGTGTTCCATGTCGTCACCGAAGATCTCGTCCTTGCTGCCGCGCACCACCGGCCTGCGTCATCTGCTGCGCACCGGCGACGCGGCCGCCTTCAGAAGTCTGGCCGCACGCCACTGGCCGGCCGCCGGGCCCGTGCTGCCGAGGCTGAGCCGCAGCGCCGACCACGGGCTGCTGTGGCTGGGCGCGGCGGCGGGCATGGCCGCGTTCGGCGGCAGCGCCCGCGCCCGGCGGGCCGCCGTACGCGGAGTCGCGTCCCTGGCGGTGGCGTCGGCCACCATCAACACGATCGGGAAGGGGGCGGTCCGCAGGCAGCGTCCGCTGCTGGACGTCGTGCCGGTGATACGGCGGCTGGAGCGGCAGCCGGTCACCACGTCGTTCCCCTCGGGGCATGCCGCGTCGGCGGCGGCCTTCGCGACCGGGGTGGCCCTGGAGTCGAAGGGCTGGGGGGCGGTCGTCGCCCCCGTCGCCGTGTCGGTGGCCGCCTCCCGGGTCTACACCGGGGTCCACTACCCGGGCGATGTGCTGGCCGGGGCGCTGCTGGGGGTGGGCGCGGCGTTCGCGCTGCGGGGGCTCGTGCCGACCCGGGGCCAGTTGCCCGCGCCGGGCCGTCCGCCCGCCGAGGCGCCCGCCCTCCCGGACGGCGAGGACCTGGTCGTGGTCGTGAACCGCGCCTCCGGTACGGCGACGGCGACGGCGACGCAGGTCCGGGCGGCGCTGCCCCGGGCCGAGGTGGTGGAGTGCCCGCCCGAGGAACTGTCCGCGGAACTGGAGAAGGCCGCGGGGCGGGGCCGCGCGATCGGGGTGTGCGGGGGCGACGGCACGGTGAACCGGGCGGCGGCGGTGGCCGCCGTGCACGGGCTGCCGCTCGCCGTGTTCCCCGGCGGGACCCTCAACCACTTCGCGTACGACCTGGGCATCGAGACGGTGGCCGATGTCTGCGCCGCGCTCGGCGGCGGCAGCGCGGTCCGGGTGGACCTGGGCCGCTTCCGGCCGGGGCCGGAGGGGCCGGGCGGGGCGCACGGCTACTTCCTCAACGCCTTCAGCCTCGGCGTCTACCCGGAGCTGGTACGGACCCGCGAGCACTGGTCACCGAGGATCGGCGGCTGGCCTGCCGGTGTGCTCGCCGCGTTGAAGGTGCTGCGCGGCGAACGCCCCCTGGAGGCCGAACTCCAGGGCAGGCGGCGCCCGTTGTGGCTGCTGTTCATCGGCAACGGGATGTTCCAGCGGGTCGGTCCGGCACCGGGCCGGCGCCACAACCTCGCGGACGGGCTGCTGGACCTGCGCGTGGTGCACGGGGGCCGCACCCCGGGTCTGCGGCTGCTCGCCGCCGCCGTCGCCGGCCCGCTGACCCGCTCCCCCATGCATGCGGCGGTCCACCGGCGGCGGGTCCGGATCTCCGGGCTCGCTCCGGGCACGCCGTACGCGTACGACGGCGAAGTGGCGCACAGCCAGGGCGACCTGATGATCGACAAGCTTCCGGAGGCACTGACGGTGTACTGCCCGATGTCCGTGTGAGAACCGGCCCCGACGGGCCGGGCGGTGGGTGCCGGCGGGACGGGACGCCGGCCCGTCGGCAGACGGGTCGACACGGGTCGACACGGGGCGACGAGGGGCAACAAGGGGCGGCCGAAGGCGAATCGGCCGCCCCTCCGCATGGGCCCCCACATCCTCCCGCGTCCACATAGCAAGACACATATCTCACTATGCGGCTTCCGGGCGTACCGTATCCGCACCGAACAGCGCATTCGCGGGTTCGCATCCGAGAGAGGACGCACGGCCATGTCGAAGGAGACCGCCACCTACACCCACGGGCACCACGAGTCGGTGCTGCGCTCACACCGCTGGCGCACGGCCGCCAACTCCGCGGGCTACCTCATCGGGGAACTCGGCTCCGGCCTGGACGTGCTGGACGTGGGCTGCGGCCCCGGCACGATCACCGCCGACCTGGCCGCGCTGGTCGCGCCGGGCCGGGTGACCGCGGTGGACACCACCCGGGAGATCCTGGACCAGGCCGCCGCCGTGGCCGCCGAACGGGGCCTGGACAATGTCGAGTTCGCCGTGGCCGACGTCCACGACCTGGACTTCCCCGACGACTCCTTCGACGTGGTCCACGCCCATCAGGTGCTCCAGCACGTGGGCGACCCGGTGCAGGCGCTGCGCGAGATGCGCCGGGTCTGCCGGCCCGGCGGCATCGTGGCCGCGCGCGACAGCGACTACGCGGCGATGACCTGGTTCCCCGCGTCACCGGACATGGACGCGTGGCTGCGGCTGTACGACCGGGTGGCACGGGCCAACGGCGGCGAGCCGGACGCCGGACGCCGGCTGCTCTCCTGGGCGCACGCCGCGGGCTTCACCGACATCACCCCGACGGCCGCCGCCTGGTGCTTCGCCACCCCGGAGAGCCGGGCCTGGTGGAGCGGGATGTGGGCGGACCGCACGGTCGGCTCCGTCTACGCGAAAATGGCGGTCGAGGGCGGGCACGCGACCGAGGAGCAGCTGACCGCGATCGCCGACGCCTGGCGCGCCTGGGGCGAGCAGGAGGACGGCTGGTTCATGGTGCCGCACGGCGAGATCCTCTGCCGGGCCTGAGCCCGGCGCCCCGGGCCCGGCACCTCCCGCCGGGCCCAGAAGCCGGCCGCCCCTCCCCCTGCCGCGAACCGATCGCACCGCCCTGACCGGCCAACTACCCTGGTACGCATGGAGATCCTGGGAACCACGCTGCGTATCTGCGTCGACGATCTGGAGGCCGCGGTGGCCTTCTACGAGCAACTGACGTCGAGTCCGGCGCAGCGTTTCGAGCGCGGCGGGGTCTCCGTCGCCGCCGTCAGCTGCTTCCTCCTGATGGCCGGCCCCGAGTCGGAGCTGGAGATCCTGCGCAGGGTGAGCGCGACCATCGCCGTGAAGGACGTGGACGAGGCGCTGGCCGCGCTGAACCGGGTCGGCGCCCGGGTCATCGCGGGTCCGGTGCCGACTCCGGCCGGCCGCAATCTCATCGCCGTGCACCCGGACGGCTCGGTCTTCGAGTACGTGGACCGCAACCGCGCGATCTGAACGGCCGGCGGGCCGCACGGTCCGAACCACCGGCGGGCCGCCCCTCGGGACGGCCCGCCCGGCCGGCCCTTCCCGCCGCGCCGTCAGCCCCGGGGCCGCATACGGAAGTTGTACGCGTCCGGCAGCGGCTCATCGGTGATCTGGGCCCACACCTCGTCCAGGATCTCCGCTCCCTCGCGCAGATCGGCGACCTCGAAGCCCGCGTCGAACAGGGCGCGGGCCGCCGCCCGGTCACCCTCCGCGACGAGGATGCGCGCCTCCAGCAGCCGGAAGCGGCCCCGGCCGCGCGCCTCGGCGGACAGCCCCTCCCAGACGGCTCGGGCGTCGGCGGGGCGCTCCGCCGCGAGCAGGGCCTCGACGGCCTCCCGGCCGAGCGCGGCCGTGGCGGCGGCCCACTCCTCCCCCTCGTCGCCGCCGCGCCGGACCACGAGGTCGGCGAACGCCTCCGCGTAGTGGTCGGCGGCACGGTCCCGCTGGCCGCTCTCCTGTGCCGCGACGGCCAGACAGCGCAGCAGCGGCCAGCGCGAGACGGCCGGTCCGAGCCCGCGCTCCCAGCTCCGGACCGCCTGGGCACGGTCCCCGGCGTGCCACTGGGCGACGCCGAGGTGGTATTCGGTCAGCGGTGCGGCCGGGGCCGTCTCCAGCATGTCGCGCCAGTGCGGCGAGACCAGGGTGGGACCGGGCGGGGCGGAGCCGCGCTGCTCGGGGAAGGCTCCCTGGTCGAGCAACTCCAGCCAGGGAGCCTGCTGTTCGCCGAGGGTGGAGTCGGGGAACGGGGTTCCGGGCAGCTTGTGGGCGCCGCGCCGCACTTCGAGGGCGCCCCAGCCGGAGCCGGTGGCGAGGATCTCGCCGGGCTCGGTGTCCGCGCACCGCCGCCATGCCTCGTACGCCGCGTCCACCTCGTCGCGCGGCAGGGCCTCGGCCAGCCGCCGCTCGGCCTCCGCTCGGGCGGCGTCCCAGTCCTCGCCGTGCACGGCCCCGGGGTCCGCGGCCAGCGGACCGTACGACTCCAGCCAGCTGAACGCACCGCCGGGCTCCAGCGGGACGTGCTCCAGTTGGGTGCGGGCCAGACCGGCCTGGATCTCGGCGTATCCGGTGGTGCCGGGCTCGGTGAGCCATTCCTGCCAGCGGCGGCCGCCGGGGCCGCTGCCCCAGACGAACAGCTTGCGGCCGCGCAGCAGGTCCGTGGAGGTCTGGACGAGTCCGCGGCCCTCCGCGTCCAGCGAGGCGATCCACCGGCGGGCGCCGTCCGGCACCTCGTAGAAGTAGTCGGCGGGGAAGTCGCCGCGCAGGGGGTAGGTGTGGTCGGTGCCGTCGGTCCGGGGCACCGGAACGCGGGTCAGGTTCCGCTCGTAACCGAAGCGCCACGCCTCCTCGGCGGGGGCGAGGACCCGGGTCCGCTCCCCCTCCTCGACGGCGATGTTGGACCACCAGTAGACGGGGGCGGGGTGCTCGTGCGGATTGCGTATCCGTACGCCGACGTGGAGGAAGTCGGAGTCGGCCGGCAGCCACAGATCGACCTGGAAGGGCAGGTCGCGCAGGCGCTCCCACTCCCAGAGCCGGACCATCTCGCCCCCGTCGGGCGCCGGGACCCGCGCGGCGTGCACCGGGGCGCACGACAGGGTGGTGTGCCCGGTCGCCCCGATGTTCCACTCGATGCCGCCGGAGAACCAGGCGCCGTTGAGGGCGAAGTCGGCGGGCTGGAGCACCGGGTTGGCGTAGACGAGGTCGCGGCCGGTCGGCTTGTGGAACAGCGAGTGGATCCGGCCGCCGAGGCCGGGCAGCACGGTGACCCGCAGCCGCTCGTTCTCGATGACGATCGTGTCGAGGTCCGTGGGCGTGCGCTCGCGTCCGTACCCGTCGAGGATCCGCACCGGCAGGACCGTGGCGAGCGGCGCGTGCCCGAGCTGCCGCGCCATGTCCCGGGGCATGTCCCCCCGGTCGCGGTCGTCGATCACATGCGCCTCGTCCAGGGGCCGCAGCGCCGGCAGCGGGTTCTCGGGCCCCGTCACCGCCGCGGGCAGGGTGAGTACGGACCGTCGTACGGTGGTGGCCAAGGCAACCTCGCTCCCTCGCGCGGGCCGCCGCAGGTCCGGGCGCCCCCCGATGACCATGGAACACGCTGGATGCCGCCCGGACCAGTGGATCAGCCGTCAGACTTCGGCAAAGGCGCCCCCGCCCCGGAAAAATCCCGTTTTCCACCGGGCCGGGGCCCCGTAGGCTCGCGATCCGACGGAGCCCTGAGCGAGGAACGGCGGAGAGCGATGAGTACGCAGCACACCTACCGGGTGATCGTGCGCGGCACATGGGAGGGGCTGACGGACGCGTCCCGCACCCGGCTCCTGGCCGAGGCCGACGACCACGGCCTGGCCGCCATGCAGTTCACCGAGGAGGGCTCCCTCACCTACGACCGCGTCCTCAAGCACTTCAGCTTCCGCTACGTCGTCCTCTCCGACCCCGACGACGGCGAGGAGATGGCCTGCGCCCTCGCCGAGGACCGTGCCGAGACCGCGCTGCGCGCGGCCGGTCACGCCCACGGCCCGCTCCGCTCCACCGCGACCGACATGGACACGATGAAGATCAACTTCAAGGGGCGGCGGGGGTAGGGGGCGGGCCCGAGGGAGCCCGCCCCGAGGGGGAGGCATGCGCGGCCGGAGCACCCGACAGGGGCTCCGGCCGCGGGAGTGCGCGGGGTGAGGGGACCGGTCAGCCGATGGCGATGTTGTCGAGGAGGAAGATGGTCGCCAGGTAGGTGTCCTCGGTGCCGGCGAACTCCAGCTTCACCGACTGGCCCTTGTAGGCGGACAGGTCGACGGTCTTCTGGACGTATCCCGAGCTCGCGTTGGCGTTGGAGTAGGTGGCCAGCGTGGTGCCGTTGATCTTGACCTTGAGGGTGTCGTAGGCGGCGTAGCCGGACTCCTGGGTGGAGACCTTCAGCCAGAAGGTGAGCTTCGGGGCGCCGGTGGCGGGTACCGCGATGTTCGACTGGGACACGGACTCGACGGCGTCGGCACCGTAGCCCATCATCCAGGCGTACCAGGACCCGTCGCGCGCCGCCTGCAGGGACGAGTTGGTGATGATGTTGTCGCTCTGGGTCCAGCCGCTGGTGCCCTGCTCGAAGCTACCGTTGGCCAGCGCGTTTCCGGTGGGGGGATCGGTCGGATCGGGGGTGGGGGTGGGGGTGCCGTTGCCGGGGTCGGGCAGGGCGGTGCCGACGCTGACGGCCGCCCACGCCTTGGAGACGAGGTACCTCTCCTGGGAGTTGGTGCCGTAGAGGTCTGCGGCGGCCTGCAGAGTGGCGGTGCGGGCGCCGGCGTAGTTGGTGGTGGAGGTCATGTAGGTGGACAGCGCGCGGTACCAGACGGCGGCGGCCTTGTCCTTGCCGATGCCGCTGAAGGTGTCGTTGTTGCAGGTGGTTCCGTTGTGCGCGCGTCCGCCGATGGTCTTCGCGCCGGTGCCTTCGCCGGCCAGGTAGAAGAAGTGGTTGGCGATGCCGGAGGAGTAGTGCACGTCCACCGAGCCGGCGCCCGAGTTCCAGCAGGAGAGCGAGTTCCCGTCGGCGGAGGGGTTGTCCATCCGGCGCAGGTAGCCGCTGGACATGTTGAGCCTCTCGCCGATGTAGTAGTCGCCCGGATCGGCGGCGTTGTTGGCGGAGAACTCGACCATGGTGCCGAAGATGTCGCTGGTGGCCTCGTTGAGACCGCCGGACTCGCCGGAGTAGGTGAGGTTGGCGGTGGCGGCGGTGACGCCGTGGCTCATCTCGTGGCCGGCCACGTCGACCGCGGTCACGGGCGTGTTGGCGTTCTGCGAGGATCCGTCACCGAAGTACATGCAGAAGCAGGTGTCGTCGTAGAAGGCGTTGACCAGGCTGTTGTCGACGTGCACGTAGGCGGGGGCGCCGCGGCCGTCGTTGCGGATGCCGGAGCGGTTGAAGGAGTTCTTGTAGTAGTCCCAGGTCTTCGCCAGGCCGTAGGAGGCGTCCACGGCGGCGCTCTCGCGGCTGGACGCGGTGCCGTTGCCCCAGGAGTTGGAGGTCTTGGAGAAGGCCCTGGCGTTCTGTCTCGGGTTCGACTGGGGGCTGTTGTAGGAGTCGTAGACGATGGTGCCGCCGTGCGCGGCGTCGGTGAGGGTGTAGCCGCTGCCGGTCTGGGTGGTCTCGATGGAGACCTGGCCGACGGTGACGCCGTTGCCGGTGCCCGTGACGCTCTGGTGCAGCTCGTACTGGTCCAGCGCCGCGCCGCTGGTCGCGTCGACGATCACCGCCTCCCGCGAGGCCGGGCCGGTCTCGCCCGCGCCGGTGACGGTCGAGCGGTAGGCGAGGACGGGGATCTTGCCGACCGCGTACACCACCAGGGTGCTGTCCTTGCTGCCGGCCTTCGCCTTCTTCACGTGCTTGGCGTGCTTCACGGCCTTGGCCGAGGCGTCGGCAGCCGTCAGCTTCGGCGTGGTGCCGGCGACCTCGATGGCGCCCTGGTGCGCCAGGTCCGAGCCGGTGATCTCACCGTTCTTGGCCAGATGGACGACCAGGTCGCCGCCGATCACGGCCAGGCCGTCGTAGGTGCGGTCGTAGCGCACGTGCCGGGCGCCGTCGGTGTCGATCAGCACGTCCTTGGCCACCAGGCGCTCTTCGGGGCCCAGGCCGAGTGCGCGGGCGGTCGCGGACGCGTTCCGGCCGGCCTCGCGTATCGCCTCGCCGCGCGTGTCGGCCGTCATCGCCCGGAAGCCGGCGCCGGGCTGGGCGGCGGAGGTGCCGGCCGCGGCGGACTGGGGAACGGCGGTGGACTGGGTGGCCACCATGGTCACGGAGCCCAGTGCGAGGGCTGCCGCGACACCGGCCGCCAGGGCGTTTTTGCGGTACATGACAATCCTTCCGCCGGGCCTCGTCGGGGAGTTGCCGCTGGACGGCACCTGGAGTGCGGGGGATGTTCGGCGGCAGTTGGCCCGGCTGTGGCATGAGGCTAGAGACGAGGGGGACTGCCGACATCGGGGAAACCCCTTGACCTGGACGGGGAGCCCCGGTGGGCGCACCATGGCCCGATGCCAGACTCAGCGATGTGGACGAACGCGTCCCCCGAGACCGGCCCGCTGCTGCCGGAGGTGTCCGAGAGCGGACCCGGCACCCGCCGGGTGGTCCTGTTCGGCCCGCCCGGAAGCGGCAAGACCACCGCGGCCGGTGTCCTGGGACGGCAGTCGGGCCTGCCGGTCCTGCGGCTGGCCCCGGGCCCGCAGGACGCCCGGGTCGCCTGTGCCGGGCTGCTCGAACTCGCCCTGGCGCTACCGTCCCTGCCCGCCGCGCGGGAGCTGACGGCGGCCCTCGACGAGACCGCCGGCCGGTCCGGTTCTCCGGACGATGCCGGTCGGGCGCTGCGGCTGCGCCGCCTGACCGCTGCCCTGCTGAGGGAGGCGCCGCCCATGACGCTGGTGGTGGACAACGCCCAGTGGCTGGACCACACCAGTGCGGACGTCCTGGGCTGGGCGCTGCGCCTGGTCCCGGACCTTCCCGTCATCGCGGCCGAGCGCGCCTGGCGCCCGGGAGCCGCGGGCCACTGGTGCGGCGAGGACACATACGCGGTGCCCGTCCCTCCTCTGACGGCACCTCAGATCGCGGACCTGCTGTCCCCGTACCGGCTCGCCCCCCGCGAGGTCGCGCGCGTCCACGCCCACAGCGGCGGGAACCCGGCCCTGGCCCTGGCGCTGGCCGACGCCCCGTGGCCGCTCGCGGACCGGGAGGGTGAGAGCGAGCCGGCCCTGCCGCCGACGGCCCGCCGGCTGGTGGGCGAGTGGCTGGGCGACGTACCGCCCCAGGTGCGGGAACTGCTGACGTTCGCCGCACTGGACGACCGGCCCGACCTGGAACTGCTCGGCCGCATCGCCGGCCCGGCAGCCGACACCCTCCTGGCCCAGGCCGAGGCAGCGGGACTGCTCGACATCGGGCGGCCGGACGGGAGCGTGCGGTTCACCGCCGCCGCGATCGGCACGGAGCTCGCGACGCGGCTGCCGGGCGACGCGCGCAGACTTCTGCACGCCCGCCTGGCCGAGGCCAGCCACGACAGCGTCCGCCGCGACCGGCACACCGTGCTGGCGGCCGACGCCGACGACCCGCGCTCGGCCCACCGCGCCGCCCGCGCCGCCGTACGCGCCCGGCAGCGCGGCGACCACGCGCTCGCCGCGGAACTCTCCTTCCTCGCCGCCCAGCGCACCTCGCACGACCACGGAGAACTGCTCACCGAACGGGCCCTGACCGCCGTACGCGACGCCTCCCACTACGGCGACCTCCCCCGCGGCCGGGCCGCCGCCCGCCTCGTCCTGGGCCACGACACCACCCCCGAGCAGCGCGTCGACGCCCTCATCGCCCTGATCGACGCGAGCGGCCGGCACCTTCACGGCGCCGACGAACTGTTCGCCGACGCACTCCACACGGCGGCCGGACGCCCCGGCCCCACCGCCCAGATCCTCATCCGCCAGTCCATCTGGGCGAACGTCACCGAGGGCGACCCCCGCCGGGCGTGTGCCCTGGCCGGCCAGGCCACCGCCCTCGCCGAGACCGCCGGCGACACCACCACCACCGTCATGGCCCTCACGATGCAGGCCCGCCTCCAACGCGTCCTCGGGCACGCCGACGCCGAGACCACGCTCCGCCGCGCCCTGTCCCTGCCACGCGCCGCCGCCATCCCGGTCAACGGCACACCCCAGCACCTCGCCGCCCGGCACGCCCTCTTCGACGACCGCCCCGACGAGGCCCGCACCGCGCTGCTCCCCCTGCTCGTCGAAGCCGAGCGGGCGGGAGACGCCGAGGCGACCGTGGACATCCTGCGCAGCCTCGCCGAGGCCGAACTCCGCGCCGGACGCTGCGCCAGAGCGCTCCAGCACGCCGACCGCGCCCAGGCGCTGACCGACGGGACCGCGCTGTCGGCCGCACCCGCCTGCTACACCTCCGCCCTCGTCGCCGGCACCGCCCGGCGCACCGACCTCGCCCTCGTGCACGCACGCCGCGGAGTCGACACCGCCCGGCAGGAGGACAACAAGGTCTTCCTCTCCCGCAACCTCTTCGCCCTCGGCCACCTGCTCCTGGCCACCGGCCGCCCCAAGGAAGCCCTGGAGGTTCTGGAGGAGGTCCGCGCGCTGGAAGAGCTCCAGCAGGTCGGCGATCCGACGGTCCTGCGCTGGCACCCCGAACTCGCCGAGACCTTCGTGGCCCTCGGCCGCCTCGACCAGGCACAGAGCCTGCTGGACGACACCCGCCGCACCGCGGACGAACTCGGCAGGGACGCGGTCCTCCCTCCGCTCGAACGCGCCCAGGCGCTCCTGGACGCCGCCCGGGGCCACTACGACATCGCGGCCCGGCGCCTCACCGACGCGGCCGACCGCCTCCGCCACCTCCCCCTCGAACGGGGCCGGACCCTGCTGGCGCTCAGCCACACCGAACGACGCGGACGCCGCCGCGCCAGCGCCCGTACCGCCGCGCAGAGCGCCGCCGACCTCTTCACGGCCCACCAGGCACACCCCTGGGCCGAAACCGCCGCGCACACCCTCGGCCGGCTGGACGCCGCCCCCACGGACCACAACGCCCGCCCCCGCCTCACCTCCGCCGAACAGCGCTGCGCCGAACTCGCCGCCGCCGGAGCGAGCAACCGCGACATCGCCACCACCCTCACCGTCAGCGTCAAGACGGTCGAAGCGACCCTCACCCGCGTCTACCGGAAACTGGGCCTGCACTCACGCTTCCAACTGGCACGCGCCGTCACGACGGCACGTGAGTGAGCCGCCCGTACGGCTGCGGGAGCCGCCGGGTCCGGCCGTGCGGCGGGCGACGGCGTCGGGCCCGCACCACGGATCGAGTCCGCCGTCGGCGGGCGGACGGCCGCCGGGCCTCGGCATGACGCCGGCCCGGGTCAGGGGGTGCCGGCCCGCGCGGTCGCGCGCATCCAGGTGTTCATGATGATGAAGGTCTTGGTGCCTTCCACCATGCCGGTCCGGCGCACGGCGTTGATCACCTGCTGAAGATGCTTCACGTCCCGGACCCGGAGCCTGAGCAGGGCGTCGGAGGTGCCGGCGATGCTGTGGCTCTCCTCGATCTCCGGGATGCGCTCGGCGATGCCCTCGATCTCGTCGCTGTCGGTCGCGCCGAGCAGGCGGATCTCGATGAACGCCTGAAGCATGCCCGCGCGGCCGTCCTCGATGACCGCCGTGTAGCCTCGAATCACGCCCTCCCTCTCCATCCGCTCGATGCGGCGGGCGCACGGAGCCGCCGAGAGTCCCACGGCACGGGCGATCTCCGACACGGGCGCTCGCCCGTCCTTGCGGAGGATGTCCAGTATGTGGCGGTCGATCGCGTCCACGGCCAACTCCCCGAATCATGCGCGCCACGCACACATCACGCGCTGAGAACGTCCTTGCTCCTGGTGGATCGAGTGAACCACGCTCGACATGTGCAAGATGACGCCCGGCCTGTCGCCCGGAGGACACCGTCCTGCCATCGTCGTGGTGTCCGGGTGATCCCCGGCAGGAAGTCCGCGTCGGCCGACCCCTACGGCGCGGACTCCGCCCAGGTGGCAGGTGCGCGGGCATCCCCCGCATCCCGCGGCCGGCCCCCCATCCCGGGGCCGGCCGGGTGCCGGCCCCGGCACGGTGCGGGTTCCCGCCGGGACGGGTGCGGGGGCGGCGTCCAGGACCGCTCAGCCGGTGTGGGAGACCACGGCGTCGACGAGGACCGGCCAGAGTTCCCGAGGGCGGTCGTGGCCCATGTCGGGGACCAGCAGGAGGCGCGCCCCCGGGACGAGTTCCGCGGTGCGCTCCCCGCCGCTGGGGGCGATGAGCGTGTCGTCCAGGCCGTGGACCACCAGCGTCGGCACCCGCAGTTCGCGGAGCGCGTCCGCGCGTGAGCCGCTGAGGATCATCGCGCCGAGCTGCCGGCCGATCCCCGCGGGGTAGTACGAGCGGTCGTGGCTCGCGGCGGCCAGGTCGCGCAGGGCGGCGGGGTCGCCGTAGCGCTTGGAGGCCCACACCAGGTCCTTCTCGGCCGCGGCGACGTAGCCGTCGCGATCCGCCGGTTTCGGGGTGAACAGCACCGCCTGGGCCTCCGGGGCGGCCTGGCCGTACGCGCTCTCGCCGGTCGAGGACATCATCGAGGTGAGGGTCAGCACCCGCTCCGGGGAGGCGATAGCCATCGTCTGGGCGATCATCCCGCCCATGGAGGCGCCGACCACGTGGGCGCGTTCGATGCCGAGCGCGGTGAGCAGGCCCAGTCCGTCGTCGGCCATGTCGTGGAGGCGGTAGGGAATCATCGCGAGGGCGGCGGGGAGGTCGCCCGAGGTGACAGTGGCGATGAACGCGGCCACGTCGACCGGGTGCTCGTCGAACTTCGTGGACAGTCCGCAGTCGCGGTTGTCGTAGCGGATCACGTACCGGCCGCGATCCGCCAGCGCCTGGCAGAAGTCCTCGTGCCAGGCGAGCATCTGCGCCCCGAAGCCCATCACGAGCAGAACGGGCGGGTCCTCCGGGTCACCGAAGGTCTGGTAGGCGAGGGACACTCCGGGGGACACGGCGGCGATCGGCATGGCCGAATCCTTTCATGGGGGCGGGCAGGGGCCCGGCCGAGGAACCGTTCGTGGACGCCCGCCCGCGACTCCGGCATACGGCGCCGCGCCGGGCCGGCCACCGCCCCGGCCTGGCGGAACGGGTCCGCCCGGCACCCGTTAGGGTCGCTCCCATGCCGAGAACCACACCGCCCCGCCCGCTCGACGTCGAGGCGCTGTTTCCTGAACTGGCGGCGCACCGGGGCACGACGACCCGGCTCCATCCTCGGCCCGGACGGCCGGTGGCCGCGGAGAGTTCGGTGGGTGGGCCGATGCTGTGGCCGGCGGGCGAGCCCTGGCCGGTGTGCACCGAAGCGCATGCCCATGCGCGGGGCCGGCGTCCGGCGGACGTCCACCGGCGGCGGGAGATCCTGGCGGCGGCGTGGCGGCGGGATCCGCGGGGCGGCCCGACGGATGAAGACCGGCGGCTGCTGGGCGAGTTGGAAGGGGAGCACCGGGTCGAGGGGGACGCGGCGACCGCTCCGCTGCCGCTGACCGCGCTGGCCCAGCTGTACCGCCGGGACGTACCGGACCTTCCCCCGGGGCCGGACGGCTGCGATCTGCTCCAGGTCTTCTGGTGCCCCTTCGACGCCCACGGCCCGACCGGCCACGGCATGCTGCTCGATCTGCGGTGGCGCCGTTCGTGGGAGGTGACGGAGGTACTGTCCGCACCGCCGGAGCCGGCCGTCGTCGGCTTCGACGGGTACGTGCCCGAACCGTGTGTGCTGCACCCGGAACAGGTGACCACCTACCCGTTCGCCGGGCTGCTCCCCGAGGAACTGTGCGCCCGGATCGACGCCTGGGACGAGGAGCAGGAGGAGCTGGCCGAGGCGCGGGAGGACGGGGAGGAGGACCGGCCGGTGCTCGGCTACCAGTACGATCTGTCGATTCCGCCGGGCTGGCGCGTCGGGGGCTTCGCGTCCTGGCACCTGACCGACCCCTCCCCCATGGACTGCCGGACCTGTTCGGCGCCGATGGACCTGCTGCTGACCGTGGACAGTTCGGAGTGGGACGGCGGCAGCGGCAGCTGGACGCCCCTGGAGGACCAGGGGCTGCCCGCGCACCGGGCCGCCGCCCCGACCGAGGTCGTGGTCGGCCGCTGGGGTGAGCTGAACGTGTTCGCCTGCCCCCGGGATCCCGGGCACCCCCACCGCTGGAGCATTCAGTAGGGACGGGCCCGCGTTCAGCTCGCCGGAGCGTCCTGTGCGGGGCGCAGCCGTACGGGGAGGGTGGTGTGCCCGTTGCTGATGAGGCTCGGGATTCTCGTCAGCTCCTGGGGGCGGACGGCGAGGCTGGTGTGGGGGAAGCGGTCGAAGAACAGGCGCAGGGCGGTGGCGACTTCGAGCCGGGCCAGCGGGGCGCCGAGGCAGAAGTGGACGCCGTGGCCGAAGGCCAGGTGTTCCTTTCCGGGTCGGGTGGCGTCGAAGCGCTCGGGGTCCTCGTGCAGGTCGGGGTGGCGGTTGGCCGCGCCGTAGGAGGCGAGGATGGCCTCCCCGGCCCGGATGGTGCGTCCGTCGGAGAGGGGGATGTCGGCGCGGGCGAAGCGCAACGGGAGGTTCTTGACAGCGGGTTCGTGGCGCAGGGTCTCCTCGACGACATCGTGCCAGGTGCACCGGCCGTCCCGGACGTGGGCGAGTTGGGCGGGGTCGGTGAGCAGGGTGGTGACGGCCTGGTCGATGACGTTGACGGTGGTCTCGTACCCGGCGCTGATCATGAGCAGGAGCGTGTCGCGCAGTTCGGCGTCGCTGAGGGCCGAACCGTCCTCCTCGTCGCGGGTGGCGATCAGCAGGGACGTCATGTCGTCGCCGGGTTCGGCGCGTTTGGCGGCGACGAGTCCGGCGAGCAGCTCGTAGAGCGCGGCGGTGTTGGCGGCCTGTTCGGCGGCTGTCAGGTGGGTGGCGAACACATTGTCCACCAGGGTGCGCAGCTCCTCGCGCCGGTCGGTGGGAAGGCCCATGAGCCGGCTGATGACGGCGATGGGGAGCGGATGGGCGAACCGGGCGCGCAGGTCGACGGTCGTGCCGGGCGGCACCGTCTCCAGTTCGTCGAGCAGGCCGGTGACCAGCGCCTCGATGTCCGGGGCGAGGACGGCGGTGCGGCGGGCGGAGAGGGCCGGGGCGATCATGCGGCGCAGCCGGCCGTGGTCCGCCCCGTACGCGGTGAACATGTTCTCCACCGCGATCCACAGGGCCAGGGGCCAGGTCGCGACGGTCTCGGCGTACGCGGGCCAGTGGGCCCGGCCGTCCTTGGAGACGTCCGGGCTGGTGAGCAGCCGCTTCAGCAGCGCGGGGTCGGAGACGGACCAGGCGCGGACGCCGAGGACGTCCACGGGGGTCGCGGGGCCGCGCGCGAGGAGCGCCCGGTGTTCGGTGTCCGGGTCGCTCCCGGTGGGGTCGAGGACGAATAACGGCTGTTCGGACATGCGGGGTTTCTCCTTCGACGGTGGTACGGCCGGGCCGCCGCGGCCCCGGACGGTCGGCCGGGCGGCGGCGCCCGGTAAGACTGCCCGGTCCGGGCGGGAGGAACCCCGCTGCCCCGGCCCGGGCAGGAGGAAAGGGCCGACCGCTGCCCCGAGGGCACGGACCGACGCCCGCCTCGCCGGAGTAACGGCTCCTCGTACCACCGACTCCCGCCCCCCGTACCGGGGTTCAGGCGAAGGCGTCCTCCAGCGCCAGCCTGCGCACCGTGCGCAGGGCGGTGCGCAGGACGTCCGGCTCCGCCGAGCCGAGCGCGAGGCGGATCGCCTGCGGGGTGCGGGCCGAGGTGCTGAAGGGCTCGGCCGTGGTGACCGAGACGCGGTGCCGGGCGAGGGTGGCCGCCAGCCGGTCGGCGCGGGCGCTGTCGGGGAGCGGCAGCCAGGTGAAGTAGGACGCGGGGTGGGCGACGAGCGGCAGTCCGGCCAGTTCCGTGGCGGCGAGTGCCTGGCGCTCGCGGGCGTCCTCCCGTTTCCGGGCCTCCAGGGCGTCGGCCGTGCCGTCGTCGAGCCATCGGCAGGCGAGCGTCGTGGTGAGCGCCGGGGTGTTCCAGGTGGTGGCGCGGATGGCCCGTTCGAGTGCGGGGACCCGGTCGGGCGGGGCGAGGAGGTGACCGACCCGCAGTCCGGTGGCGACGCTCTTGGAGAGCCCCGAGACGTGGACGGTGAACTCCGGCACCCGTTCCACCAGCGGCGGGGGCGGGTTGTCGGCGAGGAAGGCGTACGAGGCGTCCTCGATGAGGAGCACGCCGTACCGGCGGGCGATCGCGGTCAGCCGGACGCGGTCCGCCTCGGGCATCACCCAGCCGAGGGGGTTGTGCAGGGTCGGCATCGTGTAGAGGGCCCGCACGGGCCGGGTGGCGCACAGCCGTTCCAGGGCGTCCAGGTCCGGGCCGTCCGCCGTGGCGGGGACGGGCTCCAGGTCGAGGCGGAGGCTCTGCGCGAGCACCTTGAAGCCGGGGTAGGTGAGCGCGTCGACCGCGACGACGTCTCCGGGTCCGAGCAGGGCCATGGCCGTGACGGCCAGTCCGTGCTGGGCGCCGGCCACGATCAGGACGCGGTCGGGGTCGGCCGTGATCCCCCGGCGTCGCAGATGGCGGGCGACCGAGGCCCGGTCCTGGGGGCGGCCCCGGTGCGGCTGGTAGCGCAGCAGCGCGTCGAGGTCGCCGGAGACCGCGATGTCGCGCAGCGCCGCGCGCAGCAGGCCGGTCTGGCGGGGCAGTGAGGGGTGGTTGAAGGTGAGGTCGACGGCGTCGGCGGCCACCGCCCGCTGGTCGGGGCCCTGGCCGGGCGGGGCCGCGCGGTCGCGGACGAAGGTGCCGCGCCCCTGTTCGCGGCTGACCAGGCCCATGGCGTCGAGTTCGGCGTAGACCCGGGTCGCGGTCACCACCGCGACGCCCTCCCGGGCGGCCAGGGCGCGGTGGGTCGGCAGCCGGGTGCCCGGGGTGAGCCGCCCCGCCCGGATGTCGGAGGCGAGGGCGTCGACCAGGGCCTTGTACCGCGCTGCTGCCATGGGACGGATTGTATCCATGACAATTCTTTGACTGTCCTGACAGCGGATTCGTACCGTGGCGGCCCATCCGCGCTCCTCGGCAGGAAGGCCACCGCCGTGCACATCGCCATCCTCACCTTCGACGGCTACAACGAACTGGATTCCCTGATCGCGCTGGGGGTGCTGAACCGCGTCCGGGCCGACGGCTGGCGCGTCACCCTCTCCTCCCCCACCCCCCGGGTGACGTCGATGAACGGGGTGGTGGTCGAGCGGATGTCGACCTTGGAGGATGCCTGCGCGGCGGACGCCGTCGTCATCGGCAGCGGGATCGCCACCCGGGAGGTCGTCGAGGACCCGGCGATCATGGAGGTCCTGCGCGGGCTGGACCCCTCCCGTCAGCTCATCGGGGCCCAGTGCTCCGGCGCCCTCGTGCTGGCCCGGCTCGGTCTGCTCGGCTCCATGCCCGCGTGCACGGATCTGACCACCCGGCCCTGGGTCGTCGCGGCCGGCATCGACGTCCTCGACGCCCCGTTCCACGCCCGGGGGTCGGTCGCCACCGCCGGCGGCTGCCTCGCCTCGTCGTACCTCGCCGCCTGGATCATCGCCCGCCTGCGCGGCCGGGAGGAGGCCGAGGACGCGCTCCACTACGTCGCCCCGGTCGGTGAGAAGGAGGAGTACGTCGCCCACGCCTGGCGCACCATCAGCCCGTGTCTTCCGGAGGCGCCGGACCGGGGCCTGCTCACGGCCCCGGTGTCCTGACCGGAGGGACGCCCCTCACGGGGAACCGGCGCGCCCCCGGGCAGCCGACCGTAGCGGCTCCGTACGAGTGCCCGCCGGTGGAGCCTGCGCGGATCGCCGCCGCCCACCGGTTCTGATGACGGGATGACCCTGGACCGGCCCCTGTACCGCGTCAAGCGACGGCTGCTCGGCAGGCCGCTCACGACGGAGCGCGTCAGCGAGGAGAAGCTGAGCAACCGGACGGCGCTCGGTGTGCTGGCGTCCGACTGCGTCAGCTCCTCCGCGTACGGCTCCGAGGAGATGCTGCGGGTCCTCGTACCCGTCGTGGGGACGGCGGCGTTCACGATGGTGCTGCCGGTGACCGGGGCGATCCTGCTGGTGCTGCTGCTCCTGACGCTCTGCTACAGCGATGTGGTCACGATCTACACCCGGGCCGGGGGTTCGTACGTCGTGGCCCGGGAGAACTTCGGGCCGGACGTCGCCCAGGTCGCGGCCGTGGCGCTGCTCGTCGACTACATCGTCACCGTCGCCGTCCAGGCGTCCGCCGGGACGAACGCGCTGATCTCCCTCGCGCATCTGGCGGGCAACGGCTGGACCGGCCTCGACCACCTCCAGCTCCCGGTCTCCGCCGGGGTGATCGCGCTGCTGGCGTACGGGAATCTGCGCGGGGTGCGCGAGGCGGGGCGGCTCTTCGCGCTGCCGGCGTATCTGTTCATGGCCGCCATGGGGCTGGTCTTCGTCGTGGCGGCGGTCCGCGCGCTGGCGGGCGACCTGCCGCACGCCGATCTGCACGCCCCCGGCGTCGTCCCGCTGGGCACGCCCGGCGACGGCTGGCTCCAGGGCGCGTCGCTCTTCATCGTGCTGCGCTCCTTCGCGAACGGCGGCTCCTCGCTGACGGGGCTCGAAGCCATCTCCAACGGCATCTCCGCCTTCCGCGAACCGCAGGGCCGCAACGCCCGGCGCACCCTGATCACCATGAGCGTGGTGCTGGCCGTCCTGGTCCTGGGCGTGTCCCTGCTGGCGCACGCCACGCACGCGGTCCCGTACACCGACGGCACCCCGACCGTCATCGCCCAGGAGGCGCGGCTGGCGTTCGGCGGGGACACGCTGGGGACCGCCGGGCTCGTCCTCGTCCAGCTCGCGACCGCCCTGATCCTGTACACCGGGGCCAACACCCCGTTCACCGGCTTCCCGTTCCTGGCCAGCTTCGTCGCGCAGGACCGGTTCCTGCCCCGGGTGCTGACCCGGCGCGGACACCGGCTGGCGTTCTCCAACGGCATCCTCACGCTCACCGCGCTCTCGCTGGCGCTGCTGCTGGTCACGGGCGCCAGCGTGGACCGGCTGGTGGCGTTGTACGCGATCGGCGTGTTCACCGCCTTCACCATGGCAGGCTCCGGGCTGGCCGCGTACCACCTGCGGCGGCGCGAGACCTGGCGGCGGACGAAAATCGGGGTCAACGCCGCCGCGGCGGTCCTCTCCGCCGCAGTCGTCCTGATCTTCGCCGTCACCAAGTTCACCGAGGGCGCCTGGCTGGTGGTCATCGTCTTCCCCCTCGGCGTCTGGGGCCTGATCCGGATCAATCGCGAATACCGCCGCGAGACCGCCGCCCTGCAACGCCTCCCCGAGGGCGCCGACCGCCCGCGCGCCCGCCGCCACCAGGTCTTCGTCCTGGTCGAGACCCTGGACCTGGCGACGCTGAAGGCGCTGCGCTACGCACACGAGCTCCGCCCCGACCTGGTGCGGGCCGTGCATTTCGCCATCGACGTCGCGCACGCCCAACGGCTCTCCGCGGTATGGGAGTCGACCTCCGCGACTTCCGTCGAACTCGAACTGGTCGACTGCCCGGACCGCCGGCTGCGGCACGCCATGCGGGAGCTGGCCGTCCGCACCACCGAGGACGGCGAGACCTCCCTGACCGTGCTCGTCCCGAGGCGGATGTACGCCAACGCGCTGGGCAAGATCCTCCACCGGGGCACCGGCGAGACGATGGCCCGCACCCTCGAACAGCTCCCCCATGTCGCCGTGACCATCCTGCCGTTCAACGCGTCCTACGCGATGCGGGCCCTGGAGGCGGACCGGCTGCCCGACCTGGACTGATCCGCGCGCACCCCTCGAAGCGGCCGGGCCGTCTCGTCGGGACTCGCCCGACGGGCACGGGCCCGCGAGGGACCGCGCGTCCGGTCAGTCCCCGGGGTGGGCCATCGCGTCGATGGCGACCGCCGCCGCCAGGACCGTGGTGGGGTCGGCGCCCGGCCCGATGTCGAGGCCGTAGGTGTCGCGCACGCGGAACCACTTCTTGGAGACCTCGGCGATCTTGTAGCCGTCGCGTTCGATCGTGTACTCGTGGTCGACGATGTCGCCGTGGACGGTGAGGTCGTCGCCGTCCTCCCGCTTGATGCGCCAGCGGTCGCGCAGCGGGCCGACGACGGCCTTCTTGACGATCGCCACGCGCCGCCCGTCGGCGTCCTCGATCGCCATGGACTCCTTGATCCGCAGCGGCCGGCTCTGGACGGTGGCGACGCGGTGCCCGTCGCGGTCCTCGATGTGGAAGGTCCTGCGGGCCCGGAGCGCCTTGCCGTTCACCTTGTAGCGGTGGTCGCCGGCGTCGTCGTCGATCCAGTAGTCGTCGCCGATCGAGATCAGCTTCTGACGCATCCGGTAGCGGGTGACGCCCTCGCCGTGCTCGAACGCGCGATTGGCGTGACGGCGGTCCTTGCGCTCCTGGAACATGGCCCGTCCTTCCCGCCGCCCGCCGGCGGGGCACCGGCTCCGTGACGGCAGTTCCGTTCTTCCTATCCCGGCACGTCCGGCCGCGCACCTCGTGGCATCCGCCCCGGGCACGCCGATCCCGCCCGGGCGTACGGACCGGCCGGGCCGGTTCAGCGCATCTCGGCCGTGATCGCCCAGCGTTCGTGGTCCCGCCAGGCGCCGTCGACGAACAGGAAGTCCGGGGAGAACCCCTCCAGGCGGAAGCCCGCCCTGCGGACCAGGGCGATCGACCGGGTGTTGGCCGGCTGGATGTTGGCTTCGAGGCGGTGCAGGCCGAGCGGGCCGAAGGCGTGCCGGAGGACGAGGCCGAGCCCCTCGCTCATCAGACCGCGCCCGGACGCGTGGGCGAAGCCCCCGTAGCCCAGCGCGCCGCAGCGAAATCCGCCGGTGACGATGTTGTTGATGTTGATGAACCCGGCGATGGGTCCGTCGGCCGGCCCGCCGGGCTCGCCGCGCCGCTCGCAGACGAGGAAGCCCGCCCTCGTCGGGTCCTCGATGAGCGGGCGCGCGTAGGCGGCGTAGGCGTCGGGATCGGCGGGCGGGAACAGCCAGGGGCGGTGCGCGTCCCGGCTTTCGCGGACCCGGGCGGTGAACTCCTCGGCGTCGGCGTGGGTGAAGGGGCGGATGCCCGTGCGCGGGCCCTCGGCGAGATAGCTGGTGTCGGACACCGGAACAGCGTAGGGGTGCCGTGCGGGTCACGGCCCGACGCGTC
>NZ_JBSFHN010000036.1:0-89203 GCF_053597115.1 Streptomyces sp. NPDC001515
GGGTGGTGGTGGCCCCCCGGCCGCCGGGGGGGGGGCGCGCCGGCGACCCGGTCGACGTCCGGCAGGCCCCGGTGTGGGGGCTGGTGCGGGCCGCGCAGGCGGAGAACCCGGGCCGGTTCGTCCTCCTCGACCTGGAGGACGACGCCCCGTCGCCCCGTACGCTCGCCACGGCGCTCGCCTCCGGCGAACCCGAACTGGCCGTGCGCGGCACGAAGGTGCTCGCCCCCCGGCTCGCCCGGTCCTCGGCGGCCGGCGGCGCGTCCCCGTGGGACCCCGAGGGGACCGTCCTGATCACCGGCGGCACCGGAGGGCTCGGGGCGATCGTCGCCCGGCACCTGGTGACCGGGCACGGCGTACGGCATCTGCTGCTCGCCGGACGGCGCGGACCGGAGGCCCCCGGTGCGGCCGGGCTCCGCGACGAACTGACCGCGCTCGGCGCCCGGGTGGAGATCGCCGCCTGCGACGTCTCCGACCGGGCGGCCGTGGCCGCGCTCATCGCCTCCGTCGGCCCCGCGCACCCGCTGCGCGGGATCGTCCACGCGGCGGGCGTCGCCCACAACGGACTGGTCGGGGCGCTCACCCCCGAACAGATGGACCACGTGCTGAAGGCCAAGGCGGACGCGGCCTGGTATCTGCACCAGCTGACCGCCCACCTCGATCTGACCGTCTTCGCGCTGTTCTCCTCGGCGGGCGGCCAGGTCATGGCGGCCGGCCAGGGCAACTACGCGGCGGCCAACGTCTTCCTCGACGCGCTCGCCGCCCACCGCCGCTCCCGGGGCCTCCCCGCCACCGCGATGGCCTTCGGCCTCTGGGCCACCGAGACCGGGCTCAGCCAGTGGCTCGGCGAGGCCGATCTCCAGCGGATGCGTCGCACCGGAACGCCCGCGCTGACCGAGGAGGAGGGCCTGTGGCTCTTCGACGCCTCGGTCGCCGCCGACGCCGCCGCGCTCGTCCCGCTCCGCGTCGACCCGGCCGCGCTGCGCGCCCGCACCGACGAGGTGCCCGCGCTGCTCCGGGGCCTGGCCCCCGCCGGGCGCCGCCGGGCCGGTGCGGCGGCGGCGACCCGGGAGGCCGGAGGGCTCGCCCAGAAGGTGCGCGGACTCGACGACGCGGCCCGCGACCGGGCGGTGCTCGACGCGGTGCTGCACCACGCCGCCGAGGTCCTGGGGCACGCGGACGCCACGGCGGTCGACGCCGAAGCGGGCTTCCTGGAGGCCGGGTTCGACTCGCTGACCGCCGTCGAACTCCGCAACCGCCTGGGCGCGGCCTCCGGTCTTGCCCTGCCCGCCATGGTCGTCTTCGACAGCCGCGACCCGCTCGAACTGGCCCGGCTGGTCTCGGCCCGCCTGGCCTCGGACGCCTCCCCGGCCGAGACGGCCGCCGCCCCGGAGCCGGCGGCGACCCCGCTGGACGACACCCTGTACGGGCTGTTCCTGTCCGCGATCACCGCGGGCGACATCCAGCCGGGACTGGCGATGCTCCGCTCGGTGGCCGCGCTGCGGCCCTCCTTCGCCACGGCGGCCGACCTCGACGCCCTGCCCGAGCCGGTGTCCTACGGGGCGCGCACCAAGCCCGGTGCGGACGGTTCCGGGCCCCGGCTGATCTGCCTCAGCACCCCGACGGTGGCCGGCGGCGTCCACCAGCACGCCCGCCTCGCGGCCCGGCTGTCCGTCCCGGTCTCCGGCCTCCCGACCCCCGGATTCGCCCGGGGCGAGGCCCTGCCCGAGTCCTTCGACGCGGCCGTCGACGTCCTCGCCGAGGCCGTCCTGCGCACGGCGGACGGCGAACCGTTCGTCCTGCTCGGCTTCTCCTCCGGCGGGCTCCTCGCCCACGCCACCGTGTCCCGCCTGGAGCGGGTGCACGGGGTGCGCCCCGCCGGGCTCGTCCTCCTGGACACGTATTCCATGGGCGCGGCCAACGACGCGATCTTCGACCAGATGGCCTCGGCCGTCGAGGACAAGGGGTCCACCCTCGGCGCGTTCAGCAGCGCCGAACTCTCCGCGATGGGCCGCTACGTCGAACTGCTCCCGCAGTTCACGCAGGCCGACATCGAGGCGCCCGTCCTCTTCGTCCGGGCCGGGGACCTCTTCGAGGCCGGCGAGCGCGCCGGGGTCGGCGAGGGCGCGTGGCAGGCCGACTGGAAGGGCGCCGACACCGTCGCGACCGTCCCCGGCACGCATTTCACCATCGTCGAACAGCACGTCGACACGACGGCCCCGGTGGTCGACGGCTGGCTGAAGGACCTGAAGGAGCGGATCTCCTCGTGACCACGCGGAACAACGCACTTGTACGAGCGCAGGAGGAAGACCGATGAGCCTGAGTACGCGGCACCCGGCGGCGGTGGACGCCCCGGCCGAGCGCATCCACGAGTTCATGCTGGCCGCGGCCCGCACCGCACCCGACTCCCCGGCCGCCTGGGAGGCCGCCGAGGACGGCACGCACCGGGTGCTCAGCTACCGGCAGTTGGAGCGCAGGGCGCACGCCTACGCGGTGACGCTGGACGCGCTCGGCCTGGACATCGGGGACCGTGTCGTCCTGGAGTCCGACAACTCGGCCGCCGCCGTGGCCGCGCTGCTGGCCTGCTCGATGCTCGGGCTCACGTTCGTCCCGGTGAGCCCGGACGTCCCGGACGCCCGGCTGCGGACCATCGTCGACACGGCGGAACCGGCCCTGCACCTCCAGACGGTCAAGGGCACCCGCGACGGCCTCCCGGAATCCGTCGGCACGGCCCGCTTCGGCCCGGACGGCGTGACCGTGGAGCGAGCGCCCGCCCCGCGCACCCGGCACCGCCGCGAGCCGGTCACCACCGACGCCGCGTACATGATCTTCACCTCCGGGACCACGGGCCGTCCCAAGGGCGTCGTGATGAGCCACCGGGGCGTCCTGTCCTTCTACCGGGGCATGCTGAGGCACCGCATCGTCACCCCGCAGGACCGTCTCGCGACGACCTCGCCCCTCCAGTTCGACTTCGCCCTGCTCGACATCGGCCTCGCGCTGGGCTCGGGCGCCCAGCTCATCCCCGTACCGCGTGAACTCATGCACTGGCCGCGCCGGTTCCTCCGCTTCCTCGCGGACACGGGCGCCACCCAGGTCGACGGCGTCCCGTCCATCTGGCGCCCCGTCCTGCGCCACGAGGCCGCCGGCCTGGCTGCCCTCGCCGGCCAGGTCCGCGGCGTCCTCTTCTCCGGCGAGGCGTTCCCCCTCCCCGAACTCCGCCAGCTGCAACAGCTCCTCGGCCAGGTCCGGGTGGTCAACTGCTTCGGCCCCACCGAGGCCATGGCCTTCTCCCTCACCGACGTCCCCAACCCCCTGCCCGAGACCGTCGACAAGCTCTCCATCGGCTTCGCCTACCCCGGCGCCGAAATGCTCCTCATCGACGACGACGGCCGCCCCGTCGAACGGCCCGGCGAGATCGGCGAGATCCACCTCCGCGGCCCGTCCCTCTTCACCGGCTACTGGGACGACCCCGAGGCCACCCGCGCCGTCCTCGTCCCCGACCCCCTCGACCCCCGCACCGGCCAGCGCGTCTACAAGTCCAGCGACCTCGCCTACCGGGGCGAGAGCGGCGAGCTGTACTTCGTCGGCCGCTCCGACCTCCAGGTCAAGATGCGCGGCAACCGCGTCGAACTCGGCGAGATCGAACGCCGCCTCCTCGAATTCCCCGACACCGAGGCCGCCGCCGTCGTCGTCCGCCCCCGCCCCGGCCAGGACCCCGAGCTCTACGCCTACGTCGTCCCCGGCCGCGCCTTCACCGCCGAACCCGTGGCCCTCAGCGCCTTCTGCCGGCAGACGCTCCCCGACTACATGATCCCCCGCAAGGTCGCCCTCGTCCCCTCCCTCCCCCTCACCCCCAACGGCAAGACGGACCGCCGGGCCCTGGCGGCACGGGCGGCGGAGGAGGGGTGAGGGAAGGGGGCCGGGCCGTGGGCCCAGCCCCCTTCCCGTGGGCGAGTGCCTGCACCGCCTGCTTGTGCGACAGCGCGATCAGGCGCCGTTCGGGGTCCACGAGAAGGATGACGACGGTGAGCCACTGGCCGACCCGGACGACGTCCTCGGGCTTCTCCACCGGTGTGTCGGCCAGTTCGCTGAGGTGGACGAGCCCTTCGAAGCCGTCCTCGCGGTCCTCGACGCGGACGAACGCGCCGAACGGGACGAGCCTGGTGACGCGGCCGGTGACGACGCGGCCGACCTGGTGCACGAGGTTCTGCATCGGATCCGGCTGGAGGGCCTTGAGGGACAGGTGCACGCGCTCGTCGATCATGTCGACGCCGAGGATCTCCGCCGTGACGGTCTGGCCTACGGTGACGACGTCGGTGACGGCGGCGACGTGCCGCCAGGAGAGCTCGGGGACGTTGATCATCGCGCAGAAGCCGCCGATGTCCACGAACGTGACGCCGAAGGGGGGTATCTCGGTCACCGTCCCGGTGACGATCTGACCGGGGCGCAGGGTCTTGAGCAGGGCCCAGTGGCGATCGCTCAGGGTCGGTTCGGTGCGCCAGCGGGCCCGCAGGACGCCGTCGCCGTCGGGCAGGACGGCGGTGAGGAGGGGCCGGCGTTCGTCCGCGTCCATGGAGAGCACCGCCGCGGCGCGGGCCCCCGCGGCCTGCGCTCTGAGCTCCGCGAACCGGGTCTCATCGGCCACGGTGCTCGTGATCCGGCCCTCCGGATCCTCCAGGACAAGCTCGATCAGCCCCTCTTCGGGAAGGCCAGCGAGCACACCGGGGACATCGTCCGACGGCCCCGGCCAGACCGCCAGCCGCGCCCGGGGAGCAAGCCCGCCCCGGACCTCGTCGAGCCCGCCCGCGCGGAGCCGGTGCCAGCGCGTGGCGTTGCCGACGTACGCCTCCTCCAGCATCCCGGCCTGCCCCGTCGCCACGCACCAGCCCACGCGCGCCCAGAAGTCGTCGTCCGCGGGCCGCTGTTCACCCGGTTCCGTGTCGTGAGCGATGTCGTACGGGGAGGCGTCGATGCGTTCCGGGAACAGCCCGAAGGAGCGGGTACGGGCCACCGCCTCCTCGCAGGGCTCGCCGCTCCCCACGTACACGTACTGGTCCCACCCCACATGAACCGCGAACCGCCCCTCCACTTCGAGCCGGCACCACGCCCCGCCGTCCCGCAGCATCACCCGCACCAGCTCCAGACCGACCCCGAGCGGGACGACCGCCCCGTCGTGAAAGCCCGCGAGACCGGCGGGGAGGAGCCCCTTCAGTCCGTGCCCCTCCACGGCGGGCTCCGCCCCGAACTCGGCCACCCCCGGCCCGATCTGCGGCTCCCGGATCTCCAGCCGGTCGACACCCGCCTCCTCCGCGAACGCCGCCACCGCGCGCAGGTACGCCGCCTCGACGGGCCCGTGGTCGCTGACCGCTTCGACGGTGCCGGTGTACGCGCCGGTCGCGTCGCGGTCGGCGGGGTCGTACTGGGTGATTCGGTGGACGTGGGGAAGCACGTCACCTTCCGTTCGAGACGAAGGGGGCAGGGGGCGGTCGGGCCGGGCTCGCGCTCACACCTTCTCGACGTGGACGCGGTGGCCCGCGAGAAGCTGGTTCATGTCATCCGTCTCCGGGGTGAAGACCGTGGTCTCGGCCCCTGGAGCCGCCTCCCGGCCGGCCACGGCCGCCAGGACGGCGTCGATGGCGTACTTGTGCCCGTGGAGGCCTGCCGTTCTCAGCATGTCGCGGGCCATGGTGATGATCTGGTCATCCGTGTGCACGACGCGGATCCGGGACAGCGTCCAGTTCGGTGATCGGGGCATTCCTCGACGCCGCGCTGGGACCACAACAGGGGCGGTTCACCGTCGAACCGGCCCATGGCCTCGGCTCACCCTCCCTCACACCACGTCGAACTCGTTCCCCTCCGGATCCCGCATCGCCGCCGCGAAGAAGCCCATCTCCGGCTCCTCCCGGAACTCGATGACCGTCGCACCGGCCTCGACGAGCCGGGCGGCCATGGCTCTGACGCGCTCGGTGCGGACATCGAGCGGGACGTCGCGACCGCCGCCGACCTTCAGGTCCAGATGCGAACGGTTCTTGACGGTCTTGACCTCGGGGACCTGCTGGAACCAGATCCGGGGCCCGTGGCCGGATGGATCGACGATGGACTCCGGAAGGTCCCCGGTGCCGGGCGGCAGCTCTTCCTCGGGCACGCCCATGTCCTGCCAGTACGCGCGCCAGGTGGTGTGGCCGGCGGGCGGGGGCTCGGGGACGTAGTTCAGGGCCTCGGCCCAAAAGGCCACCATTCGCTGCGGATTGGCACAATCGATGGTCAGCTGCACGGTCATCTCCATCCGGGCAGCCTCCCAGAGGGGTCTGACAGTCGGCCGTCCACCGCCGCCGCCCTCGGGCGACGGGCCAAGCGCAGTTCCGCCCAAACCAGCTTGCCGGGGCCGATGCCTAGGCTGATCTACGACTCCTTCCGCTCTACGACTCCTTCCGCTCCCTCGCGCTGAGTCCCGAGGCCGGCCTGGATGCGATCGCCAAGGCACATCGGCAGCGGGGACGCGCGTGATACTCAAGACGGCGTCACGTCGTGCGGCGCCCCGGGTCGCGCGTCAGCAGATCCGCGAAGCGGGGCAGGCCGGCCTTCGCGAGGCGGGCGACGGCTTCGGCGCGTGTCAAGGGTGGATTGCGTTTCTCCCGGGCGAGCCTGAACACGGTGTCGGTCACTTCATGGGGTAACTCGTCGTACAACGCGCACAGATAGGAATCCGGGTCGATCACCCGCAATCCGTGCTCGGCCAGTTCATCGGCAGGGAAGTCGGAGAGATTCCAGGTGATCAGCGCGTGCGCGCCGGCGGCCACCGCAGCTGCCGCATGGTGCCGATCGTCGGGGTCGTCGCCCGGCATCTCGTCGACGAGGTGTTCATAGAGCGCCGCCGGGATCTCGCAGTCGGCGAAGAAGCGTCGAACGGTCCGGGCGACCGCGGCGGCGGACTCCGGAGAACGTCCACCCTCCCGAACGATCACCCGCTCCCATTCGGCGAGCAGTCTCTCGGACCACACGATGTCGTGGACGGAGTCCTCGGTGAGGGCCAGCACCAGGTCCATCACCGAGAACGGAAACAGGACGTTCGTATCCACGAAGACCCGCGTTGCCACGCTCCCCCTCTTCCTTCCGTTCCGCTGCCGGTGGCATGGGCACCACCGGTGACACGCGCATCAATCGGACGGGCCGGTGTCCGCCAGAGCTTCGGCGATCTGGCGTCGGCCCTCCCTGCGGCGCTCGCGGCGTTGCTGGAACGCGAGTATGTCCGCGAGGCGGACCACGCGGTGGCTGCTGCCGGGGAGGTTGGTCGACGGGATGTCGCCGGCGTCGAGCAGACGGGCGACGAAGGGGCGGGACAGCCCCAGGAGCTCGGCCGCCTCGGCGGGGGACAGCTGCACCTCGGACGCCAGGACCGTCACCGCGTGCCCACGGGCCAGCTCGCCGGCCGAGGCCAGAAGGAGATGGACCAACTCCTTCGGCAGGGACAGTTCGGCACCGTTCGAAGTCCGCATCAGCAGCTCGACGGAGTCCGGCGCCATCCGGGCGGTCGCGGCGAGGGCCTGCTGGTGGGAGGGGTCCGGTTCGACCCTCTCGGCGTGGGCGAGAACGCTGGAGCGAGCCATGGCCGCCTCCGGTGACTGGGTCCTGCGCGGACTACATCTGAAATAACTGTAACCTGGGGGTCTGGTGTCGGCAACCCGGGAAGGGTGCGTCCGGCCTCTGTCAAGGGCGCTGGCTTTGGCCCGATAGCGCCCCGGGCCCGCCGCAACCCCTGCCCACCCCCGGCCCACCCCTAGGCCCCGGCGCGTTGGTACCCCTGATTCCGGGCGGGGAGGGCCGCTACGCGCGGGTACGTCCGTTCACTGGTGAGTACGTTCCCTCCCCCCAGCATTGGACCGTCCTCATGACCAGCTCCCCGAGCGAGAACAACACGAACGGACCGGAGACCGGAGCGGGCCGCAAGGAGTGGATCGCCCTGGGCGTTCTGCTGCTGCCCGTGCTGCTCGTCTCCATGGACCTGACCGTCCTGTACTTCGCGATTCCCTCGATCAGCGAGGACCTGCGGCCGAGCAGCGGGCAGCAGCTGTGGATGATCGACATCTACGGGTTCGTCCTGGCGGGGGTCCTGCTCACGATGGGTGCGCTCGGCGACCGGATCGGGCGCCGGCGGCTGCTGCTGATCGGGGCCGTGGTGTTCGGGGCGGGTTCGCTGCTCGCGGCGTACGCGAACAGCCCGGAGATGGTGATCAGCGCACGGGCGTTCCAGGGCATCGGCGGGGCGACGCTGATGCCGTCCACGCTGGCGCTGATCCGGAACCTGTTCCCGGACCAGACGCAGCGGCGTACCGCGCTGGCCGTCTGGTCGACCGGGATGGCGGCGGGCGCGGCGCTGGGGCCGGTGGTCAGCGGGGCGCTGCTGGCGTGGTTCTGGTGGGGCTCGGTGTTCGTCATCAACGTGCCCGTGATGCTGCTCCTGCTGGTGGCGGGGCCGTTCCTGCTGCCGGAGTTCAAGGACCGGGCGGCCGGACGGTTCGACCTGATCAGCGCGGTGCTGTCGCTGGCCGTGGTGCTGCCGGTGATCTACGGGTTCAAGAAGATCGCGGTGGACGGGTTCTCGGTGACGTACGTTGTCGCCATCGTGGTCGGGCTCGCGATCATCCCGGTGTTCCTGCGCCGCCAGCGCACCAGCAGCGATCCGATGGTCGACGTCTCGCTGTTCCGCAACCGGGCCTTCGGCGCCTCGGTCACCGTCAACATGCTGGCGTGCTTCACCCTGGTCGGGTACTCGCTCTTCTCCACCCAGTACATGCAGTCCGTCCTCGGCATGAGCGCGCTGAAGTCCGCCCTGTGGACGATCCCGGGCACCGTCGCCGTCGGCGCGGTCGTGCCCGTCGCCACCGTGCTGGTGCGGACCGTGAAGCCCGCCGTCATCATCGCGAGCGGCTTCGGGCTCGCCACCGTCGCCCTGCTGATGCTCACCCAGGTGCCCGACGAGGACGGCCTCGTCCTCATCCTCATCGGCATCATCGCGCTCGCCGTCGGGCTCACCCCGGTCCTCACGCTCGTCACCGAACTCGTCGTCGGACAGGTGCCGCCGGAGCGCGCCGGCACCGCGTCCGCCCTGCTCCAGACCTGCCAGGAGCTGGGCGGCGCCCTCGGCGTCGCCGTCCTCGGCAGCATCGGCGCCTCCGCCTACCGCAACAGCTCCGCGCTCGACCACCCCGCCGGGGTGCCGGCCTCCGCGTTGGACCAGGCCCGCGAGACCATCGGCGGCGCGCTCGCCGCGGCCGCCCAGCTGCCCGGTGAGACGGGCGGGACCCTCGTCGCCGCCGCGCGCTCCGCGTTCACCACCGAGGTGCACGCCGCGTCCGTGGCCGGGGCCGTCGTGATGGCCGGGGCGGCCGTCGTGGCCGTCGTCGGACTGCGCTCCGTCCAGCACGACAACGCGGGCGCCACCGCCGGGGCCGACGCCGCCGGGGCCGATGCCGATGCCGGCGCCGGGGAGCCGGTGGCCGAGCGGGCGGTACGGGCGTCCGCCTCCTCCGGAGCCCAGGAGCCCGGCGCCGGACTGGCGTAGCACCCCGCCCGTCACGGGGCCCACCCCTCACGGGCCCACCCCTCACGGGGCCGAGAACAGCCGTCCAGGGACGCATCCCCCGTCGTCCCCGGGCGGCTTCCCCATGCCCGAACTCAGCAAGAACGAAAAGGAGTTGACCGGTGCGACCTAAGGGTCCGGCTGGGGTCGGTTCTGGGGTCCGGTGGCCGATTCGCGTCCCTAGCATCGCTGTGTGTTCGAGCGCTCGCTCGAACGGCCGGGCACCAGGCTGGAGGAATATCCGCATGTCCCTGCTGGCAACCGATTCTGCCGAGGCGGCACGGTTCCGCGCCTACGGACCACGGCAGCTCGACGAGATCGCCGACCGCCACGGCCTGCCCGCCGACCTCCGCGAGACCGTCCGACTGGTGTCGATGGTGCTGCCGTTCCGCGTCAACGCGTACGTGCTGCAGGAGCTGATCGACTGGGACCGGATACCCGACGACCCCATGTTCCAGCTGGTGTTCCCGCAGAAGGGGATGCTGACCGAACAGAACGAGCGGGATCTCGCCCGGCTCTCCGCCGACCCGTCCGCCAAGGTCGCCCTGCGCGCCCTCGTCCAGCAGATCCGCGGCCGGCTCAACCCGCACCCCTCCGGGCAGAAGGCGCTCAACGTCCCCAGCCGCGACGGCGTCGAGATCCCCGGACTCCAGCACAAGTACCGCGAGACGGTCCTCTACTTCCCGAGCCAGGGCCAGACCTGCCACGCGTACTGCACCTACTGCTTCCGCTGGGCCCAGTTCGTCGGCGACAGCGAACTGCGGTTCGCCGCCCCGGACCCGCGCGGGCTGATCTCCTATCTGGAGGCCCACCCGGACGCCGGCGACGTGCTCGTGACCGGTGGCGACCCCATGGTGATGACCACCGAGCGGCTGCGCGGCCATCTGGAGCCGCTGCTGTCGCTGGAGAGCGTGCGGACCATCCGGATCGGCACGAAGTCCGTGGCGTACTGGCCGCAGCGCTACGTCACCGACCCCGACGCCGACGACGCCCTGCGGCTGTTCGAGAAGGTCGTCGCCTCGGGGCGCAACCTCGCCGTCATGGCCCACTTCAGCCACCCCCGCGAACTGGAGACCGACCTCGCGCGCCGCGCGATCGCCCGCATCCGGTCCACCGGGGCGCTCGTCTACTGCCAGGCGCCGCTGATCGCCAAGGTCAACGACGACGCCCGGGTGTGGGCCCGGATGTGGCGGGCCGAACTCGCCGCCGGGGCCGTGCCGTACTACATGTTCGTGGAGCGCGACACCGGCCCGCACGACTACTTCCGGGTGCCGCTCGCCCGCGCCGCGGAGATCTTCCGCGACGCCTACGCGACCCTGCCGGGCCTCGCCCGTACGGTGCGCGGGCCGGTCATGTCCGCGACGCCGGGCAAGGTCGCCGTGGACGGGGTCGTGGAGCGGGCCGAGGGGCTGTTCCTCCAGTTGCGGATGTTGCAGGCCCGCGATCCCTCGCTGGTCGGCCGTCCCTTCCTCGCGCACTACGACGCCGACGCCGCCTGGCTCGACGAACTGCGCTTCGACCACTCGGTGCCCGAGGACATCGCCCGCGCGGTCGTCGGCCCCGCCCGGTCCGGCGAACCCGAACTCTTCGGCAGCCGGGCCGTCGCCCCGGCGGGGAGGCCGTCATGAGCGGCAACGGCATGTCCCCGAACCTGGCGCTCAACCAGCTCGTCGCCGAGCGGCAGGCCGCCGGTGAGCCCCTGGTCCACCTCGGCTTCGGCGAATCGCGGCTGCCCGCCTTCGCCCCGCTCGTGGAGCGGCTGGCGGCCGGGGCGCGGCGCAACGCCTACGGTCCGGTGGCCGGCTCGCCCCGGGTACGGGCCGCCGTCGCCGGGTACTTCGACCGCCGCGGGCTGCCCACCGCCCCGGACCGGATCGTCGTCGCCCCGGGCAGCAAGCCGCTGCTGATGGCGATCGGGCTCACCGTTCCCGGCGATGTGCTGCTGCCCCGCCCGGCGTGGAACACCTACGCCCCGCAGGCCCGGCTGGCCGGCAAGCGGCCGATCGCGGTGCCGATTCCCGAGGAGTGCGGCGGGGTGCCGGACCCGGCCGTGCTGCGCGCGCACATCCGGGCCGCCCGCCGGCTCGGCCACGACCCGCGCCTCATGATCCTGACCCTGCCCGACAACCCCACCGGCACGCTCGCCCCGCCCTCGATGATCCGCACCCTGTGCGCGATCGCCGAGGAGGAGGACCTCGTCATCGTCTCGGACGAGATCTACCGGGACGTCGTGCACGACCCGGACGCCGACTACCTCAGCCCCGCCGAGGTGGCGCCCGAGCGCACCGTCGTCTGCACCGGGCTCAGCAAGAGCCTGGCGCTCGGCGGCTGGCGCATCGGCGCGGCCCGCTTCCCGGACGGCCCGTGGGGCGCCTCGGTGCGCGACGGGGTGGTCTCGGTGGCCAGCGAGGTCTGGTCGACGCTCGCCGGGCCGATGCAGGAGGTCGCCGCGTACGCCTTCGGCGAGCCCGAGGAGATCCGCGAACGGCTGCGCCACAGTGCCCGGCTGCACGGGGCCGTCGCCCGCGAGGTCCACCGGATCGCCGTCGGGGCCGGGGCCCGCTGCCGCCCGCCGACCGGCGCGTTCTACGTCTACCCCGACTTCGAGCCGGTCCGCGGGGAGCTGGGCAAGCACGGGGTGACCGACTCCGCCTCGCTGGCCCGGCGGATGCTCGACCACGGGATCGTGGTCCTGGCCGGGCACCTCCTCGGCGACGAGCCCGGCGCGCTGCGCTTCAAGTGCGCCACGAGCATGCTCTACGGCGAGACCGCCGAGCAGCAGGAGCAGGCACTGGCCGCCGCCGACCCGGTCTCCCTGCCCCATGTCCGCGCGGTGCTCGACCGGGTGGAGGCGGGATTCCGGCAGCTCTTATGACGGCCGTCCCGCGCGACGCGTACATGAGAGCGGCCCGACCGGGAAAGTGAATTCCCTGTCGGGCCGGGCGGGGGCGCTTTTTCTCAGGCGGCGGCTTCCGTCTTGGTGATCAGGGTATTCCAGAGGATGTCCGGGTTGGCGAAATTCTCCAGCTTCAGGGCGTCGTCCAGGAAACGCACGGAATAGGCGCTCTCCAGCGCCGCGAGCAGCTCGATCGTGCCCATCGAGTCCAGCCCGAGGTCCTTGAGCTGGGAATCGTCGGACAGTTTCTCGCCCGGCGAGAGATAGGGCAGGAACGGACGGATGACGGCCTCGAAGGCTTCGTCCCAGGTGTGATTCGCGAGTTCTGGCATAAGGGAATGATGAAGGCGTCCGTCGACGGCTGTCAATGTGTCACGGAAAGGTCCCGGGAATGTCCGGGAAGGTCGGCCGAATATTCCGATCACGTGCCGGGGAATGAGGAGCGGAATGAATTCAATGGCGTCGGGGGCGCTGCATGCGCGCTTCCTGCGGGGGCTGGAGAAGTCCCCGGACGGCGTGGCGGTCCGGGTGGGCGAGGACACCGTCGACTACACCACGGCCCATGAGACGGCCCTGGCCTGGGCGGGGGCGCTCCTCGCGGCCCCGGGCGGGCCGCCGGGCGCGATCGGCATCCTGACCGGGCGCGGCACCACCGCGTACCTCGCGATCCTGGCGAGCCTGTACGCCGGCCTGCCGGCCGTGCCGATGCCGGCCGACTTCCCGCCCGGGAAGATCGTCTCGATGCTGGACGCGGCCCGGGTCTCCGCCCTGGTCGTGGACGAGGAGGGCGCGGCGCTGCTGGCCGGCGGTCTCGGTGCGGAGCTGGGCGAGCTGCCGGTGCTGGCACCTCATCTGGACGCGGCGGGGGCGCGAGAGCTCGCCGGTGCCTCGGGACTGCCGGTGCTGGCGGCCGGTGCGGACACCGCGCTCGCGGAGCCCCGGTCCGTGAGGCCCGAGGACGTGGCGTACATCCTGTTCACCTCGGGGTCCACCGGACGGCCCAAGGGGGTGCGGCTCACCCACGGGAACACGGCGCACTACTTCGCGCTGATGGACGCCTGGTACGACTTCACCGCCGACGACGTCTTCTCGCAGGCCGCCGGGCTCAACTGGGACTCGGCCGTCTCGGACCTGTGGTGCGCCTGGGCGGCGGGTGCCCCGCTGGTGTCGGTGCCCCCGCACGCCTACCGCGACCTGCCCGGTTTCGTGGAGGCCCACGGCATCACGGTGTGGTTCTCGGCGCCCAGCGTGATCTCGCTGTCCCGGCGCACCGGCCGGCTGGTGCCCGGATCGATGCCGTCGCTGCGGTGGACGTACTTCGGCGGCGAGGCCCTCCAGTTCGACGACACCGACGCCTGGCAGAAGGCCGCCCCGCACTCGGCGGTGATCAACGTCTACGGCCCGACCGAGATGACGATCACGACCCACCGCCACCGCTGGTCCCCCGAGGAGTCGACGCGGCTCGGCGTCAACGGGGTCGTGCCGCTCGGGCTGCTCCACGACGGCCACGGCGAACTGCTCCTGGACGAGCGGGGCGCGGAGACGGAGTCCGAGGGCGAGCTGTGGCTCTCCGGCCCGCAGCTGTCCGCCGGGTATCTCGACCCGGAGGACGGGCGCGGCAAGTACCTGGAGCGGGACGGGGCGCGGTGGTACCGCACCGGGGACCGGGTGCGCCGGCTGGCCGGGGGCGAGCTGGTCTACCTCGGGCGGATGGACTCGCAGGTGCAGGTGCAGGGCTACCGCGTCGAGCTGGCCGAGGTCGAGCACGCGATGCGCGGGGCCTGCCCGGTGAGCGGGGCGGTCGTGGTGGGCGTACCGGTGGCGAACAGCACCGAGCTGGTGGCGTTCTACCTCGGTGCGGAGCACCCGCCCCGGGAGTTCCACCGGGAGCTGGCCGCCGTCCTGCCGCCGCAGCTCATCCCGCGTCACTACCACCGGCTGGACGAGTTCCCCCTCAACACCAACAAGAAGACCGACCGGCTGGCGCTCACCGCGCTGGCCGCCGAACGGCACGGCGCCCCGACTCCGGTCCCCGTACCGGCGCACGCCGCTTGAGACCGGCGCGGGCCGCTTGAGAGGCCCGCGCCGTCCCAGACCCGCTCCGGTGGGCCGCCGCCCCTCGGAGCCCTCGCACGTATCTCCGGAACCACCGTCACCACCGTCCTCAGGGAGACAGTCAGTCATGTTCACCAGACTCCGGTCGTCGCACCGAACGGCCCGCAGGTTCACCCTGTTCGCCGCCGTGGCGATGGCGACCACCCTCGGTGCCGCCCCGTCCCAGGCGTGCGTGCCGCAGGCCGAGTGGTCGACCGGCGGCCACGACCTGGCCAACAGCCGTTCCGCCTCGGCCGAACACACGATCACCACGGCCAACGCGAGCCGGCTCAAGGCCAAGTGGACGTACGCCACGCACGGCGACGTGTCGGCCACGCCGGCGGTCGTGGACGGCGCGGTGTACTTCCCCGACTGGGGCGGCTATCTGCACAAGATCAACGCCAAGACGGGCCAGGAGATCTGGTCGCACAAGGTCTCCGAGTACACCGGCGACCCGGACTCCGTCTCCCGGTCCAGCCCGACCGTCGTCAACGGCAAGATCTACATCGCCGACTGGACCAAGGCCCTGCTGATGTCGGTGGACGCCCGGACCGGGAAGCTGGTCTGGAAGAGCGAGATCGACACGCAGTACAAGGCCGTGCTGACCCAGTCGCCGGTCGTGCACAACGGAGTCGTCTACCAGGGCGTCTCCTCCCGCGAGTCCGAGGGCGCGTACGACCCGTCGTACCCCTGCTGCACCTTCCGCGGCAGTGTGAACGCCATCTCCGCGGCCACCGGCAAGGTGCTGTGGCGCCAGTTCACCACCCCGGACAACGGCGGGAAGCCGGGTGGCTACAGCGGGGTCGCCGTCTGGGGCACCCCGGCCCTGGACCCGTCGACGAACACGGTGTACTTCACCACCGGCAACAACTACACCGTCCCGCAGTCCGTCTCCGACTGCCAGACGGCCGGCGGCACCCCGCCGACCTGCTACGCCGAGGACAACTACGTCGACACCGTGATGGCCCTGGACATGACCACGGGCAGGATCAAGTGGCACACCGGCGCCAAGCGGTTCGACGCCTGGAACACCGGCTGCCTGCCGGGCCTGCCGCCGAACAACTGCCCGCCGAACCCGGGCTACGACTACGACTTCGGCGACGGCGCCCACCTGTTCACCATCAAGGGCGCGGACGGCCGCGCCCGCAAGGTCATCGGCGCGGGCGAGAAGAGCGGCGAGTACTGGCTGATGGACGCCACCACCGGTGAGGTCGTCTGGAGCGCGGCGGCCGGTCCCGGCGGGCACGTCGGCGGCATCGAGTGGGGCACCGCCAACGACGACAAGCGGATCTACATCGCCGAGGCCAACTTCAACCGGCTGGACTACCAGATGGCCGACGGCTCGACCACGAACCGCAGCTCGTTCGCCGCGCTCGACCCGCGGACCGGCAAGATCCTGTGGCAGGTCGAGGACCGCACCGACGGCTTCGCCTGGGGCGCCCTGACCGCCGCGAACGGTGTCGTCTTCGGCGGCTCCACCAGCGGTCACATGTACGCGTTCGACGGCGCGACCGGGCAGTACCTGTGGGAGTTCGCCGCGCCCTACTCCTCCAACGCCGGCCCGGCCGTCGTCGACGGCACCGTCTACTGGGGCAACGGCTACGCCCGGTTCGCGGCCGGTGGCGGCACCACGGGCAGCAGCACCGAGGGCACGTTCTACGCCTTCACCGTGGACGGCAAGTAACCGACGCACGGGAGGGGCCGGTGCCTTCGGGCGCCGGCCCCTCCCGTCGTGCGCGGGGCGGTGCCGCTCAGGCGGCCACCGGCATCCGGCGCCGCTGCGGCCGCATCGCCGACCGGGGCGTCACCGGCAGCACCTGGAAGCTCCGCGTGGTGCGGCCGACCCGGGTGAACAGCCCGTCCGCGCCCGACACGCACAGCCGCTCGACCCCGGCCTCCTTCAGCGCATCCACCACCGACGGCCAGCGCACGGTGCGCACGAAACCGTCGAGCAGCATGTCCCGGACGCCCTCGCCCGTGGTGACCGTCCGGCCGTCCTGGTCCGCGATCACCGGCAGCCGGGGGTCCGACCAGGTCAGCGGGGCGAAGATCTCCTCCGCGACCCGGTCGCGCAGCCCGCCGAAGAGCGCCGAGTGCATCGGCGGCTTCATCGTGTACATCGCCATCCCGCCCAGCGCCCGGATCCGGCGCTGGAGCCACTCCAGAACCGATTCGTGGACGGTGAGCATGGTGAAGTCCTCGTCCACGACGCAGGAGACGTCGCTCCACTCGCCGCGCTCCTCCAGCTCCCCGCGCAGCAGCTCCACGCCCTCCCGGCCGACCCGGGCGATCGACTGGGTGACCAGGGCCGGGTGCTCCCGGGTGAAGTAGTCCTCCATCGTCTCCGCGAGCCGGGCGGTCATCGTCACCGCGTCCTCGAAGCCGAGGACGCCGGAGTGGACGGCGGCGGCGCGCGCGCCGAAGCTCGGACCCGTCACACAGACCGGGTCGATCCCCATGCGCTCGGTCGCCCAGCGGCCCAGGGCCAGGCAGTTGACCACGAACGAGATCTGCCCGTAGAGGGAGTAGTCGCCCTCGGTGCGCTGGTATCGGTCGGCCAGCCGGTAGCCGAGGGTGTCGTCGGCCCGCGCGAACAGCTCGCGCGCGTACGGGTTGACCAGCATGAACCGGCCGACCTCGGAGAAGGCCGTCGGCTGCATGCCGGGGAAGACGATGGCCGTCTTCGGCGCTCCGGCGCCGTGGGTGTGAGTGTCCATGCGCCGAGCCTCGCGCGCGCCAGGGGCCCGGGAGCACCCCTGCCACCCCCTGAGTCGGGGGCGCGCGCGGCGGCGCAAGCGAGCCTTAAGCGCGGTTGCGGAGGATCGGCGGGAACGAGGGCCGCACCATCCACGGGCCCGCAGACGCGAGGGGATGCCGCGGATGTCAGAGTCACGCTTCGCCACCTTCACCGAACTGCTCCGCGACCGCACGGCCGAACTCGCCGACGAGGACGTGCACGTCTTCCTCCGTGACACGGCGGCCGGACCGGTGGCCGAGCACCTCACGTACGGGGAGCTCGACCGCGAGGCGAGACGCATAGCCGCCTGCCTCCAGGACTACGGCGTGGCCGAGCAGCCGGTGCTGCTCGCCTACTCCTCGACCGTGGAGTTCCTGAAGGCGTTCGCCGGCTGCCTGTACGCGGGCGCCGTCGCGGTACCCGTCCCGCTGCCGGGCGAGGCCGGCCGCGACAAGCGGCTCAACCGCACCACCGCCGTCCTCAAGGACACCGGGGCCGCGGTCGTCCTCACCGAGACCTCCGCCGCCCCCGAAGTGGCGCTCTGGCTGGCCCGCAACACCCGCTCGGCCGCGGAGTGCCTGGTCACCGACGTGGCCGAGATCGGCGACCCGGAGGCATGGCGGCCCGTCGCCGCCCGCGCGGACGACCTGGTCTTCCTCCAGTACACCTCCGGCTCGGTCTCCGAACCGCGCGGCGTCACCGTCTCGCACCGCAATCTGCTGGCCAACCAGGCGAGCCTGCGCACCCTGCTGCGCACCACCCGCGAGGACGTCTTCGGCAGCTGGCTGCCCTACTTCCACGACATGGGCCTGGTCGCGCATCTGCTGCACCCGGTCTACCTCGGCAGCCACAGCGTGCAGGTCACCCCGCTCTCCTTCGTGCGGCGCCCGCTGCGCTGGCTCCAGGCCATCGACCAGTACGGCGTCACCGTCGGCGGCGGCCCGAACTTCTGCTACGACCTGTGCGTCCAGCGGGTCAAGGACGAGCAGATCGCCGCGCTCGACCTGTCCCGCTGGCGCCTCGCCCTCAACGGGGCCGAACCGGTCCGCGCCGAGAGCCTGGACGCCTTCGCGCAGCGGTTCGCGCCCGCCGGTTTCCGCCGCGAGGCGCTGCGCCCCTGCTACGGGCTGGCCGAGGCCACGCTCGTCGTCTCCGGCGGAGAGCCCGGCACCCCGTACACCAGCAAGGAGTTCGACCGCACCGCGCTGGAGCGGGACCAGGCGGTCGGCACCCAGGCGCCCGAGGCGCGTCGGCAGACGCTCGTCGGCAGCGGCGCCCCCGTGGACATGGAAGTGCGCATCGTCGACCCGCTGACCCACCACGAGCTGCCGCCGGGCGCCGTGGGCGAGATCTGGATCCGCGGCTACAGCGTGGCGCGCGGCTACTGGCGGCGGCCCACCGAGACCGTGCGGACCTTCCGGGCCAGCCTCAACGACGAGGAGAGCAACTTCCTGCGCACCGGCGACCTCGGCGTCCTGGAGGACGGCGAGCTGTTCGTCACCGGGCGCCTCAAGGAAGTCATCATCATCAACGGCCGCAACGTCTACCCGCAGGACGTGGAGTGGGCCGCGCGGACCGTCAGCCCCGCGCTGACCTTCGGCGCCGGGGCGGCGTTCTCCGTGGACGCGGGCCGCGAGCACCTGGTCCTGGTCCAGGAGGTGCGCGGGGTCGGCGCGACCGAACTGCGGGCCGTGGCCCAGAAGATCCAGGCCCTGATCGGCCGCGAATTCGAGATCCCGGCCGGGAACGTGCTGCTGGTCCGCCCCGGCACGGTGCGCCGCACCAGCAGCGGCAAGGTCCAGCGCACCCTGATGCGGACCCTGTTCCTCGACGGGGTGATCCGCGGCGAGTACGAGGTGCTGAGCCCGGACGTGTGGGCGCTGGCGCGGGCCGAGGACGTGCTGTTCGGAGGGGACCTGCTGCGGCCGGAGGGAGCCGACGGAGGAAGGCGGTGGTGACGTCCCCGACCACCGGGCTCCCGCAGGCCGCCGGGCTGCCCCAGGCCACCGGCGTCCAGACGGCCACCGGGCTGCCCCCGGCGTCCGGCGGGGCCGCGCCCTGGCGCGAGAGCGCCGTACGGGCCCGGGTCGCCGCGCTGGAGGACCTGCTCGGGGACCCGTCGGACCCGGCCAACCCGGCCGGATACGGCGCGCTCCTGGAGGCGGACCGGGCCGAGGTGCCGTTCGCCCGGGGAGAGGCGCTGCTCGACGACTTCGGGATCGTCGACGAGTACGTGCCGCGGTCGCTGGGCGGTCGGCTCGACGCGATGGACACCCTCGTCCGGGTGCTGCGGCCGGTGATGCGCCGTGACGTGGGCCTGGCCATCGGGCACGGCATGACGACGTTCATGGCCGCGTCCGACGTCTGGACGGTGGGCAGCGACCGGCAGCGGGAGTGGCTGGCCGGGCTGCTGCGCGCCGGCGGCCGGGCGGCGATCGCCCAGCACGAGACCGCGCACAGCAACGACTTCGTCCGCAGCCAGGTGACCGCGCGCCGGGGCTCCGGCGGCGGCTATGTCATCAGCGGCGGCAAGCCGATGATCAACAACCTGGAGCGGGCCGGGGCGCTCGTCCTGTTCTGCCGGACCGACCCCGCGCCCGGCAGCCGCAGCCACTCCGTGCTGCTCCTGGGCCCCGACCAGCTGTCCGACGCCCGTGCGGCCGTCACCGGCCGCCGGATGCCCGTGGGGCTGCGCGGCTGCCGGTTCGGGGCCGTGGAGTTCGACGACTGCCCGGTCCCCGAGTCCGCGCTGCTGGGCCCCGAGGGCAGCGGCATCGAGACCGCGCTGCGCTCCTTCCAGATCAGCCGGACCGTGTTCGCCGCGACCGCCGTGGCCGCCCTGGACACCAGTCTGCGCACCGCCGTGCGCATCGGCCGGGAGCAGACCGGCGGCTGGCACGGCCGGGCCACCGACGGCAGCCGGACCGGCGCGGCCGTCACCAACGCGTTCGTCAGCCTGCTGCTGTACGACGCCCTCGCCGTGGTCGCCTCGCGCGCCCTGCATCTGCTGCCCGCCGAGACCAGCGTCAGCTCGGCGGCCCTCAAGTACCTGATGCCGCGCATCCTCACCGAGTCCATGTACGACCTGTCGATCGTGCTGGGCTCGGACTTCTACACCCGCGAAGGCACCCTGGGCATCTTCCAGAAGCACGTCAGGGACCTGCCGCTGCTCACCCTGGGCCACGCCGGCACCGTCGCCTGCCAGGCCACCGTCATCCCGCAGATGCCCCGGCTCGCCCGCCGCTCCTGGTTCGTCGAGGAGGAGGCGCCGGCCGGGCTCTTCCGGCTGGACGGGGACCTGCCGCCGCTGCGCAGCGACCGCCTCGCCCTGGCCTGCGGCCGGGACTCGCTGAGCGCCTCGCTGCTCGCCGTCGCCGCCCGCATCGAGGGGCACGGCCCGGTGGAGCGCGCCCTGCGCACCCTGGCGGGGCTGCTCGTCGAGGAGTTCCGGGACGTACGGGGCCGGGTGCTCGGTCTTGAGGCGGCGAGCGGGAGCAGTGCGCAGCCGGCCCGGTTCGCCCTGATGGACCGGTACACGCTGCTGCTGGCCGCCGCCGCCGTGCTCGGCGTCTGGGACCAGGCGCGGTACGGCAGCGATCCGTTCCTGGCCGATCCGTGCTGGGCCGCCGCCGCGCTGCACCGCATCTGCGGGCGGCTCGGCACCCGCGTCCCCGATCTGCCCCCGGAGTGCGAGACGCGCATCCGGCACGAGGTCCAGCTCCGCTTCTCCACCCGGACCAGCTACGACCTCTACTCGACCCCGATCCCGGGCTGACCGAAGGAGTCCCGCCATGACCATCCCCACCGGCCGGTCCACCACGCCTGCCGACACCGCGAAGGCCGACGGCGTGTACGAGTGGCTGTCGGACCGCCTCTCGCTGTATCTGCGGCGGGCGCCCGAGTCGATCGACCCGACCGTTCCGCTCGCCGAGTACGGCATGGACTCGGTGGCCGCGCTCAGCCTCTGCGGCGATCTGGAGGAGGAGTTCGGCCTGGAGGTGGAGCCGACCCTGCTGTGGGACTTCCCGACCGTTTCGGCGCTGGTGCGCCATCTGACGGCCGTGCTGCCGGACGCCCCGGCGGACGCGGCGACCGCGCGGGACCCGCGCTGATGGGGGACATCGCCGTCGTCGGCATCGACTGCGCGTTCCCCGGGGCGGCGGGCGTGCGGGCGTACTGGGACCTGCTGATGGGCGGCCGGGCCGGCACCGGCCCGGTGCCCGGACAGCGCTGGGAGGCGCGGGACTTCCCCTCGGTCGGTGGCAGCGGCGGTTTCCTGGAGGACGCCGATGTCTTCGACAGCGACTTCTTCTCCATCACCCCGCGCGAGGCCGCCGCCATGGACCCGCACCAGCGGCTGCTGCTGCCGTGCGCCTGGCGGGCCCTGGAGGACGCCGGGCGGGCGCCGGGCGGGCTCGCGGGCAGCGGGACCGGGGTCTTCGTCGGGGTGATGGGCGGCGAGTGGGGCCGGCTGACCATGAGCGATCTGGCGCAGGTCACCCCGCTGCTCGGGTCGGGCAGCAGCGCCGGGATGGCCGCCAACCGCATCTCGTACCACTTCGACTTCACCGGTCCGAGCCTCGCCGTCGACACGGCGTGCTCCTCCTCGCTGGTCGCGGTGCACCTGGCCGCGAACTCCCTGCTGTCCGGGGAGTGCGACACCGCGCTGGCCGGGGGCGTGAACGTGGTGCTCTCGCCGTCGCTCGGGCTGGTCTACGGGCAGTTGGGGCTGGCCGCCGCCGACGGGCGGTGCAAGCCGTTCAGCGCGGAGGCGGACGGGATCGGCCGCAGCGACGGCGTGGGTCTCGTGGTGCTGCGCCGGCTGGACGACGCGCTCGCCGATGGCGACCGGGTCTACGCGGTGCTGCGCGGCAGCGCCGTCAACCAGGACGGCCGCAGCAACGGCATGATCGCCCCCAACCGCTGGTCCCAGGAGCGCGTGCTGAACGCCGCCTACCGGCGGGCCGGCGTCGATCCGGCGCGGGTCGCGTTCGTGGAGGCGCACGGGACCGGGACCGTGCTCGGCGACGCCATCGAGTGCGCGGCCCTCGGCTCGGTGCACGGGGTTCCGCGCGAGCAGCCCTGTGCGATCGGCTCGGTCAAGGGCAATCTGGGCCACACGGAGGGGGCGGCCGGGATCGCCGGGTTCATCAAGACCGCGCTGGCCCTGCACCACCGGATCGTTCCCGCCAGCCTCTTCGCGGAGCGGGAGAACTCCCGACTGCGGCTGGCCGAGCGCGGGCTGCGGCTGCTCAAGTCCCCCTCGCGGCTGCCGCGCGGCGAGACCGTCGCCGGGGTCAGCAGCTTCGGCATGGGCGGGACGAACGCCCACGCCGTCCTCGCCAGCGCACCGCGCGCCCCGCGCCCCGTTCCGGCCCGGTCACGCGCGGACGCCGGGGCGGCCGGGGTGTTCACCGTCACCGCTGACACCCCCGAGGCGCTGTGCCGCAACCTCGCCGCCCAGGCCGACGCCGTCGCGGCCCGTGCCCGGGGCGGGGCGGCGGCGCTGTGCCGGACCAGCAACCGGGTCAAGACCGGGCTCCCGCACCGTTTCGCGCTGACCGTGTGCGACACCGACGAACTCGTGGCCGGGCTGCGCCGGGCCGTGGAGCGGCGGACGCCCGCGCCGGGCGTGCTGGACGCGGCCGGGGACCGCCCGTGGGGGCGGCCCGTGGTGGCGTTCCTGTTCACCGGGCAGGGCAGTGAGTATCCGGAGATGGCGGCGGGGCTGTACCGCGCCTCGCCCGCCTTCCGCCGGCGGCTCGACGAGGCCGACGCGGCGGTGGCCGCGCATCTGGGCGCCTCGGTGCGTGACGTGCTGCTGGGCGAGGCGGAGTGGTCGGACCGGCCCGAGCTGGTCCAGCCCGCCCTGTTCGCCGTGGAGTGCGCGCTCGCCGCCGCCCTGACCGCGCTGGGCGTCGTCCCGGCGGCCGTGCTCGGCCACAGCCTGGGCGAGTACGCCGCCGCCGTCACGGCCGGGGTGCTGGACCTGGACGAGGGTGCGCGGCTGGTGGTCCGGCGGGCCCGGCTCACGGCCGCGCTGCCCCCGGGCGGCACCATGATCTCCGCGACCGCCGGGGCCGAGGTGCTGGCCCCGGCCCTGGCCGCCGAACCGGAGGTGGTGGCCGCCGCGCTCAACGGCCCGGCCGACACCGTCCTTTCGGGGCCGGGCGGGGCGCTGGCCCGGGTCGCCGGGGAGCTGGCCGCGCTCGGCATCCGGACGAAGGAGCTGTCCGCCCCGTACGCCTTCCACACCCCGGCGATGGCGCCGGTCGCCGCCGGGCTGCGGGAGGAAGCGGTGCGCTGCGCGCCCGCCGCGCTGCCGCTGGCCTCGACCCGTTACGGCCGGATGCTCCACGAGGAGCCGATGGACGCCGCCTACTGGGCCGGGCAGACCGAGGAGCCGGTGCTCTTCGACGCCGCGCTCGGCGCGCTGATGGGCGCGGTCGCCCCGACCCATCTGATCGAGATCGGTCCGCAGCCGCAGCTCAGCCGGATCGCCGCGCGCGCCGGCCGGCTGCGCGGCGCGGAGCTGCTGCACCCGGTTCCGGGCCCGGAGGCCACCGGCCGCGAGCTGGCGGAGACGGTCGCCGCTCTGTACCGCTGCGGACTCGATCCGGTCTGGGAGGAGCTGTACGGGCCCGGCACCGGCACCGATGAACCGCTGGCCCCCTATGTGTTCTCCTCCGCGCACCGGTACTGGGACCGGCCCCCTTCGGCGGTCGCCCCCGAGCCGGTCCGGGCCCCCTCGGCCCCGAGCGCGCCGGAGGCGGCACCGGCCCCCGTTGTTTCACGTGAAACGGGCGAGGACGCCGTTCTGGACGCCGTGGTCGAGGCCGTCACCGAGGTCGGCGGCTATCCGGTGGAGCGCGTGGTGCGCGAGGCGCGCTTCCATGAGGACCTGGGCTTCGACTCGGTGATGATCATGCAGTTGAAGAATCGGGTGGAGGCGCGGCTGCCGAGGGTCGGAGAGGTCTCCGTCCAGCAACTGCTGCCCGCGCTGCGCTCGGTGGGCTCGCTCGCGGAGTTCCTGGACGGCGTGATCATGGCGAGGTCGGCATGACGGCCGTCCATGTCGCCGCGACCGGCACCGCCCTGCCCGGCGAGCCGGTGGACAACACCGTGCTCGGCGCGATGCTGGGCGTCAGCCGGGAGTGGATCGACCTCTTCGTCGGCACCCGCACCCGCTACTTCGGCTGGGACCCGGTCACCGGAGAGGTGCGCGGCTCGCTCGCGGACCTGTGCGCCGAGGCCGCCGCCCAGGCCGTGCGGTCCTCGGGGCTGGGCCTCGCGGACATCGAGTTCCTGGTGCTCGCGACCGCCACGCCCGACACGCTGCTGCCGACCACGGCGACCGAGGTGGCGGACCGGCTGGGCCTGGACCATCTGCCCGTCTACCAGATCCAGGCCGGCTGCTCCGGCGCCGTCCAGGCCCTCGACCTGGGCCGCAGTCTGATCGCGGGCGGGCTCCACGCCGGGCTCGTCATCGGCGGCGACGTCACCCACCGCTTCCTGTCACCGCACCGGGACACCGCGAAGATCCCCACCGGGGAGCTGGTCAACTACGTCCTGTTCGGAGACGGGGCGGGCGCCGCCGTCCTCACCGCCGAACCCGAGGGCGAGCGGGTCGCCGTCCGCTCGGTCCTCAACTCCTGGACGGGGCGCGGCCGCAAGCCCGGCCAGCTCCTCGACTGGTACGGCACCACCGACCGCACCTCGGACCGGCCGATGCTCGCGGAGGACTACAAGGCGATCGAGGAGCATGTGCCGCCGATCGCCTCGGAGATCCTGTGGGAGCTGCTGAGCGGCCTCGGCTGGGAGCTGGACGACCTCGCCTTCCTGCTGCCGCCCCAGCTCTCCGAGCGGATGACCGCGCGCATCGTGGACCGGCTGCCGGAGAGCGCCGCCCGGCAGATCCACTGCGTCGCGGACACCGGCAACACGGGCAACGCGCTGCCGTTCCTCCAGCTCGACCGGCTGCTGCCCGAACTGAAGGAGGGCGACCGGGCGGTGGCCCTCTGTGTGGAGTCCAGCCGGTGGATCCGGGCCGGCTTCGCCCTGGAGAAGGGATGAGGCGGCGATGACCACGGGACTGGACCGGCTGCGCGATCTGCGCCGACGCGCCCTCCTCGAAGACGCGTACGACCAGGTGGCGCCCGCGCTCGCCGAGGAGGGCCCGGACGGGGCGCGGGCCGACGCCGCCGCGGCCGGCCGGCTGCTCGGGGGCGTCGACCCCGAGGCGGTCCTGCGCCACCATCCGGGGACCCCGGTCGTCACGGTGGCCGTCACCGGCCAGTCCACCGTCGGCCAGGTGCTCGACCCGCTCCGGGGCGAACTGGCCCGCCACGGGATGCTCCTGCGCGCGGTGGCCGGAGAGCACGGCACGTATCTGCGCGATCTGACCGCACCGGACAGCGAACTGCGCACGGCGGGCTGCGAGCTGACCCTGTGCCTGCTGGACGCCGAGACGGTGTTCTCCCAGGTGCCCGGGGTCTGGCGCCCCGAGCACGTGGCCGAGGCCGCAGAGGAGGTCCTGGAGCGGTGCGCGGCCCTGGCCGCCGCCGTGCCCGGCACCCTCGTCCTCAACACGCTGCCGCTGCCCCTCACGTACAGCAGGCAGCTCGTCGACCACCGCTCGCGGGCCCGGCTCGGAGCGCTGTGGCGGGAGTTCAACGCCCGGCTGCTGCGGCTCGGCGAGAGCGCGCCCGGGACCGTGGTCATCGACCTCGACCCGCTGATCGGCGCGGGCGGACCGGTCACCAGCCCGGCCCTGGCCCGCTACGCCAAGGTGCGGCTGGGCGCCGAACTGCTCGCCGGATACGCCCGGGAGGTCGCCCATCTGGCCCGTGCGCTGCGCGGGCGGACCCGAAAGTGCCTGGTGCTGGACCTCGACCACACCCTGTGGGACGGGATCCTCGCCGAGGAGGGGCCCGACGGCATCGCCGCTGCGGGCACCCTGCGCGGCGAGGCGTTCGGGGCCTTCCAGACCTGCGTCGCCCAGCTCGCCTCGCAGGGGGTACTGCTCGCCGTGAGCAGCAAGAACGACGAGGAGGAGGTGGCGCGGGTGCTGGCGGACCATCCCGATCTGGTGCTGCGGGAGAAGGACTTCGTGGCGGTGAACGCGAACTGGCGGCCCAAGGACGCCAACCTCGCGGACCTCGCCCGCCGGCTGGAACTGGGCACCGACGCCCTGGTGTTCGCGGACGACTCACCGGCCGAGCGGGCGCAGGTCCGCCACGGGCTGCCCGCCGTCGCCGTGGTGCGGCTCGACGGCGCGGAGCCCGCCGAGCACGTGGCGCGGCTGCTCGCGGACGGCTGGTTCGACACGCTGAGCCTGACCGAGGAGGACCGGGCGAGGACCGGGGAGTACCGGGCCCGGCGCCGCCGCCAGGAGCTGCGCGCGGACGCGGGCTCGCACGAGGGGTTCCTGGCGGCGCTGGGCGTCCGGCTGGAGGTGGGGCCGCCGCGCCCGCACGAGCTGGCCCGGATCTCGCAGCTGACCCTGCGGACCAACCAATTCAATCTGACCGGCGGCGGCCACGCGGAGGCGGCGCTGGCCGGGCTGGTGGACGGCACCGGGACGGACGGCCGGCTGCTGCTGGTGGCGCGCGGCGCGGACCGGTTCGGGGACAACGGGCTGGTGGGCGCCGCGCTGATCACGGAGTCCGGGGAGCGGTGGGACGTGGACAACGTGTGGCTGAGCTGCCGGGTGCTGGGGCGCGGCATCGAACACGCCTTCCTCGCCGTAGTGTTGGGCAGAGCCCGGCGCCTGGGACTGACCTCGGTGGGCGCCCGCTACGTGCCCACCGTCCGCAATCGCCGGGCCCGGGACTTCTATCCGTCCTGTGGGTTCGTCGCCCGCGGCCTCCGCGAGTCGGGGGAGCGCGGGGAGGGGGCCTCGGAGTACCGCCACGACCTGACGGTGCTGCCGGAGGTCCCCGGCCACATCCGTGTCACCGAGTCCGGAAGGGCACCCCGATGAGCGCCGCTGAACCGGTCGGCCTCGACGCGTTCCTGCTGATGGTGGGCGACGATCTGGGGCTGGACGTCGAGGGCCCGGACGGGGCCGACGTCCCGCTGACCGATGTGCCCGGCTGGGACTCGCTCAATCTGCTCCGGCTGCTGGCCCTCCTGGAGGAGTCCGGCCATGTGGTGCCGGTGCACCGTCTGCTGGAGGCGCGCAGCCTCCGGGACATTCACACCCTCGTGAAGGAGTACGGATGACCGCCCCGGGCGACGTCACGCTCGGCTCACCGCTCGGTGAGCCCATCGCCGTGGTTCCCGGGGGTGATTCGTGGAACAGAGCCAGAGAGGACCTCGCCGCCCACGGCAGCGCGCTGGTCTACGCGTGGCTGAAGGACCTGGAGCCCGCGGTGCCCGAGGGTGACGGACTGCGCGAGCTGCTGGGGCGGGACTGGACGCGCTATCTCGATCTCACCCACTCGGATGTGCGCAATCGCTATGTCGCCTCGCGGATGCTCCTCAAGCACGCGGCGGGGGCCGTCCTGGCCAGCGAGCCGGCCGGGCTGGAGCTGGCGTACGGTCCGACCGGCCGCCCGTATCTGCGCGGCTGCGACCAGATCGACATCAGCCTCAGCCACACCGAGGACCTGCTGCTGGTGGGGCTGACGACCTGCGGGCTGATCGGGGTGGACGCGGAGCGGGCCGACCGCGACATGTACGGCGGGGGGCTGGCCCGGCACATCTGCACCCCCTACGAGGCGGTCCTGCTCTCCGGGATGCCGGAGGCGGAGCGCAACGGGGCGCTGGTGCGGCTGTGGACGCTGAAGGAGGCGTACAGCAAGGCGATCGGGCAGGGCATGCAGTTCCGGTTCACCGAGTTCGGCTTCGGTCCGGACGGGCGGCCGGTGCGGGTGCAGCGGCCCGACGGCACGGCGGGCACCGGTGAGGAGTGGACCTTTCGCACCTTCCCGCTGGAGGACGGCTATGTGGTGAGCGCGGCGGTGTACGACGCGGGGTTCGGCAAGCTCCAGGACGCCCAGGTGACGACGATGCTCGACCAGGACTGCGTGGACGCGATCACGGAGGCGCTGGACGACGGGGCGGGCACCGGCGCATGAGGGGTGCGGCGGCGTCCCGGTCAGTAGGGCGGCGGGGGCCCGTCGCCGCTGAGCATCTCCTGGCGGGCCGCGTTGTAGCCCGCCTGGAAGCGGCTGGTGGCCTCCAACTGCTCGGTGATCTCGGCGATGTGACGCCGGCAGGTGCGGACGGACATGCCGAGCCTGCGGGCGACCATCTCGTCCTTGTAGCCCTTGGTCATCAGCCGGATGATCGACCACTTCAGCTCGTCGGCGGAGGCCGGCGAGCGCTGGCTCTCCACGACGTACGGCGACGAGCCCTCCCAGAGGTACTCGAAGACCGAGCAGAGGAAGGCCACGAGGGTCGGTTCGCGGACCACGGCCGCGCCCGGGGGTCTGCTCGCGTCCACGCAGCGTTCCGGCAGGAAGGCCACTTCCCTGTCGTAGATGATCAGCCGGTCTATCACCTCGTCGGCGGTCCTGACCTCGGCTCCGTGCGCGGTGACGTCGCGGACGTAGGAGCGGGTGGGCAGGTCGTTGCGCGCGGTGTGCTGGTAGATGGTCCGGATGCAGACCCCGCGCGACAGGATCGACAGGGCGCTGGCGCGGGCGTCGTCGAGCAGATCGGCCGGGCGCGCGCCGCCGGGCTGCACGGTGATCAGCTCGCTGGTGCAGGTCTGCCCGAGATGGTCCAGCAGGGCCTGGATGCGGGCGGGGTCGGTGATGACGTCGAAGGCCTCCAGGTGATTGCGCACCCGGCGGCCCTCGAAATACAGGGGGGTCAGCGACATCAGTTTGGCCCGGACCTCGGTGACGGCCTGCTGGAGGTCGCGGATCTGCCGCTCGGCGGGGCCGACGAGGGAGGCGGCGGCGGCGTCGGGGGTGACGGGGGTCAGCTGGTGGGAGTGGCCGGGCACCGACTGGAGCAGCCGGACCCCTGACAGGACGCTCTCCACCCGGGCGACCTCGTCGTGCGACAGCGACAGGTCGTTGGCAATCCGTTCCCGATCGAAGCGACCGCACTCGACGGCGAGCCCGTAGGCCGCAGCGCTCACGTCATCCAGTTCGGCGAAGCCCGAATCTGCGTACTCCCCTTGGAACACGCCAGCCCCCACTGGTCGGTGTAATTGCTGCCACGTAACTTTACGCCAACGGGAAGCCCTTGGCGTGAATGATCAGTATCCGAGACTCTTTTCTCGTCGGCCCGAGCCTCCAAAGCCGGAGATATCGGGTGGTGAACTAGACGTACGTAAGTCTCATTCGTCGACCGAGGGGAGTCGCAATGGCAACTTATGGTAAAGAATCTTTGGTGGTCTTGACTTTGCTTCTGGGTGCACTTCTGGCCGTTCTGGGGGGACAGTTCATGTCGGGCGTGTCGCAGGGGGCGTCGGCCGGAGCGGGTACGCACACGGCGGCCGCGACGCCGGGCGGAGCGCTGCAGGCCACCCTGGTCGAGCCGAAGGACGACCGCTGGGGCTGACCCTCCGGGACGGCCGCGACGACGACTCAGACCGTGCTCCCCGCCACGCAGGTGCGGGGGGCATCGTCATGTCCGGCCCCGGCCGGCACCCGCGCCGGTACGGCGATGGCGCTGACCAGCACGCCGTCCTCGGCCGCCCAGCGCCCGCTGAACGAAGTGGGGCCCGCCGGGGAGAGGGTGTCCGGGTCCGCCACCAGCCGTGCGTGGAAGGTCTCCTGCACCGCGTCCACGCTCACCAGGGCGTCGGTGAAGTCCAGTTCCTGGCCGGTCAGCGGGAACCAGGTCTTGTAGACCGCCTCCTTGATGGAGAAGAGCAGCCGGTCCCAGGCGATGTCCGGGACGGCCCAGGCGAGTTCACGGATTCTGCGCAGTTCCCGAGGAAGCGCGATCGATTCCAGCACCCCCGCCCGCAAAGGGGCGTTGGGCTCCGCGTCGATCCCCACCGAGAGGAAGTCCCGGCCCCGGGCGAGCGCCGCGCCCCGGAATCCCGCGCAGTGCGTCATCGAGCCCACCACGGACGGCGCCCACTGCGGGACGCCGCGCCGGCCCGGAAGGACGGCGGCCGGCGCCACCCCGAGCGACCCCATCGCCCGCCGGGCGCACCAGCGCACGGTGCCGAACTCCAGCCGTCGCTTGGGCACGGCGTCGCGGATCAGGTGCTCCTCCTCGGGGAAGAGGAAGACCCCGGCCGGATCGGCGGTGGCCTCGGCGGTGGCGACGGTCGAAGGCAGGAGCTTCGTGAGCACGGCAGATCCTTCAGGTGGGAGCGTCGGGTGGACGTCTCCCACGCTCCCGCCGGCGCCGCCCGCCCGACCAGCGGCGACGGCCCCGGCGCGGGGGAACGGCCCGCCCGGACCGCTCTTCCTGCCAGGGCGCTGCCATCGGCGCCCCGGGCCCGCCCCCGGCTGCGTACGGCCTGCCGGTGCCCACCGCCCCCCTTGCCATGCCCCTGCTAGGGTTCGAGCCCCCTCGGTCACGCTCCGTCAACTCTGGGGTCCGAGAGGGGTGTTGGTTGCCCGGTGTGCCCGTCCAGCCTGGGTGAATGGCGCACGGATACCTCATGGGCATCAGCGACCTCCATGTCGCATTCCCGGAGAACCGCCGGATCGTGGAGGAGCTGTATCCCGACTCTCCCGCGGACTGGCTGATCATCGCGGGCGACGTGGGCGAGTCCCCGGACGATCTGGGGTGGGTCCTCGATTTGCTCACCCCGCGCTATGCCACCGTGATATGGGCCCCCGGAAACCACGATCTGTGGACGCTTCGCGATGATCCTGTGTCGCTGCGTGGAGACGCTCGGTATCGGCGATTGGTCGAAATCTGCCGCTCGTACGGAGTGCACACCCCCGAGGATCCGTATCCGGTCTGGTCCGGACCGGGCGGACCGCTGCTCGTGGCCCCGCTCTTCCTGCTGTACGACTACAGCTTCCGGACCCCCGAGGCCGCCACCCGGGAGCAGGCGCTTGAACAGGCGTACGAAGCCGGGGTGGTGTGCAGCGACGAGTTCCTGCTGCACCCCGACCCCTACCCCTCCCGCGCGGCCTGGTGCCGGGCCCGGGTCGCCGCCACCGAACAGCGGCTCGCCGCCTGCGATCCCGAGCTGCGTACCGTGCTGGTCAACCACTTCCCGCTGGTCCGCACCCCCACCCGGATCCTGCGCCACCCCGAGTTCGCCCAGTGGTGCGGCACCGAGCTGACGGCCGACTGGCACACCCGCTTCCGGGCCGCCGTCGTCGTCTACGGGCACCTCCACATCCCGCGCACCACCTGGTACGACGGCGTCCGCTTCGAGGAGGTCTCGGTCGGCTACCCCAGGGAGCGCCGCCACCGGGGGCAGACCCGGGTCGCGCCCCGCCGGCTCTTCCCCGTACCGGGGGATTGCTGACTGGCAGGTTCCGGCCACCGGCGATCCCACCCGCCCCCGGCTCGACCGGAGCAGTATGGATTCTCAAGCACTGCTCGATCGGTCCTGTATCCGGTTCGCGTTCCTTTTCGTCGAGCGCGCGGAACGTGGGCACTGGGGGATCTCATGGTGTTGTTCCGTCGCGCCGAAGAACTTTCTCTTCTGGAAAAACTGATCGAAGGATGCGGGGAAGGAAATTCAGGACTCCTTCTCATCGAGGGCGCCGTCGGCTGCGGGAAAAGTGAATTCCTGGAGACCGTCGCGGTACAGGCCGAGAAACGCGGCGGAATTGTGCTGCGGGCGATGGGAACGGCGGAGGAACGCCGCCATCCGCTCGGCGTGCTGCGCCAGCTCACCGCCGAGGCCCCGCCCGGCGTGCTGCCGCCGCCGTCACCCGACGAGGCCGGCCGGGTCGGCGCCATGCGCCGGTTCGCCGCCGCCGTGTGCGAGCTGAGCACCACCGCGCCCGTCGTCGTCTGCGTCGACGACCTCCACCACGCCGACGCGCTCTCCGGACGCCAGCTCCTCCACCTCGCGCGCGGCACCCGGGGCGCCCAGGTGCTCCTGGCGCTCACCGAATCCGTCCACGAACACGGCGACGACCCGCTGCTGCGCACCGAACTGCTGCGGCTGCCGCACTTCTCCCGGCTCCGCCTGGAGCGCTTCACCCCCGACGAGGTCCGGGCGATGCTCCCCGGGCACACGGAGGCCGAGGCAGCCCGCCTCCACCGCGCCAGCGGCGGCAACCCGCTGCTGCTGCGCGCCCTGCTCCAGGACCCCGGCGCCCGGCCCGGCGACGCCTACGCCCAGGCCGTGCTCGCCTGCCTGCACCGCTGCGGGCCCGCCACCCCCGCGCTCACCGAGGCCGTCGCCGTACTCGGCCCGCTGGCGACCGCCGCGCACGTCGCCCGGCTGGCCGCGACCACCGAACCCGCCGCCGCCCGCGCGCTCGCCGCCCTGGAGGACGCCGGACTGCTGACGCGCGGACGCGGCCTGTGCCACCCGGCCGCACGCGCCGCCGTCCTGGAGGAGACGGACCCCGAGGCCCGGCGCGCGCTCCACCGGGAGGCCGCCCTGCTGGCCCGGGGCGCGGGCGCCCCCGACACCGCCGTCGCCGCCCAGCTCCTCGCCGCCCGCCACACCGGTGAGGAGTGGGCGCTGCCCGTGCTGCGCGCCGCCGCCGACCAGCACGCGGCCGACGGCGCGCCCGACCGGGCCACCGCGCTGCTGACCCTGGCCCGGGAGGCGTGCCCGGACGAGGCCCGCCGCGCCGAGGTGAGCGTCCGGCTCGGCGTCGTCACCGCCCGCACCGACCCGGCCGCCGCCGAACGCCACCTGGCCGAGCCGCTGGCCGCGCTCGCCGAGGGCCGGCTCGACGCGCGGGCGCTGGGCCCGCTGGCCCGGACGCTGGCCGCGCAGGGCCGGATCGACGAGTCGACCGAGGTGCTCGAACGGCTCGCGGCCGGAGAGGGCCGCCGGCCGGGCGCCGAGCGCCGGAGCGGCGACATCCCGGGCGAGGACCCGCTCGACGGGCTCTCGGCCTTCCCGCAGTGGGGCGCCGGGGGACGCCGCGCGGCCGGCGGGCCCGGTCCGCATCCGGCGGTCCGCACCGGCCGGGGCCCCGTGCACCCGGCCGCCCTGTGGGCGCTGCCCGCCGAGGCCGACGAGGGGGCCGCCACCCACGCCGCCGAACTCTTCCTGCGCGGGACCAGCCTGGCCGAAGGCATGGTGGAACCGGCCGTGCAGGCGCTGCGCACCCTGCTCCACCTGGAGGGCGCCGAGCGCGCCCTGCCCTGGTGCGAGACCTTCGCCGGGCAGGCCGCCGCCCGTGGCGCCACCGGCTGGCAGGCGGTCTTCACCGGGCTGCTCGCGGAGGCCCGGCTGCGGCTGGGCGATCTGACCGGGGCGGCCGAGACCGCCGAGGACGGGCTGCGCGCGGTGCCGGCCCGGGGCGGCGGGGTGCAGTTGTGCGCGCTCACCGCCACCCTGGTCCGGGCCCGCACCGCCATGGGGCGCCCGGACGCGGCGGCCGCCGCGCTCAGCCGGCCCGTGCCCGAACGGCTGACCGGCAGCGTGCAGGGGCTCGCCTATCTGCGCGCCCGGGGCCACTACGCGCTGGCGACCAGCCGCTTCCACGCGGCGCTCGGAGACTTCCTGGACATCGGGCGGCACATGAAGCGCTGGGGCCTGGACCGCCCCCGGGTGCTGCCCTGGCGGTCCGACGCGGCGGAGGCGCTGCTGCGGCTCGGCGAGACCCACCAGGCCGACCGCTTCCTCGCCGACCAGCTGACCACCCGCGACGCCGACGACCCCTGGGTGCGGGGCGTGTCCCTGCGGCTGCGCGCCCAGTTGCGCGAGCCGAGGGAGCGCCAGGCGATGCTCACCAAGGCGGTGGACGACCTCCACCGCTCCGGCGACCAGTACGAACTGGCCCGCGCGATGAGCGACTTCGGCCAGGTCCTCCAGACGCTGGGCGAACCGGCCCGCGCCGCCATGGTCAACCGCCGGGCCTGGCACGTGGCGAAGGAGTGCGGGGCCGAGGCGCTGTGCGTACGGATCCTCCCCGGGCACACCGGTGAGGCGCAGCGGGCGGCGTCGGCGGCCGACGCCCCGCACGCCGAGCGGGTGGCGAGCCTCAGCGAGTCGGAGAAGCGGGTCGCGCTGCTGGCCGTGCACGGCCACACCAACCGCGAGATCGCGCAGAAGCTGTACATCACGGTGAGCACGGTCGAGCAGCACCTCACCCGGGTCTACCGCAAGCTGGAGATCCCGGGCAGACAGGCGCTGCCGGTCGATTTCCACCTGGGGGTCGCGGAGTTCATCTGACGGCGCGGCACCGGGTGGCAAGGTGATGGCAAGCCCGTGCGGGCTCCCGCCCCGTATGGCAGGCACCTGGTGCTCCGCCGTCCCGCCCGCCGCCGGTCCCGCGCCCGGCGGCGGTCCGCGGTGGCCCGGGGGCCGGGGCGTCCCGGAAGGTCGGTCATGAGCCGCAGCCCACCAGGGAGGGCACCCATGACCACCGCACCCAGGCACGACCGGCCCGGCCGCACCGCGAGCACCGGACAGCTGCGCGACACCGTGCTCGACCGGGTCGAGGACCGGCTCGCCCGGCTCCTCGCCGACGAGTCCCGGATCCGCCGCACGGCCGATCCGCGCAGCGTGGTGCTGGTGGCGGGCGTCGCGGAACTCGTCCAGGCCGGTGCCGAACGCGCCCATCCGGTCATCTGCCTCACCGGCTATCTCGCGGCCGGCGGCGACCCGGACGCCGAGGACGTGGTGGACGCCTGCGCCGCGCTGGAACTCCTCGACACCTGTCTGATGATCCGCGAGGACGTCCGGCAGAACGCCACGCTGCGCCGGGGCATCCCCACCCTCCACATCAGCCACGCCGCCGAGCACGAACGCAACGGCTGGCGGGGCGAGTCGCGCCGCTTCGGCGAGGGCACCGCCGTCCTCGCCGGGGACCTCGCGGCGGCCTACGGGGACCGCTTCGCGGCCGGACTGCCGCCCCGGGCCCGGGAGCTGTGGGAGAACCTGCGCGTCGAACGGACCCTGGGCGCGCACGCCGAGGCCGCGGCGGCGACCGAGTACCTGGACGACGCCTGGCCCGGCCAGTGCCTGGAGGACTGCGGGGCGGGCTGCGGCGCCGGCTGGTACGGGCTGCGCCACGCCCTGCTGATCGGCGCGGCCCTCGCGGACCGGGACGATCTGCGCGAGCCGTACGAGGAGTACGCCCGCGCGCTGCACGGGGCCTGGCGGATCCGGGGCTTCCTGCGCGGCGGGCCGGGTTTCGACGGGGACGCCCAGTTCCTCCGGGACGTCTTCTTCGACGCCTCCGCCCGCGAGAGGGCCGAGGACACCGTCGCGGAGCTCCTGGCGCGCGCCGACGCGGCGGTGGCCGGGGCACCGGTCGCCCCGCGCTGGCGCGCCGAACTCGGGGCGTTCGCGCGCCGGGTGGCCGGCTGCGAATGAGCGCGGGGCGGCACGGTCAGCCGGGGGGCCGGCGGGGGCTGCCCGGACGGGAGCGGAGCAGCCAGGCGCGCAGCGCGTCCCGGCGGAGCCGGCCGTGCTCGTCGCGGGGGAGCGCGCCGACGATCTCCAGCCGGGTCGGCAGGAACGCCTCGGCCACCCCCCGCGCGGTGAGGTGCTCGCGCAGTTCGGCCGGTCCCGGCGGGCGGTCCCGGGCGCTGGGGACGACGACCGCGCAGGGCAGTTCGCCGTGCTCCGGATCGGTGTAGGCGACCACCGCGGCTTCCGCCACCCGGGGGTGGGCCAGCAGCCCCTCCTCCACCTCCGCGACCGGCACCATGAAGATCGCCCCGGTCCGGGTCCCCGCCCGCGCCAGCACCCGGACCCCGCCGCCGGGGTCGGTCGTCGCGAGGTCCCCGGTGTCCAGCCAGCCGTCGCCGTCCTCCCAGGTGGAGACGGGGGCGGCGGCCCCGTGCCGCCAGGTGGCCAGGGCGACGGAGGGGCCGCGCACCCGCAGCGGCGCGGGGCCGCTCCCCGGGCCCGCCGCCATCTCCAGTCCGCTGAGCGGCCGGGCCGGCCCGTCCGCCGGGACCAGGGCGCCCATGCCGAGTTCGGGCGCGCCCCAGGCGGAGAGCACCGGGACGCCGAAGACCTCCCGCAGTTCGTCGGCGAGCGGGCGCGGGGTGCTGGTCCGGCCGCCGGAGAGCACCAGCCGCAGCCGGTCCGGGCGGCGGGGGCGCCGGCGCCGGGTGGTGAGCAGTTCGGCGAAGTAGGCGGGTTCGGCGTAGACCTGGTCGACCCCGGCGTCCGCCATCAGGTCGAGGCAGCGGGAGGGGTCCCAGACGTCCTGCCACACCCCCGTCCCGCCGACGGCCAGCGGCCAGCAGACCGTGTAGATCAGGGAGGCCAGCGAGGTCAGCGGCAGGGTGCTGAGGAAGACCTCGCCGGGCCGCCGCCCCGGGCCGCGCGGATGGTTCTGGGTGGCGACGTTGGCGAAGAGCGTGTCGGGGGTGTGCAGCACCGAGGTGTACGCGTCGCGCAGCCCCATCACGCTGATCAGCAGGGCGGGACGGTCGGCCGGGACCGGGCGGACGAGCCCGCCGCGCCACGCGGGCGCCCGTTCGTGGGCGGTGCGGACGAAGTACGCGGTGAAGTCGACGGCCCCGGTGGGCGCCGCGTCCCCGAGGACCACCCGGTGGCGCAGCCACGGCAGTCCGGGGGCGAGGTCCGCCAGCGCCTCGGCGTGCGGGAAGCCCTCCCAGACGTCGGGGACCACGCAGAGCCGGGCGCGGGTGCCGTCCAGGATCTTCCGCAGCCCGTGGGCGCGCACGGTCGGCAGGACGGGCACGGCGACCGCCCCGGCCCGCCAGCACGCCAGGGTGAGCGCGGCCGTCTCCCAGCGGTTGGGCAGCTGGAAGGCGACCGGATCGCCCGGCGCCACCCCGAGGGAGGCCAGGGCGGCGGCGAACCGTTCGACGTGGAGCGCGAGTTGGGCGTACGTCACGGTGGTGCGGCCCCGTCCGGCCGGGCTCAGCACCCGTTCGGCGACGATCGCGGGCCGGTGCGGGTCGGCGGCGGCCGTGCGGTGCAGATCGTCGAGGAAGGTGGCCTCCCGCCACCAGCCGGCCGCCCGGAACCGCCGGACGGTCTCCTCGGGCGCGGCCAGTTCCTTCAGACGGCGCTCCGCCGTCCCCGTGCCCCGGGTCAGGCCCATCGCCCCACCGCCCCGGCCACCTGCACCCGCGAGGTGCAGCCCAGCCGCCGCATCACCTGCCGGACGTGGTTGACGACGGTCCATTCGGAGATGTCCAGCCGGGCCGCGATGTGCCGGTTGGTCAGCCCCTCGGCCACCAGCAGCGCGACCTGCGCCTGGCGCGGGGTGAGGGACTGCGCCTCGGCGGCGGCCCCGGCCACCGGGGCCCGGGACGGCGCGGGCGAGGACAGCGCCTCGGCCACCGCCGTCGGCGCGGACATCCGGACGCCCTCCGCCCACGCGGTGGCGAAGTCCGGCCAGTCCAGCCGGGCGCCCAGATCCGTGCGGGCCCGCTCCGCGCGGCTCCGCCACTCCTCCGGGACCCGGGCCCCGGTCCGCTGGCGCAGCGCGTCCGCCGCCGCGAGCAGCCGCACCGCGCGGGGCCGCTGCGCGGGCTGCGTGCGGAGCAGCAGCAGGGCGAACTCCTCCAGCAGACCGGGGAGACGGGTGCGTTCGCCGATGGCGTCGTAGAGCCGCAGCGCCTCCCGCAGCGCGGCCTCGGCCGGCTCCGGCTCGTCGCCCTCCAGGGCCAGCGCGGCCGAGGCGCGCAGCGCGGCGGCGAGCCCCCGGCCGTCGCGGATGCGGCGGAAGGTCTCCTCGGCGCGCTCCAGCAGGGCCTGGGCGCGGCGCCGGTCGCCCTCGGCGTGCAGGGCGGCGGCGAGGGCGACGGACGCCTCGGCGGTGGGGCCGGTCACCCCCATCGTGGACAGGGCGCTGTGCGCGGTGACCAGCACGCCGCGCGCGGCGGCGGGATCGCCCGAGCGCAGCAGGGCGGTGCCCAGGCCCAGCGAGGCGAGGGCGTTCTGCCGGCGGTCGCCCACGCTCTTGCCGAGGGCCAGCGCCCGCCGGTGCCGGCGCACCGCCTCCTGCGGATCGCCCAGCTCCAGCGCGAAGACCCCGGAGAGATCGGCGAGCCGGGCCCGCAGCGCCTCCGTGAGCCGCTGCCCGTGCCCCTCGGCGACGGTGTCGCACCACTCCAGGCCCTCGCGCAGCCGCCCCTGTGCCAGCCACGGCAGCCGGCAGCCCAGCACCATCGCCGCCGCCGCTTCGGCGTCGCCCCGCTCGTGCAGCCGCCGCAGCGCCGCCCGCACGTTGGCGCTCTCGGCGGCGGCCTCCCGCAGCAGCCGGTCCTGGCCGGTGCCGGAGAGCCCCGGCAGGGCGGCGGCGACCAGCAGGCGGTAGCGCTCGGCGTGCGCGTCGGCGCCCTCCGCCTCGGGGGTGCGGGCGCGGGCGTAGGAGCGGACGGGTTCGGTCACCGCGAGCCGCGGCCCGCCCGCCTCCTCCCCGACGACCACCAGCAGCCCCCGGTCCAGCAGGGCTTCGAGCCCTTCGTCGTCCTCCGGCCCGGCGGCGGTGGTCCCGAAGCCCGGTTCGTACGCCGAGAGCCGCCCCAGCAGCGCTTCGGCGGCCGGGTCCAGGCCCCGGCAGCTCCATTCGGCGAGCGCGGCCAGCGAACGGTGCCGGGCGGGTGCGTTGACCGGCCCGCCGGACAGCACGGTCGTACGGCCGCGCAGCCGGGCCGCGAGCAGCTGCGGGGAGAGCAGCCGCAGCCGCAGCGCGGCGAGTTCGAGGGCGAGCGGCAGCCCGCCGAGCAGGGAGCAGATCTCCGCGACGGCCGCGCCGTTCTCCAGGGTCAGCGCGAACGACGGGTCGGTGTCCCGGGCCCGGCGGACGAACAGCGCCACGGACGGCACCGCGTGCGGGTCCTCCGCCTCCGCGTCGCCGTCGCCCGGCACGGCGAGCGCGTCCAGGGGCAGCAACTGCTCCCCGTAGACACCGAGCGGTTCGACGGCGGTGGCCAGCACCACCACCCCCGGATCACCGGCGAGCGCGACGACGGCCTCGGCGGCCGGAACCCGGGCCTCGTGGTCGCAGCCGTCCAGCAGCAGCAGGACCCGGCCGTCGTCGGCATCGGGCCCCGGGCCCCGGGCCCCGGTCCGGGCCCGTACCAGCGCGGTCAGTCCGCCGGGCCCGGCGTCGTCCGCCGCGTCGAGCGCCACCACGCGGGCGAAGGCGCCCGTGAGGGCGTGCGCCGCCGCGCGGGCCAGCCGGGTCTTGCCCACCCCGGCCCGCCCGGTGAGCGTCACCAGCCGCACCGAGGGGGCGAGCAGCCGTTCGCGCAGCGCGGCGGCCTCCCGCTCCCTGCCGATCAGGTCCGTGTCCGGACCGAGTGCCACCGACATGGTTCTCCTTACATCGGGCCTCGTGCGGGACCGGACGTCGCGTGGGTCACACCGGGGACGGCACGGCGGCCGGGCCGCCCTGTGGGATGCGCCAGAGTCCGGGGCGTATCTCCACCGGCCCGGAGCCCGGCGCGGCGGCCGGGTCCGCGTCGTCGAGGGCGCGCAGCGAACGGCGTGCGTACAGCCGCAGACGGGGGTCGTCCAGAGCGTCCGCGAGGCTCAGGCACTCCTCGAAGAGGGCGCGGGCGGTGGCCGGTTCGTGCTGGGCCAGGGCGACCAGGGCGCGGGCCCGGGTGGCCTCGTAGAGGCCCCTCGGATGGTGCGACGGCGAGAGCGTGGCCAGGGCGGAGCCGAGCAGCGCGGCGGCCTCGCCGGCCGCCCCGCCGTCCAGGAGGAGTTCGGCCAGACCGGTCAGGGCCCGGCCCGTCTCCTCCCGGTCACCGGCGGTCCCGGCGGGGGCCAGGGCGCTCAGGAACCGCTCACGGGCCCGGTCCGGCCGCCGGTAGCGGGCGTCGAGTTCCGCCGAGAGCCGCAGCATCCGGGCCTCGGCCGCGCGGTCGGCGCAGCGCCGGGCCGCGTCGAGGGCCAGGGCGTAGCACTCCTCCTCGGCCTCCGCGTCGGGCGGTGCGCCGTCGGCCAGCCGGTCCGTGAGCCGTACGGCCGGTTCCCAGAGCCCGGCCGCGTGGGCGGTGCGGACGAGCCGGACGAGCCCGTCCGCGTCGGGTCCGCCGGCGCGCCGGGGCTCCGCCGCGCCGTCCGCGTACGCCAGGCAGACCCGGCGGACGGCCCGCGCGACCGTGTCGGGGTGCTCCTCCTCGGCCAGCCGTTCGGCGGCGAGCAGCCGCAGCAGCTCCGGGAGGTGCCAGGCGCCTCGGGCGACGGCGACGAGCCGTTCGTCCGCCAGGGCTTCGAGGGAGGAGAGCGCCCGCCCGGGGGCCAGGCCGAGGGCGGCGCCGGCCCGCGCGGCGTCGAAGGGGCCGGGCGGCAGCAGGGACAGCAGCCGGAACTGCCGGCGCCGTTCGTCGGTACAGCTCTCGTACGCGGCGAGGAGCCCCGCGCGTACGTCGGTGTCGCCGGTGCGCAGCGCGTCGAGCCGGCCGTCCTCGGCGCGCAGCCGGGACAGCAGGGTGCCGGACGTCCAGTGCGGCCGGGCCGCGAGCTGGGCGGCGGCGGCGCGCACGGCGCGCGGCAGCAGTCCGCAGAGGACGCCGATGTCCCGCGCGTCCTCGGGGGTCACCCGGCCGCCGTTGCCGTCGAAGAGCCGGGCCAGCAGCCAGCCCTCCTCCGGCCGCCACGGGCCGAGGAGCACGGTGCGCAGTCCGGGCAGCCCGACGGGCACCCGGCGGGAGGTGACGAGGAGCGTGTGGCCGAGCGCGAGCAGCGGACGGACCTGGGCCTGCGAGGTCACCCCGTCCACCACCAGCAGCGACCGGCCCTCCCCGGCCCGTGCGGGGCGCGGCGGGCGTCCGCCGCCGTCGGGGACGTACAGGCGCAGCCCGCCGGGGAAGGCGTCGGCGGCCCGGTGCGCGGCCTCGACCGCCAGGGCCGTCTTCCCGGCGCCCGGCATGCCGGTCACCGCGACCACGCCCCCGGCCGCCCCGGCGGAGGCGCGCAGCAGGCGTTCCACGGCGACGAGTTCGTCCGCGCGGCCGAGGAACGCCGGATCGGGGGCGGGCAGCGGACGGTCCCCGTCCGGTGCGCGGTCGCGGGCGCGGCCGGGGGCCGGTTCGGGGCGGGCCAGTCCGGGATCGCCCTCCAGGATGAGGCGTTGCAGCCGGCGGGACCCCGGACCCGGTTCGATGCCGAGTTCGTCCACCAGGGTCCGCCGCAGCAGGGTGAAGACGCGCAGGGCCTCGGCCTGCCGTCCGCACCGGTACAGGGCCACCATCAGATGGGCGTGGAACTCCTCGCGCAGCGGGTAGGCGGCGGCCAGCTCCCGCAGCTCCGGGACGAGTTCGCGGTGCATGCCGAGGTGCAGTTCGGCCCGCACCCGCTCGTCCAGCGCGGTGGTGCGCGCCTCGTCCAGGCGGACGGCGGCGGCGTCCAGCAGCGGTCCGTGCGCGATGTCCGAGAGCACCGGGCCGCGCCACAGGGCGAGGGCCCGCCGCTGGAGGTCGGCCGCGGCGGCGAAGTCCCGGTCGTGCAGGGCCTGGTGGCCGCGCCGGGACAGATCGAGGAAGGCGGTGCTGTCGAGTTCGCCGGGGGCGAGCCGCACCAGATAGCCGGGGCGGCGGGTCACCAGCAGCTCCCGCCCTCGGTCGGCACCGGCGGCGCCGAGCGCCTTGCGCAGATGGGAGACGTACACCTGGAGGGTCGTCGGGGCGGTGCGCGGCGGGGCGTCGGGCCAGAGTTCGTCGATGAGGCCGTCCACGGACACCACCTCGTTCGCGCGGACCAGGAGCGTGCCGAGGACCGTCCGCAGTTTGGCGGCGCGGGGCGCGGAGGGGCCGGCCTCAAGAGGGCCCAGGATGCCGAAGCGCATGGGGTCCACCGCCTCAGAGGTCCTGGACGACGCAGGTGCGGGCCTCGGCGACCGCCCACCGCTGCTGGGTCAGGGTCAGGGTGACCGGCACACTGGGCCGGCCCTCGGCGTCCCGGCCCAGCGGACCGGCCACCGCCACGCAGCGCAGCGGAAGTTCGCGCTCCGCCTGGCCCCGGAAGTGCACCTGACAGGCGGCCAGCGCGGAGCGCGCCGCCTCCAGACCGTGGGCGCGCCCCGCCGTCAGCAGCGAGGTCTGGCGCAGCGCCTCCAGCAGGTGCGGTCCGGAGAACTGCCCCGCCTGCCGGGGGTCGGTGGCGTCGAAGACGGGGGCGATGTGCTCGGAGAGCACCCAGGTGCTGATCCGGCCGCGCGCCGCGTCGGCGGGCTCGCTGATCACCACGTTGGCCCCGGACGCCCGGCCCACCTCGCCGCATCCGGCCGGGCGCGGCGGCGCGTCCGGGGCGTCGCCCAGCTCCGGCACGGCGCGCATCGCCTGCCGGGCGTGCGCCACGTGCTTGCGGTACAGCTTCGGCATCAGGAACACCATTCCGGCCGAACCGGTGGCGCAGGGCCGCCCGCCGATCGCCACGTCGAGGTGGAAGTCGAGCCCGCGCGGCACCTCGGCGACCACGTTGGCGGGCCGGGCCCTGAGCCGTGTCTCCATGACGACGCCCCGGTCCGCGCCGGGGCCGGTGCGCCAGGCGGAGAGGTCGGTGAGGTCGAGGTCGAAGCGGTAGAAGAGGCCGGGGCGGTCGCCGGGCACACCGAAGTAGCGGTGGCCGACGAGTTCGCCGACCTCCCGGACGCCGCCGGTCGCGATCTGGAGGTCGTGGAAGCGGCCGGGGCCGTCGTTGAGGAGCGGATGGGCGACGGGCGTCTCGCCGACGAGCGTGAAGCGCTCGGGGCCGGGGCTCGGCGCGTCCAGACCGGGGTGGGACCGCGCGGCCGGGTGGTGGATCAGGTGCTGGGCACCGCTCCCGGCGCCCGGCGCGGCGCTCGCGAGTCCGTGGATGGCGGGAGCCGAGCTCGTACGGTTGTCGACGGTCATGTCCCTCCCCTTCTCCCGGCCCATGGTGGGGCGCCCGCCGGCGCGCCAGCCACCCGCCGCCGCCGGCCACAAGGTGCATGGCAGGAAGGTGTCGGCGCGATGCGGCGGCCCGGGGCACCGGCCGGGCGGACCATGGCGGGAGAGTCCCGGGCCGTGTCCGGCGGGGCGGGGGCGCGCTGTGGCCCCGGTGCGCCGGGCGGGGCTTAAGCCGCGTCCATGGTGGAGCACGGAAGCTGTTCCCGACAGCCCCGCCGAGGGACATCCCCCGCGTCCTCGGCGGGGCTTTCCGCAGGGAGGCACCCGATGACCGTCACCGGAACCGAAGACGGCCGTCCGCCCGCGCCCCTTCCCCCGCGCGCCGCACGGCCCGCGCGCCCCGGCGCCCCGATGCGCCGGGTGCGGTTCGGCTACGCGTCCGGCTCGCTCGTCTCCGGCACGTTCACCACGCTCCCGGGGCTGCTGCTGCTCCCGTACCTCACCGACACGCTCGGGGTCGGCGCGGCGCTGGCGGGCACGGTCGTGTTCCTGCCCAAGGCATGGGACGCGGTCCTCAACCCGTTCGTGGGCCGGGCCAGCGACCGGACCCGGAGCCGCTTCGGCGCGCGCCGCCCGTACGTCCTGTGGGGCGGGCTGCTCACCGCGCTCGGCTTCGCGCTGACCTTCGCGGGCCCGGCGCCCGGCGCGGCCGGCGCCTGGTGCGCCGCCGCCGGCTATCTGCTCACCGCCACCGCGTTCGCCTTCTTCCAGGTGCCGTACGTGGCGATGCCCGCCGAACTCGCCGACGACGAGGCGGACCGGATGCGGCTGGTGGCGGGCCGGGTCGCCGTCATCGGGATCGCCGCCCTGGTCACCGGAGCGGTCGCCCCCGCACTCGTCGACGCGGGTGGCGGCGGACTGCCGGGCCATCGCTGGGCGGGCGTGTTCGGCGCGGTGGTGGTGGCCCTGGGCGCGCTGTGGGTGTTCGCGGGCACGGCGGGCGCCGGGACGGGCGGCGGTACCGGCCCATCCCGAACCGCGCCCGGCACACCTCGTACGGCACCCGGCACATCCCGAACCGCGCCCGGCGCACCCCGCACGGCGGCGAAGGGCGCCGCCGCCCAGCCGTCCCTGCGGGCGCAGTTCGAGGCGGCACGGGCCAACCCGCCGTTCATGGCGCTGCTGCGCTGTCTGGTGCTCCAGTCGGTCGCCACCGGGGTGCTGCTGGCGGGCGCCCCCTACTTCGCCGACCACGTGCTGCACGACTCCTCGGGGGTCGGGGCGCTCGTGGCGGCGTTCGTCGCGCCGAACCTGCTGACGGTGCCGCTGTGGTCCCGGCTGCGCGGCCCGCGCGGATACACCCTGGCCACCGCGTTGTTCACGGCCGGCTGCCTGCTCTTCCTGGCCTCGCCGGTCCTGCCCGAGGGCGCGGTCCTGGTGACGATGGCCCTGGCCGGGACGGGCCACGCGGGCCAGTTGCTCTTCCTCTACGCGATGCTGCCGGACTGCATCGCCCGCGACACGGACCGCACCGGGCGCCGCGACGGTGGCGTCCTGTCCGGGGTGTTCACGACCGTCGAGGGCCTGGGCGTGGCGGCGGGCCCCTTCCTCTACGGCCTGGTCCTCCAGCTCACCGGCTATGTCTCCTCCGGCACCGGCGACGCCGCCGAACAGTCCCTGACGGCCCGCACCGGCATCCTGACGGGCTTCGGCGCGCTGCCCGCGCTGGCCGCCGTCGGGGCCGCGCTGCTGCTCCGGGCGTACGACCGCCCCTACCGACCCCTCATCGGTGGCCCGGACACGGACACGGGTATCCGGGGGAGCGGCCCCGCTGGATGATGAGCACGATCCGGACGTGCGGGCATCGGGGGGTGGCTGTGGTGACGTACACGCGGGACTGGGACACGGCCCAGGTCGGGTTCGGCCCTGAGGTACGGGAACTGATCGCCGCGGCCCTCGCGCCGCGGGAGCCCTCCTTAGTCGTGCGGGCGGGGACGTACGTCGTCGATCCGCCGTTCTTCGGCAACGGCGACATCGGGCGCCTCGCGGTGTGCGGAGCCGTCAACGACCTGGCCGCCACCGGCGCCGACCCCCGCCATCTCGCCCTCGGCATCGTGCTGGAGGCCGGCCTGCCCCTCGACCTGGTCCACCGGCTCACCGCCTCGGTCCGCGAGGCCGCCGCCGAGGCCGGGGTCGCGGTGACCGCCGTCGACACCAAGGTCGTCCGGGCCGGCGAGGCGGACCGGGTCTACCTCACGGCCACCGCCTTCGGAGAGCGCGCGGGGCCCGCGCTCGGAGCGGACCGCGTCCGGCCCGGTGACCGGATCGTGGTGACCGGCCCGCTGGGCGACCACGCCGCCCATCTCCTCTCCCTGCGCGACGGACTCGGCTACGAGTACCAGGTGGAGAGCGACTGCGCCCCGCTCGGCGGGCTGCTGCGCACCGTCCGCGCGGATCTGCGCCATGCCGTCCCCGTCACCACCGGCGGCCTCGCCGAGACGCTGCGGCTGACCGCGTCCGCCCGGCGGCTGACCCTGGGCGTGGACGAGTCCGCGCTGCCCGTCCGGTACGAGACCCGGGTCGCCCTGGCCACCCGGGGGCTCGCCCCGCTGGACGCGGCCTGCGCGGGCTGTCTCTGCCTGTTCGTCCCGGCCGACCGTGCCGAGCGGGTCCTCGCGGTGCTCCGCGCCCGCCCGCAGGGCCGGCACGCGGCCGAGATCGGTGAGGTCACGGCCCATCCGGCGGGCGCGGTCCAGGTCGTGGCCCCGGACGGCACCCCCCTGCGCGCCCGCAGCGCGGGCCCCCTCCCCGAACGCCTCCACTGACCCGTCCCCGGCGGTCTGTCAGTGCCCGCCCGTACGTTGGAGGGGCACAGACGGAACGGCACGGGAGTGCGCACATGGAGTGGCGGTGCACCGGACTGCGGTGGCCCGAGGACGACGGGGGCCCCGTCCTCGGCTGGCGCAGGGGCGCGGACAGCCGGTCCAGCGCGCTGGCGTACGGGTCGGGGCTCGGCTTCCGCGCCACCGGCCCGCGCACCTGCGTCGGGGCGCGCGGGAACCCCTGCCCGCTCGCCGCCCCCGTTCCCGGGCGCGGCACCGGCGCCCGCTGTCCCGAGTGCGGCCGGCTCGACCGGGCCCATTCGGTGGCCGCCGACACGATCCCCGACGACCCGCGCACCTACCGCGTCTACCTCGCCTGGTTCGGTCCCGGCACGGTGAAGGCGGGCATCACGGCGGAGCAGCGCGGCGCGGCCCGCCTGCGGGAGCAGGGCGCCGTCGTCTTCACCTGGCTGGGTCGAGGCCCCCTGATGGCGGCCCGCCGCGCCGAGGAGACGCTGCGCGCCGCCCTCGGGGTGCCGGACCGCGTGCCGTACGCCCGCAAGCGCGTCCTGCGCGTTCGGCTGCCCGACGCCCCGGCCCGCACGGCCGAGCTGGCCCGGTACTACGACCGTGCCGCGGCGCTGGAGGGAGCCGGCTGGCCGGAGGCGCTGGAGAGGCTGCCGTTCGGGCCGGTCGACCACACGGGGATCTTCCGGACCGGTGACGGGACCGGTCCCGTGCGGGCGGTCACCGCGCTCAAGGACGGGGGAGCGGTGGCGGGCCGGCTGGTCGCGGCGGCCGGCCCCGATCTCCATCTGGCGACGGCGGCGGACGGCGTGGTGATCGTCGACACCCGGCTGATGACCGGCTGGACGCTGACGGCGGCCGACGCGGACGCCGGGGTGGGGGTGCCGACCGTCGCGGTGGGGGGCGGCGCCGCGCAGGACGGCCTGTTCTGAGATCGTCGCAGGACGACGGAGGAAGGGGCGGTCCGCATGGGTGACGAGCACGACGATGTGGTGCGGTTCTGGCGAGGGCTCGGGCTGCCCGGTCTGATCGACGTGCATACGCACTTCATGCCGGAGCGGGTGCTGCGCAAGGTCTGGGCGTACTTCGACGCGGCCGGTCCGCTGACCGGCATGGAGTGGCCGATCACCTACCGCCACGACGAGGACGAACGCCTCGCCCTGCTCCGCGCGTTCGGGGTGCGCCGCTTCACCTCGATGCTCTACCCGCACAAGGCGGGCATGGCCGCGTGGCTGAACGGCTGGGCGGCCGATTTCGCCGCCCGCACCCCGGACTGCCTGCACACGGCGACGTTCTTCCCCGAACCGGAGGCCGAGCGGTACGTCCGGGACGCCGTGGAGGCCGGGGCCCGGGTCTTCAAGGCGCACCTCCAGGTCGGCGCGTACGACCCGAACGACCCGCTGCTGGAACCGGTCTGGGGGCTGCTCGCGGAGGCGGGCATCCCGGTCGTGACCCACTGCGGCTCGGGCCCCGCCCCCGGCAAGCACACCGGTCCGGACCCCGTCGCCCGCGTCCTGGCCCGCCACCCCCGGCTGCCGCTGATCGTGGCGCACATGGGCATGCCCGAGTACGCGGAGTTCCTGACGCTCGCGGAGACGTACCCCGAGGTCCGCCTGGACACCACGATGGCGTTCACCGACTTCACGGAGAACTTCACGCCCTTCCCCGAGGCCGCACACGGCCGGCTCGCGGACCTGGGCGACCGCATCCTCCTCGGCACGGACTTCCCGAACATCCCGTACCCGTACGCCCACCAGCTCCACGCCCTGGAGCGCCTCGGCCTGGGCGACGCCTGGCTGCGCGCGGTCTGCCACGACAACGCGGCGGCGCTGTTCGGGGTGTGAGGGGACTCGCCGGGGCTCCCCGGGGGCGTCGCGGGGCGTCGTGGCCTCACCCGGCCGAGAGCACCGCCTCGACCGCGTCGGCCGTACGGCGGGCGTAGTCCGCGTCCAGGGCGGTGGGATCGAAGAGCAGCCGATACCACATGGGGCCGTAGACGACGTCGACGACGAAGTCGAGATCGACATCGGGGCGGGTGAACTCGCTGCGCTCACGCGCCCGTTCGAGCAGGGCGCGGACCGCGTCGCGGCGGGGCAGGATGAGCCGCTCCCACACGGTGTCGGCGAACTCCTCGTCCCCGATGGCCTCGGCGGCCAGGGCGCGGTTGAGGGTGCCGCTGATGCCCTGCTGCGCGTGGAAGGTCGCGGTCAGCAGCTCGGTGAGGTCGCCGTGGAGGCTGCCGGTGTCGGGGGTGGGGAGCTTGCCGGCGGCGAAGGCGACGAGGGCGTCGAGGATCACCTCCCCCTTGTTCCGGTAGCGCCGGTACACGGTCTGTTTGGAGACGCCCGCCCGGGACGCGATGCCTTCGATGCTCACGGCCCGGTAGCCGTTCTCGGTGACCAGGTCCATGGTCGCGCGCAGGATGGCGCCGTCCGCGCCGGGGTCTCTGGGTCGTCCGCTCATGAAGCCACCTTAAGGGATTGACATACGGACCGCACCGTAATGTAATTCCATTACGAACCGCACCGCACCGTATTGAAAGTGAGGGCGTGATGGCCTCGCACCGTTCCGGACCGGCCCTGTGGGCGCTGGCCCTGGGTTACTTCTCCTTCGGCACCTCCTCGCTCGCCGTGGTCGGCCTCAGCGCCCCCATCAGCGGGGACCTGGGCGTCACGCAGGCCCAAGTGGGCCTCCTGGTGACGGTGTTCGCGCTGACGTTCGCCTTCGCCGCACCACTCGCCCCGGTCTTACTGGGCCGGCTGGGCCGCAGAAGCGTTCTGCTGGCCGGTCTGGCGGTCATGGCCGCCGGGGGCCTCGCCGCCGCCCTCGCCCCCGACTACGGGGTGTTGTGCGCGGCGCGCGTGCTCACCGCCCTCGGCGGGGCCGCCTTCGGACCGGCCGCCTCGGTCACCGGATCCCTGCTCGTCCCCGCGGAGCGCCGGGCCCGCGCGCTGGCCACGGTCTTCGCCGGGATGACCGCCGCGACCGTGCTCGGTGTCCCGCTCAGCACCGGCCTGGGCCAGAGCGTCGGCTGGCGCTGGACCACCGTCGGCGTCGCCGCCCTCTCCCTGCTCGCCCTCGTGCTGGTCGCCGTCCTCGTCCCGGTCGTGGAGCGCGGCACCCCGGCCACCGTCTCCGCGTTCTCCCCGGTGCTGCGGACCGCCGGTGTGCTCCCGGCGATCACGACGACACTGGCCTTCATGGCCGCGCAGTTCACCGTGTACGGGGTCGCGGGTGCCTATCTCGCCGACCGCTTCCACGCCACCACGGGCCAGGTCGCCACGCTGCTCCTGGTGTTCGGCATCGCCGGAGTGGCGGGCAACGCGGCGGCGGGGCGCGTCTTCGAGCGGTGCGGCGGCCCCCTGACGATCACGATCGCCCTGGCCGGGTTCGGCGCCGCCTTCGCCGCGCTGCTGCTGGTCCCGGGCCGCTTCGCGGCGGCCGTCGCCGCCTTCACCGTCTGGGCCGCGTTCAGCCAGCTGTTCCAGGCACCCCAACAGGCCCGGCTCGTCGCCCTCGTCCCCGAGCAGCGTGCCCTCGGCCTCGCCCTCAACGCCTCCTCCCTCTATCTGGGCATGAGCCTGGGCAGCCTGCTCGGCTCCACCCTGCTGCCCGCACTCGGCGCTCTCCGGCTGCCCGCGGCGGGACTCCTCCCGCTCGCCGCGGCCGCCGCCGCCCACCGCGCCTCCGGCCACCGCCGCCCCCGTACCCCCGCCACCGCGACCACCCCTCCGGTGCCGGCCACGGCCCCCCGCCCCTGACGCCACCCGAGCGCCACGACGGACCACCACCGCACCACCACGCACCACCACCGCAGCACCTCGCACCAGCACCGCGCCACCACCGACACCACAGCGACGAAGAACAGGACCACCGACATGACCGGCAAGAACACCACCCTCGTCCGCGACTTCATGGAGACCGTCTGGAACGAGGGCCGCACCGGCGAGGCCGCCGCCTACGTCGCCGCCGACCTCATCCAGCACAACCCCAACCTGCCCGACGGGCGCGACGCGCTGACCGGCCTGATCGGCATGCTGCGCGGCCAGATGCCCGAGATGCGCTTCGAGATCAAGCGCACCGCGGCCGAGGGCGACCTCGTGTTCGTGCACAGCCTCTTCACCCCCGCCCCGGGCGCCGACGGCCAGGCCGTCGTCGACGTCTACCGCCTGGAGGACGGGCTCATCGCCGAGCACTGGGACGTCCACCAGGACATCCCCGCCACCACGGCCGGCGGCCACCCGGCCGTCTGACCCGCACCACCGGCCGCCGGGCCGGGCCCCCGCACGGGGCCCGGCCCGGCGGTCTCGCGCACGCTTTCTCAGGCAATTCACAGAATCGGAAAAGGACTCTCTCAGAGGCGTCTCACAGGGTTGCCGTCATGACGACGACGACCTCGCCCCAGGGGCGTACCGAACTGCTCAGGCCGGACCGGACCCCCGTCCGCGTCCTGGTCGTGGACGACGAGGCCCCGCTGGCGGAGCTGCTGTCGATGGCACTGCGCTACGAGGGGTGGGAGGTGCGCAGCGCGGGGGACGGCGCCGGGGCCGTGCGGACGGCGCGGGAGTTCCGGCCGGACGCGGTGATCCTGGACGTGATGCTGCCCGACACGGACGGGCTGGCCGTCCTGGGGCGGCTGCGCCGGGAGCTGGCCGACGTCCCCGTGCTGTTCCTGACCGCGCGGGACTCCGTGGAGGACCGCATCGCCGGACTCACCGCCGGCGGCGACGACTACGTCACCAAGCCGTTCAGCCTGGAGGAGGTCGTGGCGCGGCTGCGCGGGCTGATCCGGCGCTCGGGGACGGCCGCCGTGCGCAGCGAGTCGACGCTCGTGGTCGGGGACCTGACGCTGGACGAGGACAGCCACGAGGTGAGCCGGGCCGGCGTCAACATCCATCTGACGGCCACCGAGTTCGAGCTGCTGCGCTTCCTGATGCGCAACCCGCGCCGGGTGCTCAGCAAGGCGCAGATCCTGGACCGGGTGTGGAACTACGACTTCGGCGGCCAGGCCAACGTGGTCGAGCTGTACATCTCGTACCTCCGCAAGAAGATCGACGCCGGCCGCTCTCCGATGATCCACACCCGGCGGGGCGCCGGCTACCTCATCAAGCCCGGGGAGTAGCCGCGTGAAACGGCTGGGCAGGGGCCCGTGGACGCTGCGGACCCGGCTCGTCGTCTCCGCCGTGTCGCTGATCGCGGTCGTCGCGGCGGTGATCGGCACGGTCACCGCGATCGCGTTCCACACGTACATGTACGGGAAGCTGGACGGCCAGCTCCGGGACATCGCGGTCCGGGCCGACCGGATGCCGGGCGGACCCGCGCCCGGGGGCGGGCCTGCCGCCAGGGACCCGCTGGGGTTCATCGGGCTGGGCGGCCAGCCCCTCAAGACCTTCGGCGCGCTCGTCGCGGACGGGCGGGTCACCGCGTCCCAGGTCGCCAAGGACGGCGGCTTCGACGCCTCCGAGAACACCGAGCCGCTGACGGCCGCCCAGACGGAGGCGCTGGAATCGGCCGGTGTCCCCGCCGACGGCGAGGCGCACGACGTCGATCTGCCCGGCCTCGGCGGCTACCGCGTGCAGAGCACCGCCCCCGGGGACGGCGGCACGGCCGTCCTCGTCGGCATCCCCACCGCCGAGGTGGACGGCGCCATCACCACCCTCATCCTGGTCGAGGTCTGCGTCACCGCCGCCGGCCTGATCGCCGCCGGACTCGCGGGCGCCGCCATCGTCGGCGTCGCCCTGCGTCCGCTGCGCCGGGTCGCCGCCACCGCGACCCGCGTCTCCGAACTCCCCCTCCACAGCGGCGAAGTAGCCCCCCTCGAACGCGTCCCCGAGGCCGAGGCCGACCCCCGTACCGAGGTCGGCCAGGTCGGCGCCGCCCTCAACCGGATGCTCGGCCACGTCGGTTCGGCCCTCGACGCCCGCCAGAAGAGCGAGATGCGCGTCCGCCAGTTCGTCGCCGACGCCAGCCACGAACTGCGCACCCCCCTCGCCTCCATCCGCGGCTACGCCGAACTCACCCGCCGGGGCCGCGAGGACACCGGCCCCGACACCCGCCACGCCCTCGGCCGCATCGAGTCCGAGGCCCAGCGCATGACCGGCATGGTCGAAGACCTCCTCCTCCTCGCCCGCCTCGACGCCGGCCGCCCCCTCTCCTACGAGACCACCGACCTCTCCCCGCTCCTCGTCGACGCGGTGAGCGACGCCCGCGTGGCGGCAGCCGGCGTCCCGGGGGCCGGTTCCCCTCCGGCTCCCGGCCACCACTGGCGCCTCGAACTCCCCGAGGCCCCCGCCACCGTCCTCGCCGACCCGCCCCGCATCCAGCAGGTCCTCGTCAACCTCCTCGCCAACGCCCGCACCCACACCCCGCCCGGCACCACCGTCACCGCCCGCGTCCGCGCGGAACCCGGCCACCCCTGGGTCACCCTGGAGGTCCAGGACAACGGCCCCGGCATCCCGCCCGGTCTCCTCCCCCACGTCTTCGAACGCTTCGCCCGAGGCGACGCCTCCCGCTCCCGCCACGCCGGCTCCACCGGCCTCGGCCTCGCCATCGTCCAGGCCGTCACCACGGCCCACGGCGGCGTCGCGGAGGTCCGGTCGGTGCCGGGGGAGACGGTGTTCTCGGTGCGGCTGCCCGCGGGGGGCGGGCTCGGTCATACGAGCGGGCTCACCCGTGCCGCCGGATGACGGGAGCACCGGACCGGCCGGCGCACCCCGGAGCCGGGCGGGCCGACCGCCCCCACGTCAGAGACGGTGACGTCCACAAGCCCGAGCGGCGGTTGCTCAGAGCGATGTTCCGGCACCGAGGTGTCCGGCCCTGATGGCCCCCCGCAGGATGTGGGCGATCTCTTCGGGCTTGAGGTCGATGCCGTCGATCCCCTCCAGGGTCAGCGGAATCTCCTCCAGCGCGTACTCCCCACGGCCTTCGGCGCTGAACTCGGGACCGGTGCGGTCGTCGAAGGACCAGGTCGCGATGCGGGCGAGGTAGAAGAGCTGACGTTCGTCGTCGGACTCCATCGTGTGGAGCAGACGGACGATGTCGGCCTTCCCCGCGATCTCCTCGTGGATCTCGCGGTGCAGAGCCGGCCGCCGTCGACGTGGACGGACTGTCCCGTGAAGAACGACGCCGAGGGGCCCACGAGAAACGCCACGAGGGCCGCGACTTCCTGGGGCCGGCCACGGCGCCGGACACGCTGGCGCCTGATCCGGTCCTCCGGCCGCGCGCGATGCTGGGCGGGGAGGGCGTTCTCGGTGCGGTTGCCTGCGTTGAGCGGTCGGCCCGCGTCGGGCCCCTTGACCGCGTCCTTCGCTGATGTCAGCCGGGCGCCAAACGCGTGCCGGACGGCGGTGATGAAAGCGGACCAGGCGGTCGGCTCGAAGACGATCGCGGGTCCGTGCGGTGCCTTGGAGTCCCGGACGGGTACGCCACCGGCGTACCCGTCCGCGTTGTTCTCGCTGTGCGTGGACTTGCGCCAGGTCGGGAGAGCCGTCGCCTCAGGAAGGGTGTGCACCTTCGTACTCCTTCGCATAGTCACGGATCAGGGTCGCGCTCTTCACGTTGTCGAGAGCCTTCGACCGCGCGACGTCGAGCATGGTCGTCAACATCCGTACACGAGCGGCATCGACCACCGAGACCCCGGAGGCGAACGACTCGACATAGGCGAACGCGGTGCCGTCGGGCTGCGTGAGCAGGCTCAGGCTGCCGCCCAGCAGGGGGTGCTCGCCGCAGGAAAAGGGAAGCACCCGCACCCGGACCGCGCGATGGTTCTCGATCACGTCGAGTGTGTGCCGCAGCTGCCCGGCCATGACAGCCGGGCCACCCATCGGCCGCCGGAGGGCCGCTTCATCCACGACGGCCAGGTACGAAGGCGGAGCGGCGGCACGCAACACCGAACGCCGCTGTGCGCGCGTCGCCACGAGAAGCGCGATCTTCTTGGCATCCGTGCCCGGCATCGACTCGGTGAACAACGCGGACGCGTAGTCGTCCGTCTGCAACAGGCCGGGAAGAACACTGGAGTTGAACGACAGGATGCTCGCAGCCCGCTTCTCCTCCCCAAGCACTTTGCGCCCGTATGCCGGTACGTCGGCCGCGACCGCCACCGCGAGGGGGCCCGTGAACAGGCCGTCCGGGACGTCAGCGACCCGTCGGATCGCGGCCAGCGGCCGGGGTCGGCTTCGTGGGCGACGCGGGGGACTTCGTGGCTGTCAGGAAGAGCCCCCGGTCCGTCGGCCCGCATCATGGGGAGGGCTTGTCAGACCCGTCCGCCATGCTTCCCGCATGAACGAACGCGACTTCTGGCAGCTCATCGAAGCGTGCCGTCCCACGGCCCCCGATCCCGACGCGGACGAGCTCGCCGCCGCGCTGGCGGCCCGTCTCGGGAAGGGGCCCGTGGCCGACGTCGTCGGCTTTGCCGAGCAGCTTTCGTGGGCCTTGTACAGGCTGGACCGGAGGGAGTTCGGGGAGGGGCTGTCGGGGGACCAGTTCCTGTACACCCGGGCGGCGGTCGTCGCGGCCGGCCGGGAGGAGTTCGCGGGCGTGCTGGGGGATCCCGAGCGGTTCAGGCCGTACGCCGAGGAGTTCGTGTGGGCCGAGGCGCTGCTCTACGTACCCGACAGGGCGTACAGGGCCCTCACGGGTGAGGAATGGGACCGGGGCACGCGCTACAGCTACGAGTCCTACGCGAATACGGAGGGGTGGGCCTCCGCGTAGGCGCTCGCGGAGAGGGCAACCGGTCGCTGCCCGTTCGCTTTGATATGTCTCCTAGGTGCCCGCCGCCTTGGTCAGGGACGCCACCACCGTTCCGTCGGCGGCGCGGGCCGTGATGACGAGGTCGGGGGTGGACGCGGATTCCGGCCGGGGGGCGTCGGCGTAGAAGGCGGTCCAGCCGGGGTGGCCGGCCAGGGTGACGAGCCGCGCGTGGTGCGTGCGGCCGGCAACGGTGACGGTGATCGTGACGCCGTCGACGGGGCCTCGGTAGACGCCGGCGTGGAGGGCCCCGGAGGGGGTTCCGAACGAGAGGGCGGTGATCCTGCCTTCGGGGACGTCGGCCACGGCGAGGGTCGGATGCGTGGGGGCGGCGGAGGACTTCGGGGCCCTCAGGAACAGGCCCCGGTCCGTCAGCCACAGCGTGGTGGTGCGGCCTGGCGCGATCTTCTGCCCGGGGGCCAGGACGCGTACGGGCGAGGACGCCGGGGCGGAGGCGGCGGGGGGTGCGGGGGCGTCGGGGCCGGAGGGGGTGAGGGAGAGGGCGCCGAGGGCGGTGGCGGGGACGAGGACGGCTGCGGCCAGGGCCGTGGAGAGGGCGGCACGGCGGCGCCGGCGGAGGGTGCGGCCCAGGTGGACGGCCGTGTCCACGGGGGCGGGGTCCACCGGGAGGGCGGCGGCCGCCCGCTTGAGCGCGGTGGCGAGGTCGTCGTCGGGGTTCATCGGACGGCTCCCTTCTGCGGGACGGGGTGGCGGAGCGGGGGAGGGGGCGGGGCGGGGTGCCGGGCCAGGGCGGTCAGGACGCCGTCCTCCCGGAGTCTGGCCAGGGCCCGGGTGATCTGGCTGCGGACGGTGCTGGTCCGGACGCCCAGGGCCGCGGCCACCTGGGCATGGCTCATGTCCTCGAAGTAGCAGAGCACCACCGCGGACCGCTGCCGGGCCGGCAGCCGGCCCAGGGCGGCGACGATCGCGTCACGGCTGTCGACACGGGCGGTCTGGTCGGCCACCGGGGTCTCCGGCAGACGGGCGGTGAACCACTCGCGCACGGCCCGCCGGCGGAACCGGTCGGCGTGGGCGTGGACCATGATCTGCCGTACGTACGCGGCCATGTCGTCGCTGTGCCGGACCCGGTCCCACTTCACGTATGCGCGCGCGAACGCGTTCTGCGCCAGATCCTCGGCATCGTGGTGGCTGCCGGTCAGCAGATACGCCGTACGCAGCAGACTGGGCCACCGGGCCGTCATGAAGAGCCGGAACTCGTCGTCCCGGTCCCGTCCCCGGCTCATCCGGCCGCGCCGGGGACGGCGAGGTCCGGCGTCGGGGCGTCCTGCGGTGTTCCCTCGGTGTGTGTCACGGCTGAACCTCGGCGGGGAAGAGGGCGGGCGGCGGGAGGAGGGGCGGTGGTCGCCGCTGCCGCTCCCCCCGGCGCGGCAGCGGCAACGGTCACTGGCTGCGGACGTTGACCGACGGCTTCACGCCCGCCGCACCCTTCGCGTCGAAGACGTAGTACGCCCCCCAGCCGGGCTTGCCGGCCGGCGTGACGACCTCGGCCTGGAGCGTGCGGGTCCCGAACGTGAGGGCGACCTTCGTCGTCGACGTCACCGGACCCCGGTAGATCCCGGCCCAGAGTGCACCGGAGGCGTCGCCCTGACTGAGCGTGGCCACCTTCCCGGGCAGCACCTCCGCGACCCGCAGACCGCTCGGCGTGGCCGGGGCGGTCGCGGAGGCGACGTTCAGGCCCTTCGACGTGAGCCACAGCGTGCGGCCGGCGACGGAGATCCGTTCGCCCGGCGTCACCACCCGCACGGCGCCGGTCGCGGTGGCGGCGGGGTGGGAGACGACGGCGGGAGTGGCCGCGAGGGGCGCCGCGCTCACGGACGAGGCGACCGCCACGCCCGCACCCGTCGCGAGGACGGCCGCGCACACGGCACCGGTAAGCCAACCGCGCTTCCGGCGGGCCGAGTCGAGAGATGTCATCGATGAACTCCTGTGGGTCGAACAGCACCGGCGTCCGGCCCCTCGGGGGCCGGAGCAGACAGGCCCTTGCGCCTTGTCCACCCCCCAGACGGCCCCCGCGCCACGGAAAGCTGCTCCCCGGGAGCCATCGGTGCGTGTGGTGCTCGTCACACACGCTTCGACGGGCGCGGGACCACTCACAGCCGCACCACAGCGACGCCACACACCCGTGACAGCGCGGTTGGCGACGGTCGACAGCATGCGAACCGAAACTCCCTGGAGCACCTTGCCGGCCCGGGACCACCTCCTGGCCGGCGCGGGCGGTGCGGCGGGCGCACCCGTGCTCGATGTGGTGGTGCCCGTCCACAACGAGGAGAAGGACCTCGAACCGTGCGTGCTGCGGCTCCACGACCATCTGGCGCGGACCTTCCCGTACGCCTTCCGGATCACGGTCGCGGACAACGCCAGCACCGACCGGACGCCCGAGGTGGCGCGGCGGCTGGCGCGCTCGCTGCCCGGGGTGCGGGCGTGGCGGCTGGAGGAGAAGGGGCGGGGCCGGGCCCTGCGGACGGTGTGGTCGCGGTCGGACGCCCCGGTCCTCGCGTACATGGACGTGGACCTGTCCACCGACCTGAACGCCCTGCTCCCGCTCGTCGCCCCGCTGATCTCCGGCCACTCGGACCTGGCGATCGGCTCCCGGCTGGCGCGCAGTTCGCGCGTGGTGCGGGGGCCGAAGCGGGAGTTCATCTCGCGGGCGTACAACATCATCCTGCGGTCGTCGCTGGCCGCCCGGTTCAGCGACGCGCAGTGCGGGTTCAAGGCCATCCGGCGGGACGTCGCGCAGCGGCTGCTGCCGATGGTCGAGGACACCGGGTGGTTCTTCGACACGGAGATGCTGGTGCTGGCCGAGCGGGCCGGACTGCGCATCCACGAGGTGCCCGTCGACTGGGTCGACGACCCGGACTCCACCGTCCACATCGTGCGCACCGCCACCGAGGACCTGAAGGGCGTGTGGCGGGTGGGGCGGGCGTTGGCCGTCGGCGCGCTCCCGTTGGACCGGCTGGCCCGCCCCTTCGGCGACGACCCGCGCGACCGGGCGATCGGGGGCGTCCCTGGCGGACTGGCCCGGCAACTCGTCGGCTTCTGTGTGGTCGGCGCCCTGTCGACCCTGTTCTACCTCGCCCTGTACTCCCTCTTCCGGCTCGGTGCCGGCCCCCAACTCGCCAACGGCGGTGCGCTGCTGGTGTCCGCCGTCGCCAACACCGCCGCCAACCGGAGGCTCACCTTCGGCGTACGCGGCCGGGGCGGCGCCGTCCGCCACCAGGCGCAGGGCCTCGTGGTCTTCGCCATCGGCCTCGCCCTGACCAGCGGTTCGCTGGCGGCTCTGGGCGCCGCGTCCGGCTCGCCCTCCCACTCCACCGAACTCGCCGTGCTCGTCGCGGCCAACCTCGCCGCGACGGTCCTGCGCTTCCTGCTCTTCCGCGCCTGGGTCTTCCCGGACCGCGACCGGGGAAACCCGGCACACGCGGCGACGTCCGGGGCGGTCTTCCCGGACCGGAACGAGGGAAACCCGGCTCCGACCACGACCTCCGCGCCGGTCTTCCCGGACCCCGACCGCGCAAACCCCGAGCACCCCGCGACGCCCCCGGCCGCCGTTCCCGCACCCCCGGCCACCGAAACCGCACCCGACCCGAGGAACGCCCGATGACCACGCTCGACCCCGCTCACGCGCCGGCCGCCCGGCCGGACACACCCCCGGGGCGCGGACGGACCGGTGCCTCCCTGCCCCGCCGCGTCTGGCGCGGCCGGGAGGAGGACGCCCCCTGGGTGCGCCCGGCCCTTCTCGCGCTGCTGCTGGCGATCACGCTGGCGTACTTCTGGAACCTCAGCGCCTCCGGCTACGCGAACTCCTTCTACTCGGCCGCCGCGCAGGCGGGCAGCCGCAGCTGGAAGGCCTTCTTCTTCGGCTCGCTGGACGCGGCGAACGCCATCACCGTCGACAAGCCCCCGGCCACGCTCTGGCCGATGGCCCTGTCGGTGCGGGTGTTCGGGCTCAGCTCCTGGGCGATCCTGGCCCCGCAGGTGCTCATGGGCACGGCGACGGCCGGGGTGCTCTACGCGGCGGTGCGCCGCCGGTTCAGCGCCGCCGCCGGACTGATCACGGTGGCGGTCTTCGCGCTGACGCCCGTCGCCGCGCTGATGTTCCGGTTCAACAACCCGGACGCGCTCCTCGCGCTGCTGATGACCGTCACGGTCTACTGCGTGCTGCGCGCGATGGAGCACGGCCGCACGACGTGGCTGGTCTGGGCGGGCGTCGCGGTCGGGCTGGCCTTCCTGGCCAAGACCCTCCAGGCGTTCTTGATCCTGCCGCCGCTGGCCGTGCTGTACGCGGTGTGCGCGCCCGTCCCCGTTCGCAGGCGCTTCGGCCAGCTCGGGCTGTCGGCCCTGGCCGTGCTCGTCGCGGGCGGCTGGTGGGTGGCGATCGTCGAACTGTGGCCCGCGTCCTCCCGCCCGTACATCGGCGGTTCGCAGAACAACTCCTTCCTGGAGCTGACCTTCGGCTACAACGGGCTCGGCCGCATCAACGGCGACGAGACCGGAAGCGTCGGCGGCGGAGGCGGTCCGGGCGGCGGCTCCGGCGGCCAGTGGGGCGAGACCGGCCTCACCCGGATGTTCAACTCCGAGATCGGCGGCCAGATCTCCTGGCTGCTGCCCGCCGCGCTGATCCTGCTCGTCGCGGGCGTCCGGCTGACCCGGCGGGCCGGGCGGGCGGACACCGCACGGGCGGCGTTCCTCGCCTGGGGCGGCTCGCTGCTGATGACGGCCCTCGTCTTCAGCTTCATGGCGGGCATCTTCCACCAGTACTACACGGTGGCCCTGGCCCCGTATCTGGCCGCGCTCATCGGCATGGGCACCACCGTCCTCTGGGAGGAACGAGCGCGCTGGTGGGCCGCCGGGACCCTTGCCGCGAGCTCGGTCGCCACGGCGTGCTGGGCGTACGTGCTCCTCGGCCGCACCCCCGACTACCTGCCCTGGCTGCGGCCCACCGTGCTCGTGGCCGGACTCCTCGCCGCGCTGGGCCTGCTCTTCGTGTCCCACCTGGGCCGCCGGCTGGCCCTGCTCACCGTCGGCGTCGGCCTCGCCGCGTCCCTCGCCGCCCCGACGGCGTACAGCCTGAGCACTCTCGACACCGGCCACCAGGGCTCCATCGTCACCGCCGGCCCCTCCGGCGGCGGCATGGGCGGGCCGGGCGGCGGCCCCGGCGGCGGCGGCGCAGGAGGCAGGGGCGGCATGCGGCCCCCGGGCGGCCAGGGCACCCAGCAGGGCGGCGGCATGGGCATGCCCCCGACCGGCACCCCGCCCGGCCAGAACCAGGGGCAGAGCCAAGGCCAGAACCAGGGCCAGGGGCAAGGCCAAGCCCAAGGCCAGGGCCGGACCGGCCTCCCGCCCGGCATGACCGGCGGCACGGGCTTCGGAGAGGGCTTCGGCGGAGGCGGTACGGGAGGCGGCATGGGCGGTCTGCTCAACGGCGCGTCCGTCGGCTCCGAGGCCGAGAAGCTGCTGGAGAAGGACGCGGAGGACTACACCTGGGCCGCCGCCGCCATCGGCTCCCAGAACGCGGCCAGTTACCAGCTCGCCACCGGCGACCCCGTCATGGCGATCGGCGGCTTCAACGGCAGCGACCCGTCCCCGACGCTCTCCCAGTTCAAGAAGTACGTCGGGGACGGCCGCATCCACTACTTCGTCTCCGGCGGCATGGGCGGCGGCGGAGGCATGGGCGGCAGTGGCAGCTCCTCGGAGATCTCCTCCTGGGTCAAGGAGAACTTCACCGAGGTGACGGTCGGCAGCGCCACGTTCTACGACCTGACCCAGCCCAAGAGCGGCTGAGAACAGGAGTCAGCCGGCCGGGCTCAGCGCCGCAGCACCAGGTCCGCGACGACGGGGCGGTGGTCCGAGGCGAGCGTCTCGGGCACCGCCGCGCCGCGCGCCCGCACGGTGTCCTTCGACACCGCCACGTAGTCGATGCGCTGCACCGGATTCCGCGCCGGGAACGTGGGCGCGCCCGGCTCGACGTCGGTCAGCTCCTGCCAGAGCGGGGCCAGTTCCGGCGCGGTGGGCGCGGCGTTGAAGTCGCCGAGCAGGATCTGCCGCACCGGCCCCCGTGCCCCCGCCCGGTCCTCGGCCATGATCCGGCGGGTGTCGGCGACCTGGGCGGTGCGGACCGACGGGTCGCCCCGGTAGTCGAGATGCGTCGCGTACACATGGACCGGCAGCCCGCGCACCCGGAGCACCACTTCCCCGAAGCCGGGCGCGGGCGCCGGGACCGGGTTCGGGTCCTGCGTGGAGAGCCGGGTCACCTCGTGGTTCTCGGCGCTCACGATCCGGTACCGGGACAGCACGGCGACGCCGAACTCGCGCCGGGGACCGCCCTCCACCACCGGGTCGAAGCTGTAGATCGGGGCGAACGACACGTGCATGCCCAGCCGTTCGGCCAGCTCCGCCGCCAGGTCCCGGTTCCCGCTGCGGTCGCCCCAGTGGACGTCGACCTCCTGCAGCCCGATCACATCCGCGTCGAGCGCGCGGAGCGCGGCCACCTGCCGGTCCAGATCGAAGACGTTGTCCATGCCGGCCCCCGCATGGATGTTGTACGTGGCCACGCGCAGGGGCACGGACCGCCCCGGACCGTCCCCGGCCGCGCTCGCGGGCGGCGCGAGCGCGGCCCCCAACAGACCTGCGGCCACCAGGACTTCCACCGTACGACGACGCAGTGACATACCACTCCAGTCCTTGTCGGAACAGCGACCGCCGCACCGTACCGCGCGCGTCCGCGCCGGACACCGCCGCGACATGACCGTGTGGTGTACAGGAGAATCGGCACGGGCCGGTCACGGCAGCCGCGGCGGCATAGCATCGGGGACGTACCGGACCATACTGCTCCGCTTGTTGGGCGGAGCGCGCCGCCGGTGCGTTCCGCCGGTGAGACGAGGAGTGCGCCATGGTGTCCGCGGCCGACCGCGCGAAGGACCCCGCCCGTACCAGCGTGTGGCTGACCCACCGGCCGCCCCCGCGCGCCCGCAGGACCGCCCGCCCCGCCGGGCTCGACCGGGACAGGATCACCGAGGCCACGGTCCGGCTGCTGGACGCCGAGGGCCTGGCAAAGCTCTCCATGCGCCGGCTCGCCGCCCGGCTGGACGTCACGGCGATGTCCCTCTACTGGTACGTGGACACCAAGGACGACCTGCTGGAGCTGGCCCTCGACCGGGTCTACGGCGAGATCGCCGCCCCGCCCCCGGACGCCCCCTGGGAAACCCGGCTGCGCGCCCTGGCACGGGCCTACCGGGGGCTCCTCGTCCGGCACGTCTGGGTCTCCCCGCTGGCCGGCACCTTCCTCAACTGCGGCCCGCACGCGACCCGGATGTCCCACGCCGTCCAGGACGTCATCGGCGCCACCGGCCTGCCCCGCGAGCGGCAGGCGGGTGCGCTCTCGGCCGTCTTCCAGTTCGTGTACGGATTCGGCACGGTCGAGGGCCGGTTCGGGCAGCGCAGTGCCGAGGCCGGACTCAGCAAGGACGCCTGGTTCCGGCGGGCGATGGCCGCCGTCCGCGACCAGCCGCAGCTCGGCCCGGCCGTCGAGGGCGTCCAGGGCCTCATCGCGGCCCGGGGCGGTGCCACCGTGGAGGAGATGTACGAACGGGACTTCACCTTCGCCCTCGACCTGCTGATCGCGGGCATCGACGCGATGCGCGCCCGGCACGCGTAGCGGCCGCTGCACGGCCGGGGATGGGCGCCCTCGCCGCAGATCAGTGCTCTCGTACCGGATCAACGGTCTCATCGCGATTCGGTGATCTCGTCCCGGATGGGGGCTCTCGCTAGGGCTAGGTGCTCTCATCCCGGATGGGTGCTCTCGTCCCACATGGGTGCTCTTGCGCCAGATCAGCGCCCTCCGCCCGGATCAGTACCCCCGCCCCGGCTCCACCGCCAGCGCCGGGACCCGCCCCGCGCGCAGCTCGCGCAGGCAGGCGGTGAAGTCCGTGATCACGTCCTCGTCCGCCGTGATGCCCGCCGAGTGCGAGGTGACGACCGTACGGGGCAGCCGCCAGCAGGGGTGGTCCGGCGGCGCGGGTTCGTCCGGCAGGACGTCGAGGACCGCGCGCCCCACCGTGCCCGCGCGCAGCGCCGCCGCCAGCGCGTCCAGGTCCACGGTCGCGCCGCGTCCCACGTTGACGAAGGTCGCCCCGCCCATCGCCGCGAACCGGTCCGCCCCGAAGTACCCGTCCGTCCCCGCCGTCAGCGGCAGCGCGGCCACCACCCAGCGGGCGTCGACCGGTTCGTCCGGCGCGGCGGTGGCGTCGAAGCCGGGCGGCGCCGCGCGCGGGGTGCGGACCACCCCCACCGTGCGGATACCGCAGGCCCGCAGCAGCCCGGCGACGGCCGAGCCGATGCGGCCGGTGCCGTGGATCACGGCGGTCTGCCCGGCGGCGAGTTCGGAGGGGATGCGGCGCCATGCGGCCCGCGCGTGCTGCGCGGCGAACTCCGGAACGGACTGGCACTCGGCCAGCACCCAGGCGAGCACGTACTGCGCGATCCGCTCGCCCATCAGGCCCACCGTCCGGGTCAGCAGCGCGCCCGGCGGCCACGGACCGGCGCCCAGCAGCGCGTCCGTACCGGCGTTGACGCTGTGGAACCAGACCAGCCCGTCTCCGCGCAGCGCCTCGGGGAGCGTCGCCCCCACGTACACGTACGGTTCGCCGTCCGGCGCGCCGCCGCGCTCCACCGGGCGCCCGGCGGCCCGCTCCAGGGCGGCAGCCACCCCGGGCCCGACCTCGGGACCGGCCAGCAGCCGGGCACGGTCGAGCACACCGGGGCCGGGGAGGGGGACGGACGGGGCAGGGCGGGGGAGCGGGGCGGGCACGGCGTCAGCTGCCCGGGGCCAGACGGGCGGGGAAGCCGCCGGTGGCGACGGGGCCCCAGCGCTCGGGGGTGATCCGGATGATCGACTTGCCCTGCTTGATCATGGCCGCCCGGTACTCGTCCCAGTCCGGGTGCTCGCCCGAGATGTTCCGGAAGTACTCCACGAGCGGCTCGACGGAGTCCGGCGCGTCGATCACCTCGGCCGTGCCGTCGATCTGGACCCAGGGCCCGTCCCACTCGTCCGACAGGACGATCACGCTGACCCGCTCGTCCCGCTTGGCGTTGCGGGTCTTGGCCCGCTCCGGGTAGGTGGAGACGACGATCCGGCCGGAGTCGTCGACGCCGCAGGTGAGCGGGGAGCCCTGGGGGCGCCCGTCGGAGCGGGTGGTCAGCAGGACCGCCCGGTGCCGGGGCCGAACGAAGGCCAGCAACTCGTCGAGTCCCACGGCGGTGTTGGTCGCGATGGTGGATGCCATGGAACCGACCCTACGTCCGGGGCGGGCCGGAATCCCGATGGCGGCCCCGCGCCGCCCTCGATGCCCGGCCCCGTCCCGTCCTGTCCCGTCCGCTCAGGTGGCCGGCAGGGTCTCCCCCTGCACGGCCTGGATGTCCAGCTCGACCCGCAGCGTGGTGCCGATCGCCGAAATGCCCGCCTGGACCACCTGGTTGTAGTTCATCGCGAAGTCCTCGCGGCGCAGCTCCGCCGTCGCGTTGAACGCGGCGCGCACGCCGCCCCACGGGTCGGGGCCGGTGCCGAGGTAGCTGAGGTCCAGGTCGACGGGGCGCTCCACGCCGTGCAGCGACAGCGTGCCGTGCACGGTCCAGCGGTCCGGGCCCGCCGGGGTGAGCCCGGACGAGCGGTAGGTGATCTGCGGGAACCGCTCGGTGTCGAGGAAGTCCGGCGAGCGCAGGTGCTTGTCGCGCATGCCGTTGCCGGTGTCGATGCTCGCCGCGTCGATGACGGCCTCCACCCGGGAGTGCTCGATGTCCTCGGTGATCTCGATCCGGCCGCTGAACTCGGTGAACCGGCCGCGCACGCTGGAGATCCCCAGGTGCTGCGCGACCGCGCCCACCGTGCAGTGCGCGGGGTCCAGCGACCAGGCGCCGGGCGGCGGCAGCTCCACCCCGCCCTGCCGGGCCAGCACCACCGTGCCGGTCTCCACGGTGCCGCTCGCCGTGACGAGGGCGGTGGAGGCGGCCGGGGCGTACCCGACCGCGGTGACGATCACGGTGTACGCGCCGGCCGGCAGCGGGGTGTCGGCGCGCACCGCCCCGTCCTCGTCGGCGGCGGCCCGCAGCACCTGCGTCCCGGTCATGTCGGTGACCGTCACGACGGCGTGCTGGACCGCCCAGCCGTCCCGGGTGCGTACCTGTGCGCGAAGTCCCATCCCGTTCTCTCTTTCCTTGCTCGTGCCCCGCCCGTCCCCGGAGGGAGCACTCCATGAGCCCCCGCCCGTCCCCGGAGGGAGCACTCCCTGAGCCCCCCAGCCGGTTCCACCCGGTTCCGGGAGGACCGCTCCACGAGTCGCTCCCCCCATCGGTTCCCCGGGGGGATGCACTCCACGAGTCGCCCGCCGGTTCACCGACAGGGGCACTCCATGAGTCGGGCCCCGGGGCGGGGGCGGCAGGCCGTCCCCTGCCTGCCGTCCCCACCGCCGGGGCCCATTTTCCGCCGGCCGGAACGGCCTCTCCGCTCGAAGTGCCGTCCCGCCAGGGGTCCTGCGCGTCCGGGCCGCTGCCCGGACGGCTCACTCGCCCGGGTGGGCGAGCTCGATGTCGTGGCCGTCGACTCCCTCGCCGGCCACGGTCAGGGAGTCGGCCACCGGCGGGTAGCCGGTCGCGACGACCGAGTACTCGCCCGCGTCCAGGTCGGTGAAGGCGTACGCCCCGTCCGCCCCGGTCGTCGAGGTGGCGATCACGTTGCCGGCCGCGTCGACCAGGGTGACCCGGGCGTCGGCCAGCGGACGGCGGTCCGTACCGGCCCGCACCACGCCCTGGACCAGCGCACCGGACTGGAGCGCGGCCTCGATCCGGGTGACGCCCTGGCCGCCGACCTCGACCGGCAGGGCCAGCGGGCGGTAGCCGGCCGCGTTGACCGCGACGGTCACCGTGCCGGGGACCAGCTCGCCGAAGGCGAACTCGCCGCTCTCACCGGACGTGCCGGTGGCCAGCACGTCGCCGCGCACATCGGTCACGACGACCATGGCGTCCTCGATCGGGGAGTCGCCGTCGGCGGACCGCACGGTCCCGGCCAGGCCACTGGTGCCGGCCAGCAGGATGTCGAACGCGAGCGGCTCGTCCCCGACGACCACGGTGGATGCCTGCGGCTGGAAACCGTCGGCGGAGGCGATCAGGACGTAGCTGCCGGCGCCCGGGGCGTCGACCGCGTACGAGCCGTCGGCCTGCGCGACCGAGATGCCGAGCTGCCGGCCGCCGAGCGAGATCAGGGTGACGGCGGCCTGGGCGACGGGCGTGCCCTCGGCCCCGCGCACCACACCGCGGACGGCGGTGCCCTCGGTGGTGGCCGCGGGGGCGGTCTCCTCCAGGGTGTCGACGGCGGTGACGCCCGCCGCGCCCTCGGCGACCGCCGCGGCCGCACCGGACGGGACCTCGGCCAGGACCGCGGCCTCGACCGGGGCGGTGGCCTCGGCCTTGGTCTCGGCCGGGACCTCGCTGACCGCGTTCGTCTTGAGCGCGACCTCCTTGATGAAGAGCGTGATCAGGAAGGCGACCAGCGCGGCCGGAGCGGCGTACAGGAAGACGTCGCCGACGCCGTGGCCGTACGCGGCCTCCATGACCGTACGGAAGGGAGCGGGCAGCTTGTCCAGGTCGGGGATGCCCCCGCCGCCGGTGCCGCCGTGGCCGAGGGCCGCGCCCTGCGGGCCGAGGTCGGCGAGCCCTTCCTTGACGTAGTGGGTGACGCGGTTCGCCATGACGGCGCCCAGGGCCGAGACCCCGATGGCACCACCGAGCGAACGGAAGAAGGTGACGACGGAGCTGGCGGAGCCGAGGTCCGAGGGGTCCACCTGGTTCTGCGTGGCGAGCACCAGGTTCTGCATCATCATGCCGATGCCGAGACCCATGACGAACATGAAGACGCCGATGTGCCAGTACGTCGTGTCGTAGCGGATCGTGCCGAGCAGCCCGAGTCCGGCCGTGACCAGGAAGCCACCGCTGACCAGCCAGGCCTTCCAGCGGCCCGTCTTGGTGATGATCTGGCCCGAGATGGTCGAGGAGAGGAACAGACCGCCGATCATCGGGATCGTCATCACACCGGACATCGTCGGCGACTTGCCGCGCGCCAGCTGGAAGTACTGGCTGAAGAAGACGGTGCCGGCGAACATCGCGATGCCGACGAACAGCGAGGCGAGCGAGGCGAGGGTGATCGTCCGGTTGCGGAAGAGGCGCAGCGGGATGATCGGCTCGCTGGCCCGGGACTCGGTGAAGACGAAGAGCAGCGTGAGCACCACCGAACCGGCCAGCATCACGCCGGTCTGCCAGGACAGCCAGTCGTACTTGTCGCCCGCGAAGGTGACCCAGAGGAGCAGCAGGGAGACGGCGGCGCTGATGAAGAAGGCACCGGTCCAGTCGACCTTGACGTCCCGCTTGACCACGGGGAGCTTCAGGGTCTTCTGGAGCACGATCAGGGCGATGACGGCGAAGGGCACGCCGACGTAGAAGCACCAGCGCCAGCCGAGCCAGCTGGTGTCGGTGATGACACCGCCGAGCAGCGGGCCGCCGACGGTGGCGACGGCGAAGACCGCGCCGATGTAGCCGCTGTAGCGACCGCGCTCGCGCGGGGCGATCATCGCGGCCATCACGATCTGGGCGAGGGCGGAGAGACCGCCGACGCCGATGCCCTGGACCACGCGGCAGATGATCAGCATGCCGCTGCTGGTCGACATACCGGCGACGACCGAGCCCGCGACGTAGATGACCAGGGATATCTGGACCAGCAGCTTCTTGCTGAACAGGTCGGCGAGCTTGCCCCATAGCGGGGTGGTCGCCGTCATGGCCAGCAGTGAGGCCGTGACGACCCAGGTGTACGCGCTCTGCCCGCCGCCCAGGTCGGAGATGATCTCCGGAAGGGCGTTGGAGACGACGGTCGACGACAGGATCGCGACGAACATGCCGAGCATGAGCCCGGCGAGCGCTTCCATGATCTGCCGGTGTGTCATCGGCGCGCCGTCGGAGGACGCGTGTCCTCCGTGCTTGGCGTGGCCGCCCCGCACACCGCTTGGTGTGGTCGTAGCCATTGAGTTCCTTGTCTTTGCTTCTGTTACACGGGTGTACGGGTGTACGAGCCGTCGCTGTCCGACTGCCGGTTGCGGCAGTCGCCGCTGTGCCGTCCGGGGGCGCACCCGCCGGAGCCGCGACAGGAGAAGCTGTCGCGCAGCCGGGCCAGCAGCGTGTTGAGCTGTCCGACCTCGTCGTCGGACCAGTCCTGGAGGTGGTGGGCGAACATCTCGGTGGTCCGCGCGTTCAGGTCGGCGAGCACACCCAGGCCGGCGGGGGTCAGCCGCAGTATCCGGGAGCGCTTGTCCGCGGGGTCCGGGGACCGCTCGATCCAGCCGCGTTCCGCGACATGGGCGACGTGCCGGCTGGTCACCGACATGTCGACGTCGAGCAGTTCGGCCAGCCTGCTGATCCGTATCTCACCGTGCTGGTTCAGCAGGGTCAGAACGGCCGCGGATCCCGCCGGGCACTCCGCCGGGAGGATGCGTCCGAGCCCGCGTTTCACGGCCCCGATGGCGCTGAGCTGCCGGGCCAGTTCCTCGTACCCACCTCGTGCGGCCACGGGACCTCCGGACTTCTCCATGCGCCATCTTGTTGCTTAGGGCAACCATAGAAGCCGTTGGTTGCTGCAGGCAAACGAAAACGGGCTTGCAGAAGTAAAGGAACGCAAAAGGCTCCGTAGGGCGTCGGTCAAACGCGCAGCGTGTGCGGTGCGGGGGAGGCGGATGTGGCGTGCGCCACTCGTGTGACGGGGCCGGGGCGGTCCGGGGTTCGGCCGAGGACCGGTCGTCGGTCGCGCCGGGAGCCGCGTCACCAGCCGCGTCGGGAGCCGCCTCGGGAGCCGCCTCGGGAGCCGCCTCGGGAGCCGGAAGAAGATACTCCCCTTCTCTCTCCCGTGTGGCCCCGGGGGTTGGGTCGTACCGCCGAGTTCGCTAGTGTCCTGGCCCATGGCACACAATCCCCACGCCCCGCAGGGCCCCGAGGGCAACTACGACCCGGCGGGCAGCACCCAGATGTTCCGCGCCTTCGTCGACGAGGGCGAGCCGCAGCGCCGGCAGCAGACCGTCGCCCCGTCGTCCGGACCGCGGACCGGGCTGATCGCCGCCGTCGTCGCCGTGATCGTCGTGCTCGGCGCCGTCGCCTGGCTCGCCCTCGGCTGACCGCCCGGTCGCCGCCCTTCCTCCGTCACGTCCAGTCGGCGGTCACGTCCCGGGTCTCGATCCGCATACCCAGGGGCACCCGCCAGGCGTCCACGCAGACCGTGTACGTCTCTTTACGCGCCGCTCCCGCGCCGATCGGTGCGGGGAGCGGCGCCGTCGATTCCCGGGTCGCCCAGTCGATGCCCAGCCCGCCGACGATGTGCGTGGCGAAGGTGACGGTGCCCGAGCGGACCGCCGTGCCGCCCCTGTTGCGGAACTCGACGGTGACCTTCTCGCACCAGCGCTCCCCGGCGGCGGCCCGCACCGGCTCCCCGACCTCCAACGCGGCGGGTCCGGGCGCGGACGGCGAGGAACCACCGTCCCCACCGCCACCATCGCCGCCAGTGGAACCGCCGCCACCACCCGAACCACCCGAATCCCCGGAACCGCCGCCCGAGGGGCCGGTGCCGCCAACGGAGCCGCTCCCGGATCCTCCTGTCCCGGACGCCCCGGACGCCCCGGACGCCCCGCCCGCCCCCGACGCGCCTCCGCCCGGACCACCGGGCCCGCCGGACCGCGCGGAACCCCCTCCGGGCCCGCCCGCGCCCCCGGAGGCGGCCGTGCCGCCGTCCGCCCGCCCCGTACCGCCGGCGCTCCCCGAGGGGTCCGGGCCCCCGCCGTCCGCGCGCTCGCCGTCCAGTGGGATCAGCGTGATCCTGCCCGAGGGCGCACCCGCGCCCGGGGACGGCTTTCCGCCGCCCGCTCCGGCCGCGCCGACCGCCGCGTAGCCGTCGCCGCCCTTCCCGTCACCGCAGGCCGTCAGGGTGCCGCCCAGGCACAGCACGGCCGCCGAGGCGACGAGCGCGGTGCCCCGGCGGCCGGACGGACCGAATATCTGACGTCGCATCAGCCCAGTGTGTCTGACGGGCCGTCAATGAGAAACCCCCCGCCCCTCGCGGGCGGCCGGACGGACGCCGGTCAGTCGGCGATCAGCCCTTCCCTGAGCTGGGCGAGGGTGCGGGTGAGCAGTCGGGAGACGTGCATCTGGGAGATGCCGACCTCCTCGCCGATCTGCGACTGGGTCATGTTGGCGAAGAAGCGGAGCATGATGATCTGCCGCTCCCGGGCGGGGAGCTTGGCGAGCAGCGGCTTGAGGGACTCGCGGTACTCGACGCCCTCCAGCGCCGCGTCCTCGTACCCCAGCCGGTCCGCGAGCGAGCCCTCGCCGCCGTCGTCCTCCGGGGAGGGCGAGTCGAGCGAGGAGGCGGTGTAGGCGTTGCCGACGGCGAGGCCGTCGACGACCTCCTCCTCGGAGACGCCGAGCGCCTTGGCCAGCTCCGGCACGGTCGGCGAGCGGTCGAGCTTCTGGGACAGCTCGTCGCTGGTCTTGGTGAGGGCGAGCCGCAGCTCCTGGAGCCGGCGCGGCACCCGCACCGACCAGGAGGTGTCGCGGAAGAACCGCTTGATCTCACCGACGACGGTGGGCATCGCGAACGTCGGGAACTCCACGCCGCGTTCGCAGTCGAACCGGTCGATCGCCTTGATCAGGCCGATGGTGCCGACCTGGACGATGTCCTCCATCGGCTCGTTGCGGCTGCGGAACCGGGCGGCGGCGTAGCGCACCAGGGGCAGGTTGAGCTCGATGAGCGTGTCCCGCACATAGGCGCGCTCCGGGCTGTCCACGCCGTCGGGCCCCGGGGCGGGCCCCAGCGCGGCCAGCCGCAGGAACAGCGAGCGGGACAGCGTACGGGTGTCGATGGCTTCCGACGAGCTGGTGAGCGCAACGGGTGCGGGTGCGCTCTTGGTGAGCGTGAGCACCTTCGAGCTGCCCTGTTCTGCGGACATGCCACCCCCTTGAGGTCGCGGACGGTCGCGGTGGCCGCGACCATCGGAGGAACGCTGCCTCCACCTGAATACCGGAGGGGAGGCTGCGGCAAACGCGGTTCCCGCAGAATGTCACATGTCGGCAACACGCTGTAGTGACATGTCGACAAGTCAAGGGGGAGTCTGCGCAGTTAACAAGGGGTGTGCGGCGTTTCGGACCGCCTGCGGGCTCCAGGAACGGTCTACCCGTTCTAGCTACGCCTCGATCCTGTTTGCGGAGCGGAGTCGGGCAAAACTTCGGGCCAGAAGTCTTGACACATGCATCTGGGAGACTCCGAGTTCGGCACTGATCTGGGACTGCGTCAGATTGCTGTAGTAGCGCAGCAGCAGGATCCGCTGCTCGCGTTCGGGCAGCTGTACGAGGAGGTGGCGGACCAGATCGCGGTGCTCGACGCCGGCGAGTGCGGGGTCCTCGTAGCCGAGCCGGTCGAGGAGTCCGGGCAGTCCGTCGCCTTCCTGGGCGGCTTCGAGGGAGGTCGCGTGGTACGAGCGTCCGGCCTCGATGCAGGCGAGCACCTCGTCCTCGGAGATCTTCAGCCGCTCGGCGATCTCGGCCGTGGTGGGGGAGCGGCCGTGAGCGGTCGTCAGGTCCTCGGTGGCGCCGGTGACCTGGACCCACAGCTCGTGCAGCCGGCGCGGCACGTGGACGGTGCGCACGTTGTCGCGGAAGTAGCGCTTGATCTCACCGACGACGGTGGGCATCGCGAAGGTGGGGAACTGGACGCCGCGTTCGGGGTCGAAGCGGTCGATGGCGTTGATCAGGCCGATGGTCCCGACCTGGACGACGTCCTCCATCGGCTCGTTGCGGCTGCGGAACCGGGCCGCCGCGTACCGCACCAGCGGCAGGTTGGCCTCGATCAGGGCGGCCCGCACCCGCCCGTGCTCCGCGCTGCCCGGCTCCAGCCCCTGGAGCCGGCCGAACAGGACCTGGGTGAGGGCCCGGGTGTCGGCCCCCCGGCTGCGGGCGGGGGTGGTGGCGCCCTCGGGCGTCTGGGCGCTCTGGGGAGGCACTTGAGGCGCTGTACTGGCCGGCACGGTGACGCCACCCCTCTGCGGTCGACTCAGTGGTCAACATCGGTCAACTCATCCGTCAAAAGCGGTCATAGCATCACAAGACAGGTCCACTATGTGCAAGCACCCCATAGCGCCGTGTTGACCGCACAACGGTTTAAACACAAAGAAAAGCCCCTCACCGCTGTGGTGGGGGGCTCGCAGGGCCGATGGCGTCAGAACGGGTAGTCGGCGATCACCCAGGTGGCGAACTCGCGCCACTGACCGGCGGCGGCCTGGTGGTCCGGATGCTCCAGGTAGCTCTTGAGCGCGGCCTCGTCCGCGACGGCGGAGTTGATGGCGAAGTCGTACGCGATCGGCCGGTCGGTGATGTTCCAGGCGCACTCCCAGAACTCCAGCCCCGGCACCTTGTCCCCCAGCTCCGCGAAGGCCCGCGCGGCCGCCACGACCCGGGGCTCGTCCCGCTCGACGCCCTCGTTCAGCTTGAACAGCACCAGGTGGCGGATCATCGGGGGGCTCCTACTTCACCAGCTCGGACATGAAGTCGCCGACGCCCTGAGCGGCGTTGGAAACGCCTTCGAACCCTACCTGGACCAGGTCCGCGGCCCGTTCGGGGGAGTTGATGATCGTGTACAGCACGAAGACGACGATCGCGTAGAGGGCTATCTTCTTGACTTCCACCATCAGCCCCTGACTCCCCTTCGATCCCCTGTGCAGTCGGGCGGAGTCTATCCGTACACCTGACCGGATCCACCGGGGTTGTTTCGATCACTCACCCGGTCTTTAGGGACCATCGGCCCCCGCATCGGGGCCCTTCGTCGCCCCCCGTGCCCGGCTCCGCGCGCCAGGATGGACAACGAGCCCGGCGGACCTGGCAGGAATCCGCAGGGCGAGGAACAGGCCCCACTGTGGGGTGTCCGTCCCGGCCTCCCCCGACCGCGACGGACGCCGGCGGACCTGTTCTCATCGGGGGGAGCGGCTTGTCCCCCCGATGCCGCTCCCCCCGACCTGACCCCCGCGGGTCGATTCCCGTACGCAAGAACGCGAAGGGCCCGGTCCTGATGGACCGGGCCCTTCGCGTTGCTGGCGGTAGCGGAGGGATTTGAACCCTCGGTGAGTTTCCCCACACTCGCTTTCGAGGCGAGCTCCTTCGGCCGCTCGGACACGCTACCGAGAGAGAGCTTAGACCATCTCGGCCGTCCGCCGAAATCCGATTCCCCGGGCGGCTGCCGTGCGGCCGCCGGAAGGCCCCCGTCGCCCGGGGAACGCAGGTCAGCGGTGGCGGAAGAAGGAGGTCAGCCGGGCCGCGCAGTCGGCCTCCAGGACGCCGTGGATCACCTCGGGGCGGTGGTTGAGCCGGCGGTCGCGTACGAGGTCCCAGAGCGAGCCGGCCGCTCCGGCCTTCTCGTCCCGGGCGCCGTAGACGACCCGGCCCACCCGGGCCTGCACCAGGGCGCCCGCGCACATCGTGCAGGGCTCCAGGGTCACGACCAGGGTGCAGCCGGACAGCCGCCACGCGCCGAGCGCCGCAGCGGCCCGGCGCAGCGCCAGCACCTCGGCGTGGGCGGTGGGGTCGCCCGTCGCCTCGCGTTCGTTGTGGCCCGTGGCGAGCACGCCGCCGTCCGGGCCCAGGACGAGGGCGCCGACCGGCACGTCGCCGGCCGCCGCGGCACGGTCGGCCTCGTCCAGGGCACGGCGCATGGCAGCCCGCCACGGATCCCGTACGGGATCGTGGACGGACGGGTCCGACGGGCGGGGGTGGGATGCATCGGTCACCCGCGGACCCTAACGCCTGACCAGGCGTCCCTCACGGGTCAGCGGACGGTCTCCAGGACCTCGGCGGCGCCCAGCGCCTCCGCGATCTCCGCCAGCGCGTCCGACCGCAGCGCCAGCAGGTCCGCCTCCGCGAGACCGAGGTCCGCCAGGATCCCGGTGTCGCCGAGCGGACCCGTCGGCACGGCGTCGTCGTCCGGCTCGTCGTCGGTGGTGTCGTTGTCGGGGGTGTCGGGTTCGCCGTCCTCCGTGCCGTCGAGTCCGACGAGCTCTTCGAGGGCGGCAATCGAGTCCTCGGCCCCGGGTTCGCGGCCGAGCAGTTCATCGGTGAGCAGGATCTCCCCGTACGAGGAGCGGGCGGCGGCGGACGCGTCCGAGATGTAGATACGGGGGTCCTCCTCACCGTCCACCCGGACGACGCCGAACCAGGCGTCCTCCTGCTCGATGAACACGAGCACCGTGTCCTCGTCCACCGAGGCATCATGGGCCAGATCCGTCAGATCGGACAGGGTTTCCACATCGTCGAGCTCCGTGTCGCTCGCTTCCCACCCGTCTTCGGTGCGCGCGAGCAGTGCGGCGAAGTACACCGTGACTCTCCCACTGGTCTCAGGGTCGCTCGTCCGGATCGCGCCGGGTCCGCCGGAGCTGTGATCCGGCCCGCTCCGGACGAAGGGCCCTAGGTGTGTCGGTCCGACGGGGGGCAGTCGGTGGTCCGGCTGCCCTGCGTCCCGCCCATCGGAATCGTGGCAGAAACCACGGCCTCGCGAGAGCAGTTCCGCCGTTGCGTCGGCCACCAGTTCTCCCCGGGGCCCTCACCAGGCCGTTTCCGGCCGATCACCACGGCTACCAGCGAAAGGTCCTCATCCGCATGGCCTGACGCATCCTGGCGGCCTTGACCCGGCGCGGCTGGACCCGGTCGCGGAGCGCCTTGGCCTCGTGGAGCTCGCGGAGGAACTGGGCGCGCCGCCGACGGCGCTGCGCGTCGCTCTCCGGCGCGTCCCCGGAGCCCTGCGGGCCCGGCTCGTCCTCCGCCTCCGGCGCGTCCCGGACCTCCCGCGGACCGGGCGCGTCGGGCCTCGTCCGCCCGCCCCGCTTCCGCCTCGCCCCGTCCGGCATCCGCACATCACCCCCAGGCTGGGTCCGTATGTCCTCACCTTCCCCCCGAACGTACGGTTGATGCCAGCGCACGGGTACGGGAGGCGCGGTTACTGTGGGGTCATGCGGATCCACGTCGTCGACCACCCGCTGGTCGCGCACAAACTCACCACCCTGCGCGACAAGCGCACCGATTCCCCGACCTTCCGGCGCCTCGCCGACGAGCTGGTGACCCTGCTCGCGTACGAGGCGACCCGCGATGTGCGCACCGAGCAGGTCGACATCGAGACCCCGGTGACACCCACCACCGGAGTGAAGCTGTCGCACCCCCGCCCCCTGGTCGTCCCGATCCTGCGGGCCGGTCTCGGCATGCTCGACGGCATGGTCCGGCTGCTGCCGACCGCCGAGGTGGGCTTCCTGGGCATGATCCGCGACGAGGAGACGCTCAAGGCGTCCACGTACGCGACCCGGATGCCCGAGGACCTCTCCGGCCGACAGGTGTACGTCCTGGACCCGATGCTCGCCACCGGCGGCACGCTCGTCGCGGCGATCCAGGAGCTGATCAGGCGCGGCGCCGACGACGTCACGGCGGTCGTCCTCCTCGCGGCGCCCGAGGGCGTCGAGGTGATGGAGCGCGAGCTGGCCGGGACGCCGGTCACCGTGGTCACGGCCTCGGTCGACGAGCGGCTGAACGAGAACGGCTACATCGTGCCGGGCCTCGGCGACGCGGGTGACCGCATGTACGGAACGGTCGACTAGGACGAGGGCCGGCCGGGGCCAGGGCCGACCAGGACCAGGGCTGGTCGGGGCCACGGCCGGCCAGGACCAAGACCGGGCGGAGCTACCGCTGGTCAGGTCCGCGGCCGACCGGGACGACGGCCGGCCGGGACGAACTCGCACGGGCCCTCCCGCGCGCCGGACGGCTGCGCGGGAGGGCCCGTGGGCGTCTGTCTGTTCAGCAGCCGGACGGCGCCGGGGCGGGCTTCGTCAGGGCGGTCAGCGCGGAAGCCGCCGCCTGGGGCGTGTTGAACGCCTTGAACGCAGTCCCGATGATCAGGTCGACGTCGGCCGTCTTCCGGGCGTCGGTCTTGGTCTGGGCCCCAGGCAGCTGCGTGCCGAGCACCGGGAAGGTGCCGTTGGCGGCGGCCGGCGCGCCCAGCAGGATGCCGGTCCCGGGGACCTTCTTGTCGTACGCGGCGGCGGCGTTGCCGACCTTGCCGATGGTGAAGCCGCGCTTCTTCAGCTCGTCGGCGGCGGCCTTGGCCAGCCCGCTGCGCGGGGTCGCGTTGTAGACGTTGACGGTGATCTTCGCGGGCTTCGGGAGGATCTTCGCGGGCGCGGACGGCTTGGGCGAGGGGCAGTCGGTCGTGCGGTCGGCGGCGCTGGCCTGCTTGTCGCCGCCCGTGAAGACGTCGATGAGCTGCAGCGAGCCCCAGCCGACCAGCCCGAGGGCGAGCACGGAGGCGGCGGCCGCGACGATCAGCCTGCTGCGACGGCGGGGGCGCCGCATGCGGGGATACGTGTCACCCGTGATGCGGTACTTTCCGCCCATGCCGGGGGGAGTGAGCATGCTCATGGGCGCAGCGTAGTGCGACCCGGTGATGATGCCTATTTAATGATGGGCCGCTCGCACCCTTCCGAGTGCGAAAGCACCCGAACGAACCCCGTGCGGGTCGAACACACCGGCGCGGGGTCTCAGCCGAGTTCGAGCACGCGGGCGTGGAGCACCTGGCGCTGCTGGAGCGCGGCGCGGACCGCCCGGTGCAGCCCGTCCTCCAGATAGAGATCGCCCTGCCACTTCACGACGTGCGCGAAGAGGTCGCCGTAGAACGTCGAGTCCTCGGCGAGCAGCGTTTCGAGGTCCAGCTGGCCCTTGGTGGTCACGAGCTGGTCGAGGCGGACCGGGCGCGGCGCGACATCCGCCCACTGCCGGGTGCTTTCCCGGCCGTGGTCGGGATAAGGCTTCCCATTTCCGATGCGCTTGAAGATCACACGGAAAGCCTACCGGCCGGGACCCCCCGGGCGCAGCCATGGAGGGTGACTGCGCGCCCGCCCCGGACGCGGTACAGAAGCCGCAAACGCATGCATGACGGAATTGGCACCCTCAGAACCCCGCACGACCTCCCGACCCGGTCTCCGCGGCCGGGCCGGCCCCGGGGGAGCGCTCAGCGTCCCTTCGCGGCGGCCTTGGCGGCCTTCGCGGCCCGCTTGGCCTCCTGCTTGAAGGCGCGGACCTCCGTGAGGGACTCGGGCCCGGTGATGTCGGCGACCGAGCGGCGGGCGCCCTCCTCACCGTACGGTCCGGCCGCCTCGCGCCAGCCGGGCGGCCGGACGCCGAACTGCTTGCCCAGCAGCGCCAGGAAGATCTGCGCCTTCTGGGTGCCGAAACCGGGCAGGGCGTTGAGGCGTTTGCGCAGGTCGGCCCCGCTGGTGGCGCCCGTCCAGACGGCCTCGGCCACCCCGTCGTACTGCGCCACGAGGTACTGGCACAGCTGCTGCACCCGTTTGGCCATCGAGCCCGGATAGCGGTGCAGGGCGGGCTTGGCGGTGAAGAGCTCGACGAACGCCTCGGGGTCGTACGTCGCGATCTCGTGCGCGTCCAGATCGTCCCCGCCCATCCGCTGCGCCAGCGCGTGCGGCCCGGCGAACGCCCACTCCATCGGCACCTGCTGGTCCAGCAGCATGCCCACGAGGGCGGCCAGCGGACTGCGTGCGAGGAGTGCGTCCGCCTCCGGCTCCTGGGCGATCCGGAGCGTGATGTCTCGGCCCTGCTTGCTGTCGGTCATGGACCAGATGATTGCGAGCCGGAGGTGCGGCGGCCAGTGAAATCACCGCTGATGCGGTGGTTTGCAGCCGTTTGCCCGGCATGGGCGCGCGCCGGGTCCCGCGTGTCCGTACGCCTCACCCTTCACCGCCCTCCTGTACCCCCCTCGTCATCTCCCCCTTGTCGACGGCCCGAATGACGAACATCGCAGGAACCGGCGGCGTCCAAGAAACCGGCGGGGTCCAAGAACCAGCGGCGCCCAAGGAACCCGGCGGCGTCCAAGAAGCCCCGGCGGCGTACGAGAACCGCCGGTGTCCGGGAACGGCGCGGCAGGCGCGATCAGCGGCCGCTCCGCGGCAGATGGGCCACGACATGGGAGTGGAACCGCCCGACGGCGTCGTCGACGCTGCGGATGAACCCGGATTCGGCGTTGCCGCGCGAGGCGCCCATCCCCTTGAAGAGGGAGAGCCGGAAGCCGGTGATGGGGCCGCCGTCCCGGGGAAGCAGGTCGCCCGGCTCCGGGCGGAGCTTCTCCAGGGTGCCCCGGGGCCCGCCGGGGCCGTCGAGGAGGGTCTCGACGTGGAGATCGGCGGGCGCCTCGGCCAACTGGCGGAGCAGCCGCTTGGCCGTGACGAGGGGGTAGGCCCCGTCCGGCGGGGGGATCTCCATGGAGGTGCGGAGCTTTCCGGTGCGCAGGTCGGCGACGACGTGGGTGATGCCAGGCGACCCCTCGACGCGCAGCTCCGCGGTGAGCCGCCCCTCCTCGCAGAGCCGGTCGGCGAGTGCCGCCCGCCGCGACTGGGGGGTGGTGCCGCGCCTGGCCCGCTGGACGGGGAGCGCCTTCTCGCCCAGTTCGCCGCCGAGCCGCAGGCAGACCTGGCGGATCAGCCGCTCCCAGTTCTCGACCACCTCGACCGCGCGCTCGTCGCCCTGGCAGAGGGTCTCGGCGTCGATGCCGTTGCGGACGGGCACCCAGGAGGGCCCCATGTTCTGGAACCCGTGGCAGCCGGAGTTCTCGTGCTGGAGGTAGTGCAGCAACTCCTGGAGCAGCCACGCGTGGGCCGCGTTGCCGACGCCCTCGTGCCGGATCAGCATGTGCGCCTGGTGGGTCACCTCGGCCCACGACAGGTGCCGCAACGCGACCTTGTGCTTGCGCCGGCCGTCGATCTTGACGTCCACGAGGGGGCTGCCTTCGAGGGCGACGTCGTTGGACAGGGTGATCACGGCTTCGTACCCGCGCCGCGCCGCGATGTCCATGTAGTTCTGCACCTGCTCGGAACGGAGGGCGTTGCCGTTGGTCTTCGTCTCGACCAGCGCGGTCCAGAGCTTCCCCGCCCGCTCGACCCGGATGACGCCGTCGGGCCGCTTCGGCGTCTCCCCGTGCGGGAGCGACACCTCCGTGAACGTCTGCATCCGCCCGGCCGGCGCCCCGAACCCGGCGGTCAGCCGCCGCCCGAACTCCGGCACCTGCGCCATGACCGACAACAGCACCGACGTGGCCCGCACCTCCCGCTCCTTGTCGCTCTTGAGCGACGGCGCGGGAAAGAGCCGCGCCCCGTGCCAGGAGTCGTTCTCGGCCAGGGACTTCGTGACGACGGCCGGAAGCGTCACCTTCTTCTTCGCGGTACGCGGCCCTCGCACCCGCTTGGTCGGGGCGGGGGCGGGGGCTGACGTGGTGGACGGCCCGGTGACGGGGGCGACGGGCGAGGGCTGCGGGGAAGCCACCGGGGCGACGGGTACGGGGAGGACCGACTCGACACGGGGCGAGGGCAGACCGACACCAGCACTCTCTCCCTCCCCACCCTCCCCCTCCCCTTGCCCTTCCCCTTCCCCTTCCCCTTCGTCGTCGACATCGATGCCGAAGTCGGTGGCGAGGCCGGCCAGCCCGGTGGCGTATCCCTGTCCGATGGCGCGGTACTTCCACTCGGCGCCGCGCCGGTACAACTCGCCGAACAGAAACGCACTCTCCTCCCCGGCTTCGGGAATGGAGAACCCGAGCAGCAGCTCCCCGGTGCGGTCGGCGACGGTCATACGGAGATCGTCCAACTCCCCGAAGTGCGCACCGCCGTAGCGGCTGGCGGCGACGACGAGACGGTCGACGTCGTCCGGAACGGCGGGCAGATCAAGGCTGATCCGGTCCTCGCTGCCACTGGCGGTGGGCGTCTTGCCCAGGAGCTGCACGCTGCCGTCGGCGGCGGCCGGATTGTTGTAGAAGAAGAAGTCGGCGTCCGAACGGACCTTGCCGTCCGCATCGAGCAACAGCACCGACACATCGGCGTCTCCGTCCCCCGCCGAGCTGCTCCAGCTCAGACTCGCGACGACCGCCCCGGCATCGTCACTCAGCTCCGCCAGCCCGACATTGGCACCCTTGGTCAACTCCCGCATCGCGATCCCCCCGGATACGCGGCCGCATCCGGGCACCCCCTGGCAGCGGCAGCATCCTGCCCCGTGACACAGCGCCACCCGCTGCACACGAGAAGCACGGTAGCGGCCGGGTGAACCCCGCGTGAAGGAATCATGGATTCCGGCTGTTTCGAGGCTGAGGGGAGGCGTGACGGGCCGTCTGCGCCCGGGTCGGCGTCCTTGTGCGCCCCACGCCGGCAGGAGCGACGGACACGACCGCGTACGACGCCCGACGACGCCCCGACCAACAGGCCGGAAGGGGGAGCGGAAGGGCCCGCGGGACCGGGTTCTACAGGGCCCTGTCTCAGGGGCGTAGGCTTCGCCACCCTTCGCTACCCCCCGCCGCACTTTCCCGCCACCCGCATACTGCGCTGACCTGCGAAAACGCCGACGACCCCGTCGGATCCGCTGGCCGCCGCCAGCCCGCGCAAGACCTCCGCGCCACCCCTCTGACCTGCGGAAACGTGGTTGAGGAGCGTCTGGGGCGGGTTGGGCGGTTGTAGCATCGCAGTGCGTTGTTTTCGAGACTCCCGCGCGAACCACGAAGGCCCGACTCCGGCGTCCACCGGAGCCAGGCCTCGCGCGCGGGGCCGTGTGAGCCCGGCCGACTACGACACGGCCGGGCTCACTTATGCCCGTCCACACCGGCCGGGGGTCACGTCACCGATTCAGTGCGTGAACCGCTCGACACACCCCGCGATGGCAGTGACCGCACCGAGGGCCACGACCGCCAACTCGACCCAGTCCCTCCGTCGACGTCGGCGCCGTGTCCTTCCCTTGGGTCGCCCCATCCTTCCGGCTCCTGTCTCTCATCACTCCCGCCCGGGCCGAACCACCGACCCGGCCGGACCCCGACCCAAGGCGAGCGGGGCGCCAGGGCGAGACAGAGCCGAACTCCTGGCAACTTACAGCGCACACCGAACCCGACGGCCCGACCCCGACCAATCGCCACGGTTCGCCATGCCTAGCCACATAAAGAGCCACCGACTCCCCTCCAGCCCCAACCCCCACTCGCCCCTCCCGCCCAACGCCCCCGCCCCGAACACCCGCACAACCCCTCCACCACCCACTCCCGACCACGCCAGCCGACGCCACCAGAGCCGCGAGGGCCCCGACCGTCTGGGGCCAGAAGATGCGGGGGCGGGGGACCACCCCCGCATGCGCGGGGACCACCTCGCCGGGCGACAACGCCGCGGCCCGGAGACGGGACCACCCCCGCGTGCGCGGGGACCACACGCGTGCGCGGGGACCACACCATGGAGCACTGGGAGCGGCTGGGCGAGGCGGGACCACCCCCGCGTGCGCGGGGGACCACAACAGCCTGCGGGCGGCGGCCGTGATGCTGTCGGGACCACCCCCGCATGTGCGGGGACCACGACCAGGGCTTCGACGTCACGGAGATGACCGCGGGACCACCCCCGCATGCGCGGGGACCACTTGGTCAGGTTCCGTCGGGCGGCTAGGACCCGGGGACCACAGAGCGAGGGACGGCCGGTCCGGGACGGTGATGGGACCACCCCCGCATGCGCGGGGACCACCCGACGCCAAGCGGATCTGCGGCTGGTGCCCCGGGACCACCCCCGCATGCGCGGGGACCACTCACGCTGGACCTCCCAGGCGCTCGACAGTGTGGGACCACCCCCGCATGTGCGGGGACCACCAGCACCGCGTGCCCCGGCTCGATGTGCGCCAGGGACCACCCCCGCATGCGCGGAGACCACATGACGGCCGCGAGGAACGCCAGCAGGGCGAGGGGACCACCCCCGCATGCGCGGGGACCACGAGACCCGGGCGGCTTACGCGCCGGTCACTCGGGGACCACCCCCGCATGCGCGGGGACCACCTTGGTCGGGTGGGAGGAGGGGCGCACCGGCGGGGACCACCCCCGCATGCGCGGGGACCACGGCGGTGGCGTAGAGGGCGGGGCCGGGCTGCGGGGACCACCCCCGCATGCGCGGGGACCACATCAGCAACCGAGGCCTGAACACCGGCACCCAGGGACCACCCCCGCATGCGCGGGGACCACTCTTCGTGGCCCGCCATGTAGCTGTGGAGACCGGGACCACCACCGCGTGCGCGGGGACCACTCACGGTGGCGTACACGGCTCGTGGCTGTGTAGGGACCACCCCCGCGTGCGCGGGGACCACCACGAAGCCCTGCCGGGTCGCGACGTCCCACGGGGACCACCCCCGCGTGCGCGGGGACCACTTCCCATCCACCCATCAGCGGCCTGCGCCGCAGGGACCACCCCCGCGTGCGCGGGGACCACGTCCGGGTGTACCAGGACCGCCGAGTCATCGCGGGACCACCCCCGCGTGCGCGGGGACCACCCGCACTGCCCGCGACCTCGGTAGTGCGGGTAGGGACCACCCCCGCGTGCGCGGGGACCACCGTTCAACCACGCTGGCGCGGCAGCCCTGCGGGGGACCACCCCCGCGTGCGCGGGGACCACGACCGGGGTCGAGCAGGTCGAGCGACTTTCAGGGGACCACCCCCGCGTGCGCGGGGACCACCCCAGCACGGCCGCGCCCACTGCCTCCCTCTGGGGACCACCCCCGCGTGCGCGGGGACCACCTCGTCGACGTGATCGAGCTGTGGTGGCTCGCGGGACCACCCCCGCGTGCGCGGGGACCACGCCGTGCCGCATCAGCGGACGGCGCGGATCTGGGGACCACCCCCGCGTGCGCGGGGACCACGCGAGGCGGCCGGCCAGGCGTCGGGCTTCGTCGGGACCACCCCCGCGTGCGCGGGGACCACAGGAGCTGACCAGCGGCGTTATCCCGCCGGGCGGCGGTTTTTACCTACTTTGCCAAATACCGGCATATCGCCCATCTGTTGACTACTAGCGCATTCAGTCCGATACCGCGGTGCTCTGGATCTCAACCCGGGTGACAACGCCCCCTATGATCCCTCACTCGGCCCCGAGCGTCGCGAAGCGGTGGCCCGCACCACTTGGCCACGCTCGTACCGTGTAGCCGCAACTGCGAACAGCCGACAGCTCTTTCGCTATGACGACGTTTCGCTTTCCGTCTGCTGGGCCGACCGTCGCGGACGGCTCTTGGCGGAGCCGGCCCCGACGTGTGCGGGGGCTGCGCGGCGAGGTTGTCGGCGTAGCGTGCCGTGTCGACTTCGCTCGTCACGGAGGCAGGGGCTCGATGGCGCTGTACGACGATCAGCGCGACGGAGGCCAAGGGCAATACGTCGAAGGGCCCCGCAGCAAGCTGCGGGGCCCTTCGACGTATTGCCCGGTGAGAGCAATGGCGGAGGATACGAGATTCGAACTCGTGAGGGGTTGCCCCCAACACGCTTTCCAACTGTGCGCATGACTGTATGGCGCCGTTCATGGGCGTTCGCGCTGCTGGTCGGATGGTGTGCGTGTACGACGGTGAACCGTGACGTCCATCAGCGAACTGGACAATGATCAGGACAACGACGTCAGCCCTCGGGCGTCTCTGTCGGCTGGTCGAGTTGCTGTTGGCGCTTGCGCTGGTCGTTCTTGAGGGTCTCCACGCGTTCTGTGAACTCCAGCAGAGCCGCTGCGTCGTCTGTGCTGCCCTTGTACCGGCCCACCTTCAGGTTGACGGCGTCGTACTCCTCCTCGATGGCGTCGGCAGTCTGCTGGAGGTAGAAGCTGCGCTCGCGGAACTTGAAGTAGCCGGTGAAGCCGGCCGCGAGGCCAACTGAGAAGCTAGTGCCAACGGTGATCCACTTGTAGGGCGCCGGAGTTTCCGCGAGGCTCGCGGCCGTCGACGTCGCCAGCGAGCCTATGATGATGACGCTTTGGAAGAGGTTGTGAACCCGCCTGTAGCGAAGTCCGTCGGAGCGGTACTGCTCGACGGCCCCTGGCACGGTCTCTCGGTATATGTGGCGGCGGGTCTCTGTTGGTAGGTTGGTAGATACGGCGGAAAAGCGCCTTCGCTCTATGGCCAACTCGAGGTCGATCTTCTTCGTCGCCGCGTACCCCGACGCCCAAGTGTCCAAAAGGACCACATGTATGCCGACATGCTCGGTGCTCTTCTCGCGGACGATCATGCACAGGACCAAGAGAGCGACGAGAAGCGGGATGCACGCCAGGTTGACGCGGGCAAGGTCGATGCGGCCCCATGTCGCGATGTTCCCAATGAAGAGGAGCAACAGCATTGCGGGTGCGGAGGAGTAGGTCGAAACCAATAAGAGCCTCTTAAGGCGGGCTTTACGGATGTCATGTCGAAGATCGAGGATCTCCCTGTCATGACCGAGAAGTCTCTCGATCGCCCTTTCAGATGTTGGCTGTGTCATGGCCCCCCCACTACGACTCCGCTTTGATCGCGTGAACCGATCATAGGAGCGCTTGAGTTGTGAAGGCGCATCTTGGAAGATCGGGCTGGTCGCTCCGATGCAGTTCATGGCGGGCAGTGTCGTCGTGTCGGGCGCGGTGGACACCATCGGGCGTACTGCGGAAGCTGGCGAGCTAGCCCGGTTCGTCGTCCGGTACGGGGTGCAGAAGGGCGTAGCAACGCTCGGTGGCGCATCCCACTTGTTGCAGCGAGCCCCGCTCACCCACCTGGGCGAGAACGTTCACCACCACAGGAACGCTTCCGCTTCCATCTCACAGACCCGTTCGGTGGATGTAGGAGATGACGGTCAGAGTCTCCTCCTCGATGGTCCATGGCGAGGTGCAGTTAAGGACTCCACCGCTCGCCGTCACAGGTTCGACGGATCGATCCAGTTCGATGGAGTGGACGATTACCAGGGCATTGTCCGGCGCGAACCTGCGCTGCCATTCGACTTCGGCCCGCGTCAGGATGATCTGGCTACCATCCGACGTTGTCCCCTTCACCTCTACGTGAAGCTTCTCGTCTCCCCGTGTCAGGTGCAGGTCGTACGGCTTGTGGGCGCCGACGTCCTTCACGGTCCATCCCTGGGCTTTGAAGTGCTCCGTGGCGAGCAGGACACTGCGGTCCTCGATGGCCTTGCGCTCAAGGGCGGTCAAGAGGAACCCTTGACCGCCCTTGCGGGCGCTTCTGCGATTCGCTGCTGCCGCCGCGCTCTGTGTTGCTTCTCGGACTTCTACCGGCAGATCGCCGGGAATGTGGGCTGTGTCGTCCGCCGCCTTGTACAAGGGGCCCAGGAGTCGTGCCATGAAGAGCAGATCCTGGCTAAGGGCGTCCGAGTTGGGGATGGCATCGCGTCGGTACTCGATGGCCAGGACGGTCCCGGGTTCGTAGCCTTTGCCAAGTTTCGTCCGGGCGTTGAGACAGATCTCCGTCAGCAAGTCAGTGCGCTCGCTGGCAACGTGCTCGATGAGCGGGCGGGCCCAATCGATCCGCTTCTTAAGAGCGACGGGCTCACGGGGCTTAAGCTCGCCAGCGATCCACTCGGTTGTGCCTTGCATGAGCGAGAGGTAGACGCGTTGCCCGTCGCCGCTGAACAGATAAACGATGTACCAGCCGTCGGTCGCACTCGGAGTCCTGCTCTTCGAGTAGACGCGGGTCCACGCGACTTCAGACCTCTGGCCGGCCCCGTCCTTGCCCTCGACCCCGACGTCGTCGAGGGGTACTCCCAGGGCCACGGCGAGAGCCTCGGCATGCTGGCGCAGCCAGTCGCGGATCTCAGTACGGACGACGACGCCCCGGCGCTGCATCTCCTTGGTGTTCTTCGCCTGCCACACCTTTTGGAGGTCGAGCACCTCGCTCAAGAGTTCATTCACTCCCGAACAGTAGCTACGCGCACTGACATCGGGCTGCGAAAGCCGATCTCAGACGGGGGTAGTAGCCCCGGCTGGGCGGGCGCGCGTGCGTGCGGCGTAGCGCGCTGCCGATCGGCGACAGGCGGCCACACCCGCTCCCACCTGCGTCTTTCCTGGCTCACGGACGCCGCGCGTGCGTCTTGGCCCGCACATGGCCCATGAAGCCCGGAAATGGCCCACACGGCGTCCCCCCGACCGGCCCGCCCGGTCTCACGCTGCCACGTGCGACCCTGGCAACAGTCATCGCTTCTGGAAGGAGGTGCCGTGCCGGAGGCAAGCCCGCGCGGAACCTATCTGCTCATCGCCGATGTGCTGCGAAAGCACATCGAGAAGGCGCCGGACGGAGATGCGCTCCCGTCCGAGGCCGCTCTCATGCGGACGCACGACGTCTCCCGCAACACGATCCGGCGCGCTCTCAAGACGCTGGAGGCCGAGAAGCTCGTCACCTCCGTCCCCGGCGCTGGCTGGCGCGTGTCCAGTAAGCCCATCAGGCCGCTCATCGACCGCATGACCGATCTGATCGCGGACGAGGCGCTGGCGGTAGGCGACGCCTACCCGTCGGAGTCGAAGTTGTGCGAGCGCTTCGGCGCCTCCCGTACGGCAGTCCGGCACGCCCTCGCTCAGATGGAGGGAACCGGCCTGCTCGCAACCGTGCACGGCAAGGGCCGCACCGTGCGCGCCCTCCCGACCAACAAGGAGAAGACCTAGCCTTGGCATCCATGGGGCTGACCGACTGGGCGTACTCGCTCTCCGAATCGATGTTGTCCGAACCGCTTCCGCGCCGCTGGGCCCACTCCCTCGGAGTCGCCAAGCGAGCCCGAACCCTGAGCCCGATTCTCGGCTGCGATGCCGAACTTCTGGAGGCCGCCGCCGTCCTGCACGACGTCGGTTACTCCCCCTCCATTGCCACCACCGGCTTCCACCCGCTCGACGGCGCCCGGTTCCTCCGTGACCAGGAGAGTGCCGACGAGCGGGTCGTGCGGCTCGTGGCCCATCACTCCTGCGCGCTCCTGGAGGCCGAGGAGCGGGGGCTTCGGCATGAGCTGGAGACCGAGTTCGAGCTGGAGCGGCCGGAGCTCGTGGACGCGCTCATCGTCTCGGACATGACGACCACCCCGGACGGCGAGCACACCACGCTGGCGGCCCGGCTGGACGAGATCGTGCAGCGGTACGGGCCGGACACGATCGTGGGCCGTTTCATCCAGCGGGCGGCACCGGAGATCTACGCCGCGAACGAGCGCGTAGAGCTCCGGATGGCTGCCGCCGCCGCAGACGCTCAGCCGAGATAGGGCTGCCGCCGGCGCTCGTCCAAGCCGTGCGCGATACGGAGCCGCATGGACGGGTGAATGTCCAGGTCGTCGAGGTCCGCCGGGTCCACCCAGCGGACCTCCTTCGATTCGCTGCTGGTCCGCAGAGCACCCCCGACAGGGTGCGCCCGGAAGCAGATGGAGAACTGCTGCCGTACCTCGCCGTCGTCGTAGGCGAGGACGTGCTCCGGGTCGGTGTAGAGCCCGACGATGTTGTCGACCTCGACGCGAATCCCGGTTTCCTCCTCCACCTCGCGTACGGCCGTATCGCCGATCCGCTCGCCGATGTCGTGTCCGCCGCCGGGAAGTGCCCACAGGTCGTTGTCCGTCTTGTGGATCAGCAGAAGGTGCCCGTGGTCGTTGCGAACCACGACCGTCACGGAAGGAACCACCGAGTTGGCCTTGGGCGCCTTGGGGTCGCGGAAGTAGTCGGTCCGACTCATGCGTCCGATCCTCGCAGGTCGGTGGGCGAAGAGATGGGTCGGGCGCTCTCCCAGACGCGTTCGACGCTCTCCGCGTACGCGTCGAACAGCTCCCCTCCGGGGACGCGCTGGATGTGCAGGACCGGCGCCATGTAGGCGCCTACGCCGTACAGGTGCCCGTTCGCCAGCATCACGTCATCGGCACGATAGATCGAGTTGTAGAGCGTGGTGGAGTGCAACCGGAACTCCACCCCCGGAAGCCCGAACAGCGGCGCGTAGTTCACCAGCGCATTGCGAATCTTGCTCGCCATCGCACCGCCGATGCCCTCGTCCTCGCCGCGCACGGCGACTGCGGCCGAGTCAGGGTCGCCGAGCATGAACCGGATGCGTAGGCCATCGGCCGACTTCTCCTTCACCACTTGGTGGAACGCAGCGTCCTCGGTGAGCCAGAAGCCCGAGTAGACCAGCACGTCGAAGTGCCGCGTCGCGCCAGCGTAGAGCTGAGGCCACAGCCGATTCGGCACGACAGAGCGGTGCGGGTAGAGCTGGACCAACTCGGCGCTGCCTGCCTCAGTCACCTCCGCCGACGTCCTCGCCTCCGGCCAGAGGTAGGACACCTCCCGCCCGAGAAGGGATGACGTCGCGTACTTGTACCGGCGGTATGGCTGCCGCTTGGGCTCGTTGACCCAGCGCTCCACGGTCTTCGCCGACACACCCAGTCGCTCCGCGACCTGATCCAGCGTCATCCCGCTCTCGACGATCGCGCCGCGCAAGCGCTCATTGGCCATGCCGTGCACTCCCCCTGAGGGACGACTTGGGACGACTTCACCGTAGCCGAAACGTCCTGAAGTTGTGTCAGCGTGAAGTTCACCGTCGTGCCTGATCAGGCCACGCTTTAAGTGCCTCAGCGGGGCGTACCCGCGAAGTCGAAGAAATCGAAGGACTTGACTCCGCGAACCATCCGCCCCATCCTAAGGAACAAGTACTACATGTACCTCACGCCCGGAGGGCTCCGCATTAGGCGGGTCGGCTCGATGGAAGCGACAGGTGCTTGAGAACTGAACAGCGTGATCCACCGCAGTAAGACGGCCGTGACCGTTCCGGCCGAGGCGAGTGGAGACCAGTCGGCCGAGAAAGGGCCCCCGTCACACCGGGGCCCGACACCCCAGACGGGGGACACGCCACCGACTCGAAAGAACTGCGCGGCACACCTTGAAGCCGCCCCCTCAGACGTCCGGGACTTCGGATCTCCCCGGATCGAGCGGCGCCGCGCGAACACGAGAACCGAATCCTCAGCCCCGGCATTCACGCCGCGAGGGCGCCCGACCGAATCGGGCCCGGGGCACTGCCACCCGCCCAGGTGGCCTCCACCCAAACGGCCAGCACCCCCGGAGTCGCCACTCCGGGGGTGCCCTTTCGGGCCGTCCCACCGCAAGGAGAAAACGACCCATGCAGACCATCGGAGCACTTCAGAGCACCGTTACGGCGGCGTCGCTCGACTTCGAGCCGACCGCCGCCGAGCTGGACGCGATCGAGCACGAGATGCCGCTGATCCTGGCGGAGGTCGACCTGCTGGACGCGCAGATCATGGTCCTGGACCGGCCGGCCAGTGAGCTGGACATTCGGCGTATCCGCCGGGCCCGCCGGCGGGTCCTGGCGGCCCGCCGGGACCTGAGCAACCGCACCGACGTGGTGCAGCCGGTCGGTGCGGCGTGAGCGCCCGCGCCTATCCCCTCAACCCCGCGCCCGAGGACGACGCCCGGTTCACCCGGGGGCTGTCCATCGACGTGGCGGACGTGCTCGTTCGGCACGGCTACCCCGAGCCCACCGGCCTGGACTGGGTGGAGTTGCAGCTCGCCCTCTTCCGGTTCCTGTACGGGAAG